>JAACCU010000033.1 GCA_009937405.1 Actinomycetota bacterium
ATCGAACACAAGTGCATCGAGGGCTGGGCCCAGGTCACCAACTGGGGTGGCGCTCGGTTCTCAGACTTCCTCAACCTCTACGCCGATCGAATCGACGGCGCGATCACCGACGTTGGCATGGAAACCCCCGACAGCAAGTACTACGTGAGCATGGACATGGCCACGATGCGCCATCGCCAGACGTTGCTGGCCTACGACATGATCGACCAGCCACTCGACGACGCCCACGGCGCGCCACTCCGGTTAGCAACCCCGCTGAAGTACGGCATCAAGCAACTCAAACGCATCGGCGTCATCCAGTTTCGCCGCGAACCGGGCCGCGACTATTGGGGTGATCGCGGCTACGACGACTATGTAGGGCTCTGACCACGCAACGGATGGTGTGAATCGAGGGCCGGGTCAAAGGATGTCCCCGCTACAGTCGCGGCGTGAGTGAAAACCCGGCCACTACCTCTCTTGACGATGCCGAACTAATGGCCCTGGCGATCACCGAGGCCAAGGCTGCGACCGCGCACGGCGATGTGCCTGTCGGGGCGCTCGTCGTGATCGATGGTGAGGTGGTCGCAAGTCGGCACAACGAACGCGAGCTCACCAGTGACCCAACCGCACACGCCGAACTCCTCGCTATTCGCGATGCCGCGGCGGCAATCGGATCGTGGCGGCTGACGAATGCAACGGTGGTCGTGACACTCGAACCGTGCCCGATGTGTGCCGGCGCCATCCAGCAAGCTCGGGTTGAACGAGTGGTTTTCGGTGCCGCCGACATGAAGGCGGGTGCATGCGGATCGCTGTATCACTTCGGTACCGACCCTCGTCTCAACCACGAGTTCGAGGTCCAGCACGGCGTGCGGGGCGAAGAGTGCGCTTCCCTACTGACGGACTTCTTCGCAGCGCGCCGCTGAGGCATTGGTTCAGCCGCCGCCAAACGCCGGTTGACCGCTAGCCTCGTTGCCGGAAGGTTGCCTGAGCGGACGAAAGGGGCGGCCTCGAAAGCCGTTGTAGCACTTCGTGTTACCAAGGGTTCGAATCCCTTACCTTCCGCCAAACGTGCTTCTTTCGAACACAACGTAGGAAAGACCCGAGCCAACCAGCTCGGGTCTTTCTTCTTGCATGGCGCTTTGGCTCGATTTCGTCTGGCTCCATCGATCACGTCATGTCGCGATGCTGAACTGACACCGTCCACGATTGGGCCAGACACGCCGTGTGCTGCCATGAGCAGAGCGAAGGGCTGGGTGTACTCCCATTCGATCACGCCGTCCTCGGTGACTGCGATCCGAGCGAATAGGGCCTGGTTCATCTGTCGCCGTACCGTCGGCGAAGCGTTCGAGTAGGCCTGGTGGTAGTTGCTGGCGAAGGCGACGGCCTTGGTGATGGTCTGCCCGACCTGCTCGGCAGTGAACTCTGTGGAGGCCAGTGAGACCTCAGCTGCCTTCATCGCTGCAGCGATGCGTTCTTGTTCTCGTTTCATCAGATCCAGCAGGATTGCGTGGGCGTAGTGGGCCTGAAGGAGCTTGGAGCGCTCATCGTCCAGCTGGAGTAGTCGCTCTTGTTGGCGGCGGCGTTCGTCCTGCACGTCCTTTTGCTGCTCAGCGATTGCCGTGCGGATTGCGTCGGCGGTGGCATCGAGTCCGTCTGCGCTGAGCTGCACCAGCCTGTAGTGCTCTTCGATCTGTGCTTCAACTAGGGCGATCGGTCGATGGGTCAGCATGCAGGTGGTGCGCTTCTGGTGCCGGCCGACGCAGAAGTAGTACGGATATTGCCTTCCGCTCTTCCCTCGGGAGTGGGTGACGCAAAGCCCCGAATGGACGACTCCGAGCGAGCCTGGCGAGGCCCACCTCTTACATGGTTGACAGCGAGGCCGCCCGCTGTGCTGGAGTACCAGATTTGGTGACGACCCCTACGGTTCGACGGGGCTCGCCCCACCGACTAGGTCGACGCCGGCCGCCTCTGGGTCGGCCAACAAGGTCTCATCGGACGGTTTGATCGCCCACTCGAGTTTGCCAGCTTGATCCTCAGCTGAAGCATCAGCGAACGTTGTGTCATCCCCGGGGAAGACGATCTCAACACGCGATCCGAGCGATGCGTCGACGATCACAGCGAACGGTCCCTTGTGGGGACCAGCTGGCTCGGCGCGCTCGTCATGGATCCAGAGTTCGATTGGGGTTTCCGGCATGGCGGGAATCTCAAGGACAATCCGCTCGTCGATCGAAAGCACTTCCAATGATACGCAGTAGCCGCTGACAGCCTGGTTCTGCCTCGGGCAGACCGCGAGTGGTGAGCCGATCATCCTCGGCCCGGTGTAAGCCAGCTCGATGCGCCTGGCCTCTAGTTGGTCGCGAATATCTTGGGGTGCGTCGGGGTCGGTGAAGTATCGCTGATCTGGTCGCCTGTCGGTCCAGGACGCGATTTGTTGATCGGGTTGCCAGGCAAGCGCGAACTCCTCTGCCAGCATCCCGGTCTTGTCCTCAGAAATGAGCCTCAGTGTGTCCAAGGGTTCGGAACCGCCGATCGCGCTGGACGCACGTCCAAAGTTCGAAGTGACATCTCGCCACTCGTCGTGGCAGTCGTCCCAGCCTTCGATGCTGGCACCGTCGATCCGTAGCATCCCAACGAAGTATGGCCCGACGGTCGGAAGTCGCAGACCGAGCAGGAATAGGCCTTCTGGAGCTGTCAACGCCTGCTTGAGTGCCGCAACATCGCTGTCAAAGAACATCTCAAGTTCGAGCTGATCTTCGATCCCGATGTCCGATGCCTCCGTGAACTCGATTGAAGCACCATTGCCGAGCTGAAGCTGAGCATTGGCAGCTGGGGGATCTTATCCCTCTCCATCATGAGGCACCACCGCCACCGCGTCCGACGAAGTGATCCTGATCAAGTCAGTCGCGAGGAGCGACGAAGCAAGAACACAGTCACTGGGTTGGTCTTCAATCGCTGGAGACTCTTGTTCGCCCGAGCCATCCTCAGTCGCTCCTGGACTTCCGGCGTCAACTTCGGCCGGCACCGCCGTCTTACCGCTGCTTCCGGTGGATTCTGACGGGGCATGGCTACACGACGAAGCCGCAACGACGCCGATGGCGATCGAGGCAGCCAGTCGTCGCCACGACCGCCAGCCTCGGGTCATGAGATTCGTTACTAAGAGCAATGGGTCCCCCCGCCAGCGCATCGGACTCGAACATTGTCGAACGCCACGTATTGGCTCACACCGGAGTACCACTTAATCGAATGAGTGACACGGATCTGAAGATCTACAAACTGCGACGTCATAGTGGCGGCGAGTGTGTCCTGCGTCGCAAGGCTTGTCGGCGCCCCGCTGCTGAACGCGCTCGCACCAGCCTTGTAGTACCACGGCCCCGGAGTCCGAAGGGAGTTCTGGTCCCAGCCGCTCTCATAGGCACAGCTGGCGGTCTGGTCTCCGTAGGTGACCGGGCGAGCGTAGAGGCGAACATAGACCGTCCCAGGATTGCCCCAGGCAACTCGAGCCCAATTGATCCGCGCACGGTACGACTGGTTGCCTGACTCGGCCGTCGCCCGTGCTGCAGCAGTCGTCTGGTAGAAGTAGCCACTCGGGTTGGTGTTGGGCCGCCACTGAAGACGCACACTGCTATCGACGAACCATTGTGTTGACCCGGACTTGGCGAAGTAGGACGTGCCCCGATTGAACCCGAGGTTCGCCGTCATGGTCTGCGGCGTGAGGATCCCGGTCTGGTGTTGAAGGTTCTGAGTGTCGTCCTGACTGATCGTACGTACGCCGCCAGTCTCAAACGAGGACACACAGGTCGACATGATAGGAGTACGTCCGTCGAATGTGTCGTCGTCGCCGGTGTGTTCCATCTCCATTACATGACCGAACTCGTGTTGGAGGACGGCTCGAAAATCATCCCACCAGGTTGCTGGTATGGATCCGAAATTTGCGGCGTAGGCGTTGTTCAGGTGAATGCCGGTACAGGCGTGTGCATGGCCGAAAGTTGTTGTGGAACTGAAGTGCGACGGATTGTGATACTGGAGAACGATCTCGCCAAACGACTCGACCATATCGACTACCCGGGTCCCGTTATGGTTGTATTCCGCCTCCCAGGAATTGATGTACTGCCGTGCGTTTGGCCTGATGTCGCTGCTGCCGTTCGTCCAATGCGGCCCATCAAACGCGAACTTGACCTCGCTTCCACAGTCAGTGATGTTCTCGTAGGGAGAATAGGCCTCGCTTGATTGTGGCGAGGTGCTCAACACGGTCGCAATGACCGCAACTACGACTACCGCCACCTTGACCCGCATTACCAGAACCTACTCGCCGCCGTTTCAAACAATCGTGCGCGAAACCTGCGCCGGGGCCAAGGATGAACCCCACGACACAAGCGGACGGCGCCTCGGGCTCGTCCGCCGGTCGTTGAACGCGGATCAAGCAACTACTTCACATCCGGCATCCGACGGTTCAAGAATCGTCGCCTTAGGTGCACCTTGCGAGTATTGAACCCGCGACCGCAGCCGACGATCAAGGGCGTCCGTTTGAGTTCGAAAGACATCGCATCACTTCCGCCACCACTGCTGGATCCCGGCAGGCAGCGGTTTCGCGTCCTGGCCGGTGAATCGGGCAGACTGGGAGTGTGGAGGAACGCTACGAACTTGTGGATCTGGTCGTCGAGCGTGAGCAAGGGATCACCGCCAGCTTCGCGGACGGCCATGTCGCGACGTTCGTACTGGATGAACTTCGCTTGGGGTGCCCTTGCGCCACCTGTCGAGATCTTCGGGACCGAGGCCAAACCTCGTGGCCCCTTGGAAGTGGCCCAACGACGCTGGCGATCTCAGATGCCCGGTTCCACGGCGCCTGGGGTATCAACATCACTTGGAACGATGGCCACTCAACCGGGATCTACCCGTTCGAGAACCTGCGTCGTTGGTCTGAAGGCAAAAACGATCCGCACCAGTGAGTCCCAGCTGGACCTCGATGAAGATGTATTCGCCCGGGCACAGATCCTGATCGATCCAATCCTTCATCGTGGGGCTCCTGTCGAAACCTGGGCGAGCTTGTAGTCGGCGAACGCCGCTACCCGCTGGACAAACGCTGGTGACTGACGCGGCCAGGCCAGCGCTAAAGCCGCCGCCTGCCAGTACTCCTGGCAGACAGCGGTTTCAGTCGGCCCGAGCGAGGCCCTAGGTGACGGGTACGGCTTGGATTTCGAGGTTGATCTTGACCGCGTCGCTTACCAACGCGCCGTCGAGTCCAAGTGGTGCATTGAAGGTGATTCCGAAGTCGCTGCGGTTGATCTTGCCGCTGGCACTGAAGCCGGCGCGGATCGTGTCGTATCCGTCGACCGCCACGCCGTGGAACTCAAGATCGAGTTCCACCGTCTTGGTAATGCCCGCGATTGTAAGGTCGCCAATCATGGCGTCTCCGGTAGTCGACGATGACGTGAAGGTCATAACCGGATGAGTCTCGGCGTTGAAGAAGTCACCGCTTTGCAGGTGGCCGTCTCGGTTTGCGTTATTGGTGTCGACCGACGACAGGTCGATTGTTGCTTCAACGGCTGCGGCACTGAGGTCGTCGGCGATGGTAACGGTCCCGCTGAAGGAGTTGAAGCGGCCGTTGACCTTCGTGAGTCCAAGGTGACGGACGCTGAACGCGACTTCGGAGTGTGCTGGCTCGATGGTCCATTTTCCAGGGGTGAGGGTTGGGGTGGTCTCTATTGCGGTCATATGAGGTCCTTTGTGGGTGTAGTTCATTAGTGAACTATATGGTTCATTGGTGAACTGTATAGTTCGCACATGAACTAACCAACCAGCCCGCTGATAGAATTCGCTGCATGGCAGGGACCCCATGGCTGACAAACGAAGAGGCCAGAATGTGGCGAGCATTCATCGACGTGTCCTCTGGCGTCCTCCATCGCGTTGAGGGCGACCTGAAGGCTGATTCGCAGCTTGGCTTCGATGACTACGAGGTACTCGTGCACCTGAGCGAGCATCCCGAACGACAGCTACGCATGAGCGATCTGAGCGAACGACTCGTCGCGTCCAAGAGTGGCCTCACCCTTCGTATCGATCGCCTGAGCAAACGAGGCCTCGTGCGCCGTGAGCCCTGCGAACACGACAAGCGCAGCATCTTTGCCGTGCTCACCGACGAAGGGCTCGACACCATCACACGCATTGCACCGAACCACGTTCGCTCTGTCCGGCGGCACCTACTCGACGCACTGACGGTCGCCGATGTCACCTCCGTAGCTGATGCGTTGCAACGGGCGACGAGCGCATTTGACGTTGACGAATAAGTCCCACCCGACGCCATTGATCATCAAGGCCCAGGGTTCGAAAGGCATCTCATCACTTCCGCTAACCAAGTAACCGTTCGAGAACTTCACGAACGTCGCGGTCGTTGCCAGTCCTCGGGAACACGTCACCAACTGGTCGAGAATTGAATCTCCGCACTGGTCCCACCCTCAAATGCGCCCAATGAACCCGACGCGCGCGCCCACCCACTCAGCCAGCGCATACGTCGGGGATCACCTGCGCCCTAAACTTCAGCGTCATGCAGACGCCAGCGGTTATCGAAGAACTCATCAACACGTGCAAGACGGCCCTCGGCGCGGAGTCGCCTGCCAACGCCATCAACACAGCAATGCGTGACCTTTTCGCCGATCCGGCTGCCCTCGCCGCACAGGTACCTCACTTTTCTGATGAGGAGATCGAGACGAGTGCATGCGGTTTCCGTCTCGGCGGCGAGCACGTGGCCCACCACGACGAACACCTCACCATCCTGGTACTCGACACCCTCCCTGGCTCCATCCAGCCACCCCACGACCACAACATGAACGTCGTCATCGGCGTGTTCGAAGGCGCTGAAAAACAACGATTTTGGACACGCACCGACGATGGCATCGCCCCCACTGCCGGTCGAGTGCTTGAACCCGGGGATGTGATGGCGCTCGGGGCCCGCGGGATCCACGCCATCAGCGCACCCGTCGGCCAGCCGGCTCGAGCGATCCACGTCTACCTCGGCGACATTTTCGGCGCCCAACGATCCGTCTTCAATCCCGAGACACTCGTTGAGTATCCGATGACAGACGACCGCTACGACGAGTTCTGTCAGACCGACGACGCCTAGGACGTTCTGAGCTGCTTCTTCACTGCGGCAAGTTCCACCCGCTGGGGATGCTCTTTGTAGAACGGGTCGATCGGGAAGCATCCCGACACCAGTCCGGCACGAGGAGCGGTGGTGCAATCGCTGAACGTTAGACAAACCAGGCGAGTCTGAACCCCACGCCCGGCCAAGACATCGGCCGGCATGCCGGGGTACGACAACACCATGCGACCAAGACCAACCAGTGCCGCATCGCCGGCAGAAACAACCGCTTGGGCCACCTCCGGCAACCACTGCTGGAGGTAGGAGTAACCCGAGCCCACGAACGTGATCTTCCGATGGGCGTGCGCGAGCTCCGCGGTGGCGCTGAGTTGCCGGGCCACGCCGACCAGCGGATCCTCCGGTGGCCGGTAACCGTCCGACGGCGGGAAGAACGCTGGCCGCTGCACATGCGGGACGTAGTACGGACTCCCGGCAGTCGTGCACACCAACCCGATACCAAGATCCGCCACGATCTCCATCAGTGCATGGGTTTCGGATAGATCGACGCCCAGACCGGTGCCGTCACCACCAAACGCGTGTGGATAGGACGTGTGGTCGTTGACGGGCTGCCCCACATGGCCGTCACCTGGCATGAACGGCATCAGGTCGAACACCGACAAGCGCAGCCCAACCGCGAGCCCCGGTATCTCTCGGCGGATGCCTTCGACGATGCGCCGAAAGAACCGAGTGCGCCCCATGAGATCACCCCCGTATCTGCCGGGTCGATCATGGGCGCTCAACAGTTCGTGCCCCAGATAGCCGTGACAAGCCTTCACATCCACAAAATCGAAGCCAGCCTGATTCGCCAGGTGAGCTGCAGCGACAAAATCGCCGACGAGTTCGTCGAGTTCATCATCGCTCAGCACCGATGTCGCGTCCGCCCCCGACGGGCCATCCAAGTACGGATGCTCATATGCAGTCCGAGGTGCCGGAGCCCCCTCTGGGCGACAGTAGCGGCCCGAATGAGTGAGCTGAAGACCAACAACCTGACTATCAACGAACCCGCCACGCAGCGCAGCGAAGCCCTCCGCGGTCTCGCCGCTCAGCACCAACTGGTTGGGGTTGGCCCGTCCGTCGGGTCGCACCGCCGTGGCTTCAGCCCAGACCAAGCCCGCCCCACTTCCCGCGAATCGCTGCCAGCGCCGCCGCACGAGATCCGTGATGCCCCCACTGAGACTCGCGTCCCACCCTTCCATTGGAAGGATGGCGAACCGATTCGGGGATGTGAACATGCCCGCCGACCCGTCAATGAACGACGCCAGCGTCGACAACACACCATCTGGGTCTGCCCGGTCATCAACAGGCAGTGAGATTCCGAGCCCGGCCGCGTGGTCACGCAAGGACTCGATCGACGTGAGGTTCTTGACCTGCGTGTACCTCACGCCAGCACTCCCAGGCGCTCAGCGATGTCGGCCAGAACCGCTCGGTCAGAGGCAGGTCGCAGGGGCGCGCCAGCCGGCACGGCGTCACCGCTCGCCCATCCTCGAAGCTGCATGAATGTGGCGGCGTTGTGCCGGTAGCCGGGCGTCGGAGGCCGAAAGGTGAAATGGCCAAGGTATTGCAGCATGTCGTTGAGCTCGTAAAAGGCGGGATCGCCCGTCTCCCAATGATGGTCTCGGGCCGCGAACAGGTCCGGGGCAAACGTCGACAACCCCAGGAGATAGTCGGAGCCGTACATGACCATGTCGATGCCGAGGTCGTTGCCGGTCAGGACCATGAAATCGGGCCGGTGAACGTCGCGAAGTGCGAGGCGCTGCCACTCCAGCGTGCGATCAAGCGACGAATGCTTCGCCCCGATGCACTGAGGAATCTCGAGCAGGGCGGCGTAGGTCTCGAGTCCGACGATGCGGCCGTAGGGCACAAACATTTGACCCAGCTCGAATCCGATAAACCGGTCGACCTCGCCAGCGATGGCCTGATAGCCGGCGAGCCAACCTTCGTCGCCGTGCCCGTTCAGTCCATGTGATGGAAACACGACCGGCGTGCCACCGCGATTGCTGATCTCGGCTGCGGCCGACGAGTACCCGCTGAGACTGAACTCGGCTCCGTTCTCATCGGCCACGAACGCTCCGGCCACGAACCGGCCCGACGTGACCTCGGCGGCGCAGTCGAGCACTCGCACACGAGTGGAGTCGTCAATCAGCTGCACGTAGCCCGTGTCCATGTTGACGGCCGGGGTGAGTCCAGCCTCATGGGTACGGGCGATGTGCGCTTCCAGCGCGGGCCAGTCAGGCGTCTGCGGATCGAGGTGGGGCAGCAAAATCGCCGACATGCCGGTGATGCGGCGGCGCGGAATGATTGCGGGGGTTTCGGTCATCGGAGTGCAACCTCTTCGAGGACAGCGGCCGTGTCGGCGGCAATCACCGACCAGTCATGGGTGCGACGAAGGGCGGTCATCGCATTCGCCGACGCGGCGAGTCGCTCGGGAGTCAGCGCATCCATGCATGCGGTGAGTTCCTCGGTGGTGGTGCCATATCGGATGTCGCCGCCGGCGAAGGTGTCGTCGAAGAAATCCCACTCCGAGGTGATGGCCGCCACCCCAGCACCGATGCAGTCAAAGGCGGTGCCTGTCGTAAGCATGCCGGTCGGGGTGAACGGCATGACGACCGCGTCGTAGGCCGCCATGCGCCGGTGGTACCGGCGCTCCTCGACATGACCCATCTCGGCCATGATCCGTTCATCGACGGGGACCACTGTGTCGCGGTCTCGACGGATAACCAGCTGAATGTCATCGCGAGCCGACGCGACCACGGCATCGACGACGGACTGCAACTGCTTTTCGACCCTCGGTGCCCCGATCACCGCCAGCCTGAGGGCGCACGGCTCCCAGCCCTCCTCGGCCTCGACCGCCTCGCGGGTTGTCTCCTGAGCGGCTAAATAGCGGTCCCCCCAGTGGCCGTGGCGGATCACGTGATGCGTGGTACTGGCGCCGTAGTGATATCGCCCGAGCGCAACGTCCATACCCGATGGGCTGTGATGAATCACCGCGTCGGACGCTTCGGCCCACATCTGATAGCAGGCGCGGGCATCGTCATTCTTGGCCCGATGCGGTTCAAGATTGTGTTGAGTCCACACGATCCGCACGCCGGCGGCCCGTACCTGGTCGAGGACCTGCCGGGTGCGGTACGGATCCACGCCGCTCCACCATTCGGGCCAGGCCATGTGCAACACATCGATGTCATCGACATGCACTCGCCCCTGTGAATTGGGACGATCGGCTTTACTTGTCACCAGCCGGTCCTGGAGCGGCCGATACAACGCGTCGTCATAGGCATGCCCGGTGATCGTGCTGGCTACCCGAAGCCGAGGGGTGACCCGCCACGTCAAATCGACGGTGGACGCTGGGTCGATCTCGATTTGATGGACCGCAGCGATCTCGCTCCAGAAGCTGCGCCACTGCGTCATGCCGCTCGTGTCGACACGAGAAAGTCGGTTCCGCCCACCGTCGACTTCGACATCGAGGGGGCGGTCGGCTAGCTCAGGAATCGAGATCGAGATCGACCCGACCACCGCGTCCTCGAACGACAACGATTCGTGGACCACCAGCGTTCGGCCCTCGAGTCCGTAGGTGGCGGTTCGCTGGCCGTTCGCCGTGGCGACGTCGGACCCGTTTGGGCCCCAGCCGCTGTGGTTCACGGTGAGACCGCCCGGCGAATGGTCGATCGCTACCGGCAGCCCGGACGGGATGAGCGGGGCTTCGCCCCCGCTGATCACCGGAAGCATGCACGGATGACCACTCGTTGGATGCTCGAACAGGCCAGGGCTGCGCGGCGAGGGGGCGTAGTCGGTCGAGAACCCCATCATCATGGGCAACGCCAACTCGATGCCTCGAGAGCGCGCCGTCCACAGTGCCGCGTTGCGATCCTTGTCGAAAACGATCAGCCGATCGCGGTCGGACCTGAGCGAGACGTTTGCGTCGCCGGTCACCTCAGGCCGCTGGCCAAATTCCAACGCAGCGAGAAGGAACTTGCCGTAGACGTCGAGCGTCATCTGTAGACGCCGAGCCGGACCGCGATAAGCCATCGTGCGACGGCCCTGGTGTGCGGCGATCACCCCGTTGGGGAACCAACCGTCCAACTCGTCGAGCGCGGCAACCGCACGGCCAAGCCAGCGATGCCGATTGTGTGGATCACCCAGGTTGTGGGCGCTCGCAGCAGCCGCTAGTTCAACCGTGATGGCCAGTCCAAGCGCTCCAATCGAGCGACCCCACACGACCGCTCCGCCGGGTTGCGCGATGTCGTCAAGATCGTCGAGCACATTGGCGAAGCCGATGGCCCAGACATCCCCAATTCGGTCACGAAGGGGCTGGGCAAACAGATACATGTCGGGCGTGTAGATGTCGAAGTGCACCCAGGCGCCCATGCCGTCATCAATCCAGCCGTTGTCACGCTGGACGAACATGTCGCGAGCACGACCAACAAATCGCTCGAGCCGATCTCCGGTATCGCGATCTTCGAGAGCAGCCTGAGCCAACAACACACGCGCGGCGACGATGGCGTAGTTCGGGGGAATGGCATCTCCGGACTCAAGCCGAGCGATAGTTTCCGGCGTGTCGACCGCGTCCAGCACGTGTTGTCGGATCTTGGACGGCATCGCCTCAAGACCCCCCAAACGCAAGACGGTCTCACCGACTCGGTAGGAGAAGAAGGCCTCGACCTTTGACGGGTCCAGCTCAGCGATCAATCGAGGAATGTGCTCCCGGATATCTACCCCGGCCACTGAATCCACACCGCACTCATGGAGGAGGCCGAGCACATAGATCAGATCGGATCTCGCGTCGTCGAGCACCGGATGGCCGGCGTCGATCGCCGGGAGCCGAAGCCCCGAGGCCGTCGACGTCGCCAGGGTTTCAACGTGTCCGACGGTCGTGGCGATCAGCCGTTCGGCGAGCGACCCCGCGGTCAGTGCAACGTCAGGCGAGACGGTCAAGGCGGTCCTTCGTGATCTCATTTCGCGCCGGACGCCCCTGACTCCAGCGGGTGATCTCGTCGATGGCGTGGTCGGCCATACGAGCAAGCTCGGTGCCTTAGGAGCCGGCGAGGTGAGGTGTGAGCCAAACGTTGGAGAGGGATCGAAGCGGGCTGTCGTCGGCGAGCGGTTCGGGATCGGTTACGTCGAGCACAGCGCGCAGACGGCCTGAGATGAGTTCGGCGGTGAGTGCATCGTGGTCGATGATCGGACCTCGTGCCGTGTTGATCACGGTGGCACCGTCGCGCAGCGCAGCCAGATGGGGCGCACCGACGAGACCGATCGTGCTCGCCAGCAACGGGGCGTGCACCGAGAGGACGTCGTACCCTGCGCACAACTCATCGAGTTCCAGCTTGACGACGCCAAGTTCAGCGGCCTCCTCACTCGTGACGAACGGGTCATAGAGCGTGACATCGAGGTCGGGAAACAGGGCGAGGAGTTCGATGACGCGTCGGCCGACGAGGGATGCGCCGACTAGACCGATCGTCTTGCCATAGTTGCCTCTGGGCACTCCGCCGGTGGTCGGCTGGTCGGGCTGACCGGCATGAACGCGCCGCCACAGTGCGTCCTTGTTTGCCCACAGGATCGCGGCGATCGTGAACTCGGCGACCGGTTCGGCATTGGCAACAGCGCCCGAGGTCACCCGGATCTCACGGGTCCAGACCGCATCGGTCACTACCGTCTTCACGTTTCCCGCCGCATACGCGATCAGACCGAGATTCGGTGCCCGATCAAGCACCGTTGCCTCGATGGCCGGGCATCCCCAATGAGCGAGGACGACATCGGCCACGGCGAGCAGCGCATCGGCTCGACTGTCGTTCCAGGCGGAGATCGGCACGCGATCGAGCACGGTGCCGACGGCGCCAACCCGGTCGAGGTCCGCGTCGGTGAAGCCACGGATTTGCGGCATATGAGCGATCACAATCTTGGGTTCGACGCGACTCATGCCAGCACCGACCGCAGCACGGCCAAATCCTCGATCGCTTGCGCCACGAGGTAGCCGGCGTCGTCGTTGTCGGTGCGAACACCCTCGACGAACTCAAGAGTCCACGACCCGTCAAACCCCAGCTGGGTAAGCAGTTCGACCTTGGTGGCGAACTCATCAACGACGTCGCTCAGCCGCGGTGCCAATCCGTTGGTGAAGTCCAAGAAGTTGACGTGAACGTGGGTGATCCGATCGCCATACGCATCGAACCTGGCCCTGATGTCGTCAGGGTCCTCATGCGTGTGCACGATGGCTTGTACCCGTTCCCGTGGGCCCGCCGCCTCAAAGATCTTCGCCGCCGTCGCGGGGTCCTCGGCAATCGAGATCCCGTGATGGCATTCACACAACAGGCGACAGTTTCCAGCCAGCAGATCAACCCACTCGGCGATGCGGTCGGCGTAGAAGCCAGCGTCGAGGTCCTTGCCGACGTTGAACTTGATACCGGTGCTCCCGCAGCGCGCCGCCCAATCGGCGACCCCCGCACGGGCCGCAGGGTCAGGGTCGTCAAGCGAGACATAACTGTTGAAGACGGAAACAGACAACGCGTGGTCGATGATGGCCTGCTGCTCTTGGGACGAAGCCGAGGTGACGTGCCGTTCCCAGAGTTCGACCCCGTCGAAGCCAGCTTCAGCAACCACGGCAAACCATTCGGACACGGCCAAAATAGACGAGGCCTCCACATCCCGTGTCCACCGGTTGGGTTCGATTGCAACCGTGCCCAGCAGGACGGCTGCTTCGCGAGTCGATCTCGTCACGGCGACGAGCATGCCAGATGTGGACCGAGTTCCATTAGCGAGACACCTTCCTCGCTCTGCGCCGGTCGAAGCTGGTGAGTTCGGTCACCCCACGGCGGTCAAGTTCGACAGCGAGCCGGTCGTACCCCCAGCCGAGATGTTCGAGTGTGTGAGCGTCGGATGCCGTAGTGAGCGGAACGCCCGCGGAAACGAGGCGGTCGAGCAGGGTCGGCGACGGATAGAACTCATCGCAGGGCTTCCGCCACCCGGCCGACGAAACTTCAACCGCAAGCCCAGAGGCGACGACAATCTGAGCAAGCCGATCTTCATGCGCGGTGACGTCATCGGGACGACGACCGGCGACCTTCACAACATCGAGGTGTGCGAGCACGTCAACCATGCCGCTCATGGCCAACTCGTCGATCGCGTCGATGTACTGGCGCCACACGTCGTCCGTCGACCGGGTTGCCCACTCACGCGCGAAGCTGGGGTTGCCGTAGTCGTCGATCAGCCATGAGCCAAGCCAGTGGACCGATCCCAGTCGGACGTCAAATGGGTAGTCGTCGAGCAACTGCGCCATCGGTTCGATTGCGCCGGGAATGCGATCTACCTCGATACCGATCAACAGGGGCAGGCCACGGTCCTGGGCATCGACCAGCGCGGCCACGTACGCGTCAAGATCGCCGCCGCTCTCGACCTCGATCGAATGATCGGCGGCGGCGCGCAGCGCAGCGTCGCCGTCGTGCTCCCAGTGGGGAAGCACCTCGTCGATGACCCGCTTGAAACGATGACAGTGCTCGGTGATGGCGACCTCGGTGATGCCCGCGGCAACCGCCGTCTCACAGATACGGGCGAGCCGGTCATAGGTCGGGTTCGGTGTGCCCGGCGCATGCGGCCAGACGTGAGTGTGCATATCGAGCATTACGGGATCCTCCGTCGAGCTAGGTTCCCATACGTGGATGCACAACTGAAGCGAATTTCGCTTGGCCAACGAGTGCGAGAACGCGAGCTCACCGTCGTGCCCGGCGTCTTCGACATGCTGTCAGCCCGATTGGCCGAGCAAACCGGGTTTGAAGCCCTTTACATGACGGGCTACGGGGTCTCGGCGTCACACCTCGGCGTGCCCGATGCTGGCATCGCAACCTACGAAGACATGATCAGCCGCGTCGCGATGATCGCCGACGGCACCGACCTGCCTCTCATCGCCGACGGCGACACCGGATTTGGCGGGCTATCAGAGCTGGCAAACACCGTCGCCGGCTACAACGCCGCCGGCGCCTGCGCCATCCAACTCGAGGACCAGGAATGGCCCAAGAAATGTGGCCACGCTCAGGGGCGCACCGTCGTGCCCACCAACGAGATGGTCACAAAGATCGAGGCCGCGCTCGAGGCCCGGACCGACGACGACTTCCTGGTCATTGCTCGTACTGATGCGCGCTCGTCGCTCGGGATTGACGAAGCCATCGCCCGCGGCCAGGCCTACGCAGCATCAGGAGCCGACCTCGTGTGCATCGAATCACCCGAGACCGAGGATGAGTTCGCTCGCATCGGCCAAGAGGTTGACGCCCCGCTCGTGGCCACCATGGTCGAGGGTGGGTTCTCCCCGATTCTTTCCGCCGATCGACTACGCGACATGGGTTTCACGATCGCCCTCTACCCCACCACGGGGCTGCTTGCGGCCACCTCCGTGCTCCGTTCGGCATACGCCCACCTGCGTGATACGGGGTCAAGCGCCGGCATCGATCTGACACCGATCAGCGAGATGCACCACATCATGGATCTGCGTTGAGCAGACTCACATGATCAACGCGCGCCCCACCACCGACGACCAGACATTCTGGGACGACATCGAGGGGTACTGCGGCGCGCTGAGCTACGCCCCCGGCGAGACGGCTCAACTCCACATCTCAACGCGGGCCGAGCGCTACGACATCGTCATCGAGCGGTGGGGGGTCGAACGCGAGACCGTGTGGGAAACCGCTAACCATGCCGGCGAGTTCCATCGTCCTCCCGAGAACGCCGACTCAGAAGGCTGTGGATGGCCCGTCTCGATCGAGGTCCCCGTCGACCCCGCATGGCAATCCGGTTTCTACATCGTCACCCTCACCGCCCAAGGCTCAGCCCCTGACCGAGCCACCGCCCACGCCGGCTTCGTCGTCCGAGGTCGAACGGTGCGATCAGACCCCTGTCGCAACTTGCTGGTCCTCGACACCAACACGTGGAATGCCTACAACACGTGGGGTGGCCGCAGCCTCTACACCGGCGGAACCAAGGTGTCGTTCGCCCGGCCCTTCTGTCGCGGCATTCTCAGTCGTCCTGAGGTCGAGCGAGACGACCGCAAAGCCCGACCCGTCTACTCCCACGAAGAACCCGACCCCGATGGCACGATCTTCCAGGCCTACCGGATGGAACGGGGCTACCCGTCAGCCATTGGTTCGGCCGGATGGTTCACCCACGGCCGCCGCTTCATCGAGTGGGCAGAGAGCCGAGGCTACGAATTCGACTACGCCGTTTCGTCCGATCTCGAAGATGACCCGTCGATCACCGATGGATACCGGCTCATCGTCAGCGTTGGTCACGACGAATACTGGTCAGCGGGTCAGCGAAACACGGTCGAGCGCCATGTCGAGAACGGCGGCCACTTCGCTTCGTTCTCCGGCAACACCATGTTCTGGCAGGTCCGCCTCGAGCAGGCCGAACGAGGCCGCTCCATGGTTGGCTTCAAGTACACGGCCCATCGTGCGGATCCGATCATCGAAACCGACCGTCCTCAGGAAATGAGCGGCATGTGGGGCGACCCGATTGTCGGTCGACCCGAGTGGAGTTTCCTCGGCGCCGGTTCGGCGTTCGGGCTCTACCACCGCTTCGGCCAGGCCACCGCCCGCGGCGTTGGCGGCTTCGTCGTCTATCGCGCCGGTCACTGGCTCTTCGACGGCACCGGGCTCGGCTACGGCGACGTGCTGGGGTCTGACGACGGTGTGGTCGGCTACGAGACGGTCGGTTGCCCGATCACGTTCGACGAGTTTCAGCTGCCAATCCCAGTCGATCGCGTCGACCTGCCCGATGATTTGGAAATCCTTGCCTTTGTGCCATCGAGCAACCTTGGCGTCGGTGAATACCCCGCCTCGATCGCCGCGCTCAACGATCAGGGCGATCTCGAGTTCATCGCCTAACGGATCTATGGCAGCACCAGCGACGACAATCTGGCGCGAGCCCGCCACGGCAATGCCGTCATGGCAACCTGTCGCCCCTTCGGTTCCACCGGCGGTGAAGTCGTCACTATCGGCACCACTGACTGGGTCTGGGGTTTAGCCGGCGATTCAGCCGTCGGTCAGGTGACGGCCAACGTGCTCGACCGCTATTCGACCTGATCCACTACCGCCATCCGGTCGCCACCCTGGCTCACGACCGCTGTCGGATCAAGCGTCCCACCCTCGGGGGAGGCGATCTCCACGATCGGATCGTCAACATTGTCGTACTCGAGGCGCAGTGCCTTGCTCATCGTGGCGTGCATGTCGTAGGTGCACGTGATGTAGGTGAGTTCGAGGATCTCCTCGTCGCTGAGCCCTTCCCGCAACGCATCGAAGACCTCATCGGGGACTCGGCCGCCCTGCAATACCAGCGCGTCGGTGTAGGCAAGGACAGCCCGCTCAATCGGGGAGAAACACTCGGCCACCGACCATGCACGGATGGCTTCGGCCTTGTCCGGGTCCATTCCGTTTTCGCGGCACGCCTTCATGTGCTGGGAGTAGACGAACTGGCTGCCACGCACGTAGCCGGCGCGGGTTTGGCCGAGTTCACGCAACAACGGGTCAAGTTTGCGGTCGGGGCTGCGATAAAAGTTGAAGCCGTCAACGATGTGGTCAAACATTTCGGGTACCGCAGCCGTGACCGTCCACCAGTCCCCGGGGGTGCCGGTCGACGTGCCCGGTTCGGTGACGGGGTCACGATCACCGAACAGCAGCCTGTACAGCGCCCGTGCATGGCCGTGAGCTTCCTCGGGACCAACCTCTCGTGTGCGCGGCATCAGCCTTCGCCTCCCACTGCAGTCTTCGTTTTGTGCATCTTCATAGGCGGTAACGCAAAATCGAGGTCTGGGTCCATGACACGTAACATTTCGAGCGCCTCGGTGGCATCGGCATCGGTGAATGGCTCGGTGACCACAGCGAACTCAACGGTGATGCCATCCGGGTCGGCGATGTAGATCGACTGGACCCAGCCATGATCGATCTCGAGCACGTCGTAGCCGAGATCATTCCAGCGATGGCGTTTGACATCGAGGTCCTCGATGCTGTCGGCGCTGAAGGCAAGATGGTTGGTGTAGGCGTCGTGCCCAAGGTCGATGCTGATATTGGTCCGAATGTCCTCACACCCGGGCACCTGTGACAGGTCCCAAAACGCAATGAGTTGATCGATGTCGGACCCAGTCGAGTAGAAGACGTGGCGAGCGAACCCGCCGTCCTTGGGGACGATGACGGCCTTGACGAGCGTGAATCCCATGGCTTCGGTGTAGAAGCGATGAGTGGCCTCCATGTCTTTTACGGCAAGTGCGATGTGGCTGTATCCCATGCGCAGAAGGTAGTTGACCCACAGCAATCTCACCCGTTCGGCTACGCTTGAGGGCCCGGGCACGTTGTCGACACCTGGCTATCAACCCGATGCGAGGTTCAATCCCTGAGCCACGGCGTCAACCTCAATGCCAATCGTTGAGTCCCCCTTGGCGTGGAAGCCGATCATGCTGACACGCTGGGTGGGTTGTCGTGTCGGGCAGCCCAGGTCGCGGTCGATGATGGCGGCTGGTACACGTCGTTGGCGATCGGTGTAGACGGCAACCCCGTCATCTCCTACCGCAACAGCCGCAACGGAGTCGACGGTTCGTTGGAGGTGGCCCGTTTGCTATACACGGTCACCGGGATCGCCTTCGAGTAACAACAACCCAATACCAGCAACCACCCCCCGGCGGGGTGGCGTCTGCCGGGACCCACACCCGAACCGCTAACCACCACCATGACACGGTGACGAAGATCCTGGCCGGTTAACGGCCCGGTACACCGCGCCGGTATCCGGTTGACCGGCAACGTCCGGCAGCCAGCACGTCAACGTCGGACTGGCTTACACGACGCGCCCCGGGTACCGACGCCATAGCCCACAACTCAACCCGCATACTGTTTATGTGACGTTGGCTAG
>JAACCU010000299.1 GCA_009937405.1 Actinomycetota bacterium
CGCCGAATGTCTATATCGGCGCCAGCGCCGCTGGTATCACAATGATCAGCCACGTGGTGACGCTATCGGCCGCCACGACCCGCAGCGGGGAACCGAGGCCCGAACCAGAGCAAACTGATCCCCAAGATCGACACCAAGAACACCGCGAGCCGGGACCTGAGCCCCTTGGGGGTGAACGTCAGTTCGATGGAGTGTCTGCCAGGACCCACCTCAACCCCCATAAAGGCCGAGTCAGCGCGAACGATTCCGACTTCCTCGCCGTCGACTTGGGCCGACCAGCCCGGATGATGATGGATGGCAACAGTGACAAGAGCTTCGCCATCGGCATCGACGAGCGCGGTGACGACATCAGGGCCGACCGTGGAGTCGACAACCTGCGCTCCAGGTGTAGCCCTGACAAACGAACTGTCGATGATCTCGGTGAGTAGGACATCACCGCTGCGGATCAGTCGATACCGATCCCCCCCAGCGATCGTGCCGAGCACGGCAGCGCCCGCCGCGTCAGAGGAGACGACGACCGCCCCTTCACGCGATGACGTGATGCTGACCTCAATCGGTGCCCCCGGCTCATAGTGCTCGCCGACGAGGGAGATCGGTACGAAACTCCAGTCCGCCCGGTCTCGCCAACGGCGGTCAACGTGGGTGTCGCCGCCAACCTCGATTATCACTGTGACGAAGCTTGGCTCGGGCATTGCCGCGTCGAGCACGATTGCCCTGAGCCCTCCTTCAGGCACAGCAGTGACGCTATGAACCTCGGCGACACCGGGATCGAGTTGGCTGGTACCGATGGGGGGTTTGTCGAGCACCCCGATCGGGGTCTGGTCAGGGTTCTGCGCCCACACCCCAACGGCCAGCGACTCCCACGCCGGATCGGCGGGATTATCTGTATCAGCGCTCGCTAGGAGCTCCCGGTAGGCGGACGGGTGCTCTGTGTTCGCCCCCACGTGATCGATTCCGAACTGGGCAGTAGTGTTAGGGAAGAACGTCTGGCCCTGGCTGCCGAGGCGCTCGCCGGGTTCCAGTGCTGCGACTACGGCTTGATGGGCAGGCGTCGCCTCAAGGCGTTCGTGACGACCGACGATGGTCGGAACTGGCATGGCGAACAACAGCAACTCGAAGGTGACCGCGGCGAGAACAACCCAGCCTGCGGCATCGGGCGTGATCCATCGCTTCCAACGCGCGAACCCGACCCCAAGACACGCGCCTAGAGCCAGGAGCGAAGCAGTGCTGGCGGCGACGACCTGTTTGGTTGCCCCTGCCGCCTGGAGCTCATGGAACCATGTCTTCGCCGACGGAACCATCGCGAACGAGACGACCGCTGCGAACCCTGCAGCCCACAGGAGTGCCGCTCGTATGGCCGGCCGGTCTCCCGTATTCCAGAACTCCGTCCATCGGTCCACGGCAAGGCCTGCCAGGGCAGCCATGCCCATGGCAATCAGGACTCGAGCGTGAGTCATGGCGCCTCGATTATCGCCGACCAACGAGTCGATCGCTACCGAGACCGGACCTCCGACATAGGCGACCAGGACCCCGAGAGCGACAAGTGCACTGAACGCGGCGGTGACGCTGCGGCGTGTCCGGTCAGCCATCCCCAGTCCGATGCCCACCAGTGCGAGCAGAACCACGGAAGTCCCGAGATGAGTGTTGAACTGGCCCCAACTGCCCTCACCAAACCACTGTGCCGACACCACGTCGCTCCCCCACACCGAAGGGGCAAACGCGGTCAGCAGGTACTCAACGCCAGCCGACGTATCAACCATCCGGGGGCCGGAGGGTGCCTGAGTCCAGCCGCGATAGTCGGACACGCCCAACAGGTGTGGAGCAGCCAATCCCAACGCAAGCAGTCCCGCCAGGCCAAGAGTCGACGCAAGCGAGACGTACCAACGAGGGTCCCGGCGACCCGAGAACGAGACAAGGAGTCGAACGAGCGTGTAAACCACCCCACCAAACAGCACATAACCGGTGATAGCAGGTGCGGCCGACCAGACCATGGCGGCAACAACCGCCGCGATCGGGGCCGCGCGACGCGGCCGGGGGTCACGGATCGCCGCCTCAATCGCCCACATCAATCCCGGAGCGAGCGCGGCGACCGAGGAAACCGGAGAATTCGTCCAACCAACCATGAACCCTGAGAACCCAAACGCTATCCCACCGACCAGCGCGCCCATCCGCTGCGCCCCCGTTGACCGCAGCAAGCCGAACATCAACCCGATAGCGGTTAGCACGCGGATGGCGGCGACGAGTCCTGGAGCAAACCATGACGGCACCACCAGGTACGGCAAACTGAAGACCGGCACGCCAGCCTTCATGGTCGGTTCCCCACCCCCGAGACGGGTGTTCCACCACGTGAAATCACCGGACCTGACATCGTCAGCGAGCGCGGCCCAGTGTGCATGACCGTCAATCAAACTGGCCGGTTCCCCGGGGCCGACCTCCGCACTGAACGATGCCGACCGGTATGCGTCGAAGGGAGGCGCAGCGGCTGCGACATCAACGGGGACAAGCGAACCACCGGCAAGCAGAGCCCGCCAAAAGGCAAACACGACGATCGCCACGGCAACGCCTACCGGCATCTGCCGCGACCTGAGAAACCCTCGCATCGCCCCGGACGCTACCGTCGCGAGCAGCCCATGACCATTCATCGCCTCTCTCAACCCGGATCTACCGATGTCATCTTGTTGTGTGACGACGATGCTCGTGTCGATCACGAGGTCGCCGAACTCATGGCTGCGGCACTGAGATCGACGCCGTATGCATCAGCGATCATCGCCGATGCGGTGGTCGGCGAGAAGAGTCGTCGGCGGCCAGGTTGGTCGCCGACCACCACGATCACCGACCCTGCTGAACTCACGGCCATCGCAGTCAGCGATGGGTTCGCTTCGGATCATCCCACCTCTGGAGACCTCGTAGATCGTCTCCGCATCGCCCGACTCCTCGTGGAAGCCAGGGCCGAGGTCCTTCATCTCCCCCGGCCGGTGGTTCGTGTCGGCGCACCCCAGCCACTCAGCAACGCCGAGACCGCAGAGTTGAAGGCACTCGCAGCGGTGGTCGCGCCAAAAGCCGGGCTGCGGTTTGGGAATCGGCCCGCTTCGTTCGTCTTGGAACCAGTTGAACCTCGGCCCGCAGTCACCGCAGTGATCCCCACGGCCGGAGCCGCGCGCCACGACGGAACACCCGCAGTTGCCCGCGCGGTGACGTCTGTGCTCGCGGAGATGCACGACCTTGACCGAGTGCTCCTCGTCATGGGCGATGAGTTCGTCGGAGATTTCGAAGCGCTGACAAGCGATGAACGAGTCAGGATGGTTCGCCGACCAACCGGGCCGTTCAATTTCTCAGTCGCCGTCAACCTCGGACTCCTCGAAGCCCAGAGCGAACTCGTGCTCCTCCTCAACGACGACACCGAGACCCGTGATCCCGGTTGGTTGTCTCAGTTGGCCATCAACCTGCTCGACCCGACTGTGGCGGCATGCGGAGCCCTGTTGCTCTTCCCCGATGGCACCATCCAGCACGCCGGCGTGATCCTCGATGACGCCCGTCCGCTCCATTCCTTTGTCGGTCACGGGCCCCACAGTCTCGCCCACTATCACTGCGACGTTGCCCACGACACTCTCGCGGTCACCGGCGCGTGCATGTTGGTCCGCCGAGCCGATGCGCTTGCCGTCGGTGGGTTCTCGACAAAGTTCCCCCTGTCGTTCAACGACATCGACTTTTGTCTGAAACTGCATCGCATGGGGCAGAGAGTCGTGGTCGAACCGGCCGCATCGCTCGTTCACCACGAGAGTCTGAGTCGCTCACCCGTCATCACCAGCGAAGAGTGGGACGCCTACATCAATCGTTGGGGGCAAGTCGACGACCCCTGGTATCACCCGGCCCACCACCGACCCGACGATCCCGACAATCTCAACCTCAATGCCGATCACCTCGAGCCCCAAAGCACCCCTCTGTTCACTGTGGCGCGCAACACCCGGACCCGGCCCCGCGTCCACCATGGACGAGTCAAGGCAACCGACTAGGGTCGAGCCGTGTCCTCCGACGCCATAGATAGTCCCGATCTCGGCATACTCCGCTCCGAAGTGTTGAAAGCCCGCGACCGGGCTCTCGGAGAAGCAGCGAGAGCCGATGTCCAGGCCGACCGAGTGACCGAGCTAGAAGCCGAACTCCACGAGTTGGGCTCAGCTATGACCACCTTGAGCCTGGAAGTCAACCGCCCACTAGTCCGCGTCGCCCGGGCCGTGCAGCGACGACTCCAGCGCGGGCAATCGTGACGCGGCCGATCGACGATCTCCTCGCCGGTTTGCCCGACGGTCCAGGGGACGTGCCGCCGACCTCCGCCCGATTCAGCGTCGTCGTGCGCACTCAGGGCCGTCGACCGAACTCTCTCGCCGAGACCATCCAATGCTTAGCCGATCAGACGTACGACGACTTCGAGGTGATCGTTGCCGTCCACAGTCCTGACCCAACGACTATGGATCAGGTCCGCTCAGGTCTCTCAGTCGGATCAGCGCCCGACGAGATTCAATTCATCCAGGTCACCAGCGGTGGCCGCTCCCGACCTCTCAACCGGTCTCTCGATGCAGCGACGGGCGACTATCTGTGCATCCTTGATGACGACGACCTCGCCTCTGCGGACTGGTTGGAGCAGTTCGCCAAGGGAGCGGCTCGCTCACCCGGCTCTGTGCTTCGGGCGGTCTCCAAGTCTCAGCATTGGGCCACAGATGGAGGCAATGAGCCACTCCGCCCAACCGGCGAACGGTTCCAGGAGTTCGCCACGACGTTCGATCTTCTCGCCCACTTCAGCCACAATGAGACTCCCCCCTGCTCGATGGCCCTACCTGTGGCACTGATGCGCGCGGCAGGTATCTCCTTCGACGAGGAACTGGCGGTCTACGAGGACTGGGACATCCTGATGCGAACCGCGTTGCTCGCTGGTGTCGAGGCAGTCGACGCCGACACCTCGACCTACCGCCGACTCGACTCTGGCAGTTCGTTCAGCGTCGAATCTGAAGCGATCTGGCACGCGACTCATGCCCGCGTTCTCGACAAGTTGTCGTCGGGTTTCATAGTCCTTCCGCCAGGAGACGCGCGGCGTCTTGCTTCAGCGCACTTCGAACCAGGCTCCGGGAGTCGACACGATCGGGAACTCACCGAGGCGAAAGCAGAACTTGATGCACTCACCCGTTCGCCACGGCGCTGGATGGCGGCGTTCGGTGCTCGACTCGCGCGGGCCGTGAACGCAAGGGTCCGGCCGCGGCAACAATGAGCAGCAGCCAGTTGTAAGAAAACCAATTCACGTGACTCTCCGTGACATTTTCC
>JAACCU010000300.1 GCA_009937405.1 Actinomycetota bacterium
GCTCCCATGACGGTGCCGTCGGTGAATGCAATGGAGGCCGGACCGTCCCAAGGTTCCATGCGAGTAGCGTTGTACTGATAGAAGGCCTTGCGGCTGTCATCCATCTCCTCGTGATGCTCCCAGGGCTCCGGGATCATCATCAGGACGGCTTCTTCGAGCGGGTAGCCGCCGAGGGTCAACAATTCGAGGGCCTCATCAAAGCCAGCGGTATCGCTGGCCCCCGGCGTGCAAATCGGAAATGCCCGCGACAGATCTGGAAGATGAGGGCTGTCGAGAAGCGCCTCGCGGGCACGCATCCAGTTGCGGTTGCCTTGGATCGTGTTGATTTCGCCGTTGTGGGCAACGAATCGATACGGATGCGCTAGCGGCCACGACGGGAACGTGTTGGTAGAGAAGCGGCTGTGCACCAAAGCGAGGGCGCTCTCGACCCTTGGGTCCATGAGTTCGGGGTAAAAGGCGGCGAGTTGGGGCGTAGTGAGCATGCTCTTGTAGACGATTGTGCGGGCGCTCAGAGACGGGAAGTAGACGCCGTCGTGAGCCTCAGAGGCTCCGCCCATGGCCTCGTTTACGTCATCACGACCAGCGGGAACCCTGATCTCATGTTCGATTCGCTTGCGGGCAACATAGGTCCGGCGATCGAGGGCAATCCCAGAGAGATCTCCAGCCGAGACAAAGACCTGACGGAAGGTAGGCATAGTCATCAAGGAGGCTGAGCCAAGAATCGACTGGTCGATCTCAACGTCGCGCCAACCAATGATGTTGAGGCCTTCCTCCACCAGGATCTCGTCCACTGCGGTTTGGGCGCGTGCGGCGGTCTCAGAATCCTGCGGCAGGAATGCAATGCCCGTTGCATATGCGCCCATGGGCGGAAGGTCGAAGGCAATCACGTCACGGTAGAAACGATCCGGAATTTGGATCAGGATGCCTGCTCCATCACCAGTGTTGATATCTGCACCCTGGGCACCTCGGTGTTCCATCGCACAGAGGGCGCCGATGCCCTTGGCCACGATGTCGTGGCTGGCACGGCCATGGAGGTCGCAAACAAAATTTACGCCACAGCTGTCGTGCTCATGGCGCGAGTTATACAGCCCCTGGGGCTGCGGGAGATCACGAGACATCGGGGAAACAGGCATGGGGACGTCTTTCTTCCTGCGAACGTGGCCCGCGGGGGCCAGATCGGAGGCGGGGACGTCGTTGGCCCGGCTTCCAGGAGTACCCAGGTTATCCAGGTTCGGGTCAGATCGACGAGTTGGCTTGATGGCGGGCCATGATGGAGCCATGAATCAGCCCGACCTCGCTGTCGCCAAATCGCTTCTGCCCCGCTTCGATGCATCACCCACGCCGTACCACGCGGTTGAGACTGTGATTGCCCAGCTCGAAGCCGCCGGATTCACCAACATGAACACTTCCACCGTGACTGTGCCGGGTCGTCAGTTTTGGCACGACGGGGGTGCCCTTGTCGCCTGGGCGACATCTCCTGAACACCACGCGACTTCGGGCTACCGCATTGTTGGCGCCCACACCGACAGCCCAAACCTCCGAATCAAGCCGAACCCCGACAATCAGACGGCCGGATGGAAGCAGCTGGGTGTCGAGGTTTACGGGGGCGCACTCCTCAACTCGTGGCTCGATCGTGATCTGGGGTTGGCTGGACGAGTAGTGGTTCGTACCCCAGATGGACTGGCGGTGCGACTATTCCGCGATGACCGACCGATCCTTCGTCTCCCCCAATTGGCGATTCATCTCGATGACGAGATCAACGACAAGGGCCTCAAACTCAATCGGCAGCGCCATATGGTGCCCGTGTGGGGCGGCATCGCCAGCGCAGCCGACTTCCGGAGCTATCTCGCCACGAGGCTCGTCGTCAATGTCGACGACATCGTGTCATGGGACGCCATGCCTTTTGACCTCACGCCTGCCGCCATCGTTGGACTCAACGAGGAGTTCATAGCCGCCGCTCGAGTAGACAACCAATTGTCATGCTTTCTTGCTGTCGACGCGCTCATCGCCGCAGCGGAGACGCCGGGTTCCCGTATCCCCATGATCGGACTGTTCGATCATGAGGAGGTCGGCAGTGTGAGTGCCACCGGCGCGGCCGCTCCCCTGCTGTCGTCAACGATCGCCCGAATCCAAGCTCAGCTTGGGGCAAGTCCCGAAGACGCAGCTCGCAGCCGCCGCGACAGTCTCGTGATTTCTGCTGATGGAGCCCACGCCACCCACCCCAACTATGCCGACCGCCACGAACCGGACCATCACATTCACCTGAACGCAGGCCCGGTCCTGAAAGTCAACGCCCATCAACGGTATGCCACTGATGCTGTCACTGCCGCCCAATTTCAAATGGCCTGTGAGGCGGCCGGCTCACCAATGCAGCGCTTCATCTCGCGAACCGATTTGCGATGCGGATCCACGATTGGCCCGGCGACAGCGGCGCTTCTGGGGATCTCAGCGGTGGATGCAGGATGCGCCCAACTCGCCATGCACTCGGCCCGCGAGATGTGTGGGGCCCTCGACCCGGCGTACTTCGGTGCCGTGCTGCGCGAGGCGATGATCGGCTGATCAAGAGAACCGGTCGCGAAGCGCCCGCGCCGGTGCGGCAAACATAAGCATGATCGGGAAGATCTCAAGCCGTCCGATAATCATGAACAGCGCGAGTACGAGCCGAGCGGGTTGCGAGAATGCGGCGGAGAACGACGCAGTGGGGCCAGCCTCACCCAGCGCTGGGCCCATATTGCTCAGTGTCCCCACTATGGCGCCGATTGACTCGAGCAGGCCTGCTCCGAGCCCTGTGAGAATCACGATGCCGCTGAGTACGAGCAACAGGTACAAGACGAAGAAGCCCGCTATGCGGCTCACGATGTCTTCGCTGACCGCGCTAGCGCCGTGGCGCACGGGAATCACAGCGCGCGGCTGCTGGGTACGGCGGACCGAGCGAATCGAATGTCCGATGAGAACTTGCACTCGGAAGACTTTGATGCCTACAGCCGTGGAGCCAGCGCACGAGCCGACAACCATCAGGAACAGCAGCACCATCTGAGCAGCAGGAACCCAGAGAACGAAGTTGCCGTTGGAGACCTCACCGGTGGCATTACCGAATCCTGTACTCGTACCCAGTGCCACGACGTTGAACAAACCGACTCGTAGCGCCGCACCAAAAGCGAAACCGCCGTCAATCCAGAGCAGGCCGACCACGAGCGTCGTGCATGCGGTCAGCATTACAAGGTAGGTCCGTAGCTCAGGGTCGTTGGCATAGCCCGAGAAGTGACCTTGCAGTGCTCGCCAATGGTGGGCGAAGTTGATCCCCCCGATGATCATGCCGATAATAATCACCCCTTCGACCAGAACACTGTCGTAGTGACCGATCGATCTGCTGTACGGCGAGAAGCCGCCCGTGGCGGCGGTACTGATACCAAGCGCGACGCCGTCATAGAGCGAGGGGCCGGGGACGGCGAAGAGTGTTATGCCGACCGCGATTGTGAGCAGAGCGTAGGCGGCCCACAGACGCTTTGCGGTTTCTGCGATACGTGGGGTGAGACGGTCAGATGACGGTCCGGGTGCCTCAGCGGTCATCAGGTCGAGGCCACCCACACCGAGGAACGGGAGCACGGCGACCGCCAGAACGACGATGCCCATACCCCCATACCACTGGGTGGCTTGGCGGTACATCATGAGTCCGCGACCTGGCGAGTCAAAGTCTTGGAGCGCCGTCGATCCGGTGGCGGAGTATCCACTTGCCGATTCGAAAATGGAGTTGACGATTTGTTCGGCCATTGATGTGGCGCCCAGGTCGAACGTGCCCGCCAGAATGAACGGCAACGCTCCCAATAGCGTGATGACGATCCACGTCCACCCGACGGCTGCGAAGACATCTCGTGCCCGTGCCGACCCTGGTTGGGTCGCCGACCAGAGAAGGACGCCGAGCCCCAGGGTCAAGAGCCCCGACCCGGACCATGCGGTGGTGTCGCGATTGGTCGAAGCCCACTCGATGAGGGAGCTGAGCATCATGCCGACCGAGACGAAGAGGAGGGCTATTCCCATCACGTATAAGGGCGTACTGCGTATGCCCCTTCGCTGCTTGTGGAAATCGACTGCGCGCCGGACCGCCAGCGCTCGGCGGAGCCTCATCGTCGACCCCGAAGAACCCGCTTGACCCGCTTAATGGAATGGTCCTTCGCCTGCAGCAGTCCGACTACCGCCGCCAGGAGCGGCAGGATCGTGAGGCGGCCCGCGAGCATCCCGGGAATCAGGAGGAACCGGGCCGCGGCCGGGAGGTTCGTGGCGTCGCCGTTGGGTCCGGTGATCGGGGACGGGCCGGCCGTCGACAAGGCGGAAATCGCTGTCCACAGGCTCGAGACGATGTCGACACCCGTCGTAGCGAGGAGAAATGCGCCAACGGCGCACAGTCCAACATGAGCGATCTGGTAGCCGGTGAGCCGTGCGAGTTCTTCATCGGAAACGGCTCGGCCCTCGCGCTTTATGACCGTGACGATGTGGGGGTCGAGTTGGCGGCGAAGTTCTCGCTTGGCGTAGTCGACAAGCGCACCAGCGCGAGCGATCCGGAGCCCTCCCCCGGCCGAGGCTCCCATCGCTCCCGTCGCTGTGGCGATGAGGAGCACGGCCAGCGCAGATGACGGGAAGACGGTCCAGTCCGCAGATGCGAACCCTGTTGTGCTGGCGGCAGACGCGGCCTGGAAGAGCGCATGTCGCAAAGCAATGCCGTCTACGGCAAGCAGAATAGAGGCCGTGGCCGCGGCAATCATGGCGAAATACAGCCACATCTCGGTACTTCGAAGAAAACGCCGTGTTTGGCCGCGCAGCACCCACCAGAAGACGAAATAGCTCATGCCTGCCAGCGTCATAAAGACGGTGGCCACGATCTGCGGGCCGCCCCCGTACGAGGCAAAACTGTCGGTCTGATTGGTAAATCCGCCGGTCGAAACGGTTGTCAAGGCATGAACTGCGCTGTCCTTGGCCCCCATCCCGGTAGCGGCGTAGGCCAGACCGCACAAGATCGTCAGGCCGACATAGATCCCGCTGACACGGCGTCTTCCGGTGACTGGACTAGGCGACAGTCGGTCGAGTCGGCGCCCTTGCCCAGCGGGAACGTGCACACTCCCTCGAAGCACGCCGGGAAGCGATACCACCGCAGCGAGGAGCCCAATCAGGGCACCCAACCACTGGGTACCACCGCGAAACAGCTGCATGCCTGACGACAGCTGGGTTGGATCGAGGACTGTCAGCGCGGTGGTGCTGAACCCCGATGCAGACTCAAAGAGGGCGCTGCCAACACTATTGGTGGCGCCGCTAGCCAAATAGACGCCAGTTCCGATGACCACGAGCACGGCCCATGTGGCGGCGAGGCCGACGACCACGCGACCAGGAGTTGGTCGATGGCGCCGTTCGAAGGTGCGCCTGCCGGCGCTGCCCGCCAAGATTGAGAGGGCGCCTGTGATGAGAAGGACGAAGCCATCGCCGGCATCGTCGAAAACCCCAACCAATCCGGCAAGGCCCGACAAGATGCCGAGCACCAAGAGCGAATCAGTGATCGCGAGGCGGTTGAAGGAGTCAATGCGTCGCTTCGGCCCGAGCGAGACCACGCCGGTATCGGCGAGTCGGGCTCGGCTCACCCGAGTGCGCTGCGAACGGCGTCGACGGCGGCGGGCATGGCGCCCACTACCACATGGTCACGACCCCGAAGCCGACTACGACCACGAATGATTTGTGGCTTGCCATCTCGAACGGATGCAGCGATCAGCGCGTCCTTTGGCAGGCCGAGGTCGCGGACGAGTTCGCCATCGGCGGGACTCCCCGGCTGCACTTCGAGCTCCAGGACTTCAACATCACCATGAAGGAAGGTGGCCACCGCCGCAACGCCACCACGTACGAAACGGAGCACGCCGTTGGCGGTCGCCGTGCGGGGTGAGAGCGCCACGTCCACGCCAGCGTCCGGAAGGATCTTCAAGAGCTCCAGGCGATGGACCGTGGCAATTGTCTCGCCGGCGCCAGCTGACTTTGCGAACAAGCAGGCGAGAATGTTGGCATCGTCTTCGCCGGTGAGTGCGGCCACCATCCCAAATCGTCCGATTTCGATGTCGTCGAGGAGTTTGTCATCGGTGATTTCACCCTGGTGTACCTGGACGTCGTCCAGTGCTTCGGCTAGCTCGCGGGCCCGGACGGGATCGCGCTCCACGATCACGACTTGGACCCCACGATCAGCGAGGCCATGGGCCAACAACTCAGCGGTTCGTCCACCGCCCAGGAGAAGCACCCGGCTTGTCTCACTCTGGTCGAGGCCCAGTAGCTCGATCACCAACGGTCGGGCGCGTCGCTTGGCGACTACACGAACGTGGTCGTCGGCTTCGAGACGGGCATCTTTGCGGGGAATGATGGTCTCGTCGCCACGACGGATGGCAGCGACCATGAAGTCCCAGTCGGGTTCAAACTCTTTTGCGATCTCTCCAAGAGTGCGCCCAACAAGGGGTGCATGGGCCGGTAACCGTGCGCCAATCACGACGACTTCGCCGCCAACCATTCGCGCCACCTCGTCGGCGCCTGCGAAGTCAAGGAGTTCCAGCACTTCCTGAGCGGTCTCTGCATCGGGGTCGATGATCAGGTCTGCACCACATGCAGTCATGACTTGTTTGCCCGATTCACTGCGGAGCTCAGCGGCCTCGATTCGCACGACGGATTGCTTCACCCCATTTGATTTGGCCAGCATCGATGCGATGAGGTTGACCTCGTCGTTTGCCGTGACTGCGACCAGGAGGTCAGCGTTTTCGATTCCCGCCTTGCGAAGGGTGTCTGGATGAGTGCCGCTTCCGCACACGGTCAAGACGTCGCTTGCATTGTCGATGCGGCGAAGCTTTTCTCGATCAATGTCGATGATGCCAACATCGTGGCCTTCGCGGCTCAGACGATCAGCGATGTACGAACCGACTTCTCCGGCTCCAATCACGACAACGTGCACGGCTTCTTTCTACTCCCTTAATCAGTGAATTGGGGCGTCGAGGGCCCCGGGGCGGAACTCCAAGATTTCTTCGTCGGTGATCACCGCGTCGAGGGGAACATCCCACGCCTCCGATGGCACCCGCTCGACTTGCTGAAATGAGTGGGCAATGCCGATGATGATTGGCCGTTTTTTGGGAGCTATCACTCCAAGGGCCCGGTCGTAGTAACCGCCGCCCTGGCCAAGTCGGTGGCCGTGGGAGTCGAACGCCACTAGGGGCGCAAGGACGACGTCGTGGCGCAACAGCGGCACCGGCTCGCCATCGACGGGCTCTTCGATCCCGAAGGGACCCGGTACTGCTTCGAGTTTGGCGTGCCAGGGAAGAAATTCAAGATGGTCGCCAATAACGCGCGGAACAGTGACGACAGACCCCGCCTCCCTCAACACGCTCATCGAGGCATCAATGTCGATCTCGCCGCGGATGCTGCGGTACCCGGAAACAATGCTGGCCGACCGCAACACCGAGACGCCGGCAAGATGGGCCATAACTGCGATGGATGCCTCCCGCTGGTCGCCGGCTTGAAGACGAGAGCGCCGTTCGCGTAGCGCCAGGCGAATCGCTCGGCGCTCTGCGGCCTGGTCGCTCATAAGTGGACGCTACCCGTTCCGAACGCGGCAACGGGGACCCGTGAAGGATCCCCGTTGCTCATGATCGAACGCTCACCAGTGTTCTGGTGAGATCTGCCTGATGTGGCCTAGACGAAGGCGCTGGCGAACACCAGCGAGACGATAGTCATGACCTTCAGGAGGATGTTCATGGCCGGGCCAGAGGTGTCCTTGAAAGGGTCACCGACGGTGTCGCCGACGACGGCTGCCTTGTGGTTATCGGAACCCTTGCCGCCCATGGCGCCGGCTTCGATGTACTTCTTGGCGTTGTCCCACGCACCACCAGCGTTCGCCATGAAGATGGCGAGAGCGAAGCCCGTAACGAGTGCACCGGCGAGAAGACCACCGAGGGCATCAACACTGACGAAGCCAACAAGCAGGGGAACGACTACCGCGAGAGCACCCGGGATGATCATTTCCTTGAGTGAGGCTTCGGTCGAGATCGCGACACAACGAGCGGAGTCGGGCACCACGCCCTCCTTGCCTTCACGCAGACCAGGGATCTCACGGAACTGTCGACGGACCTCTTCGATCATTGCCGCAGCCGCACGGCCGACCGCATCGATCGTCAGCGCCGCGAAGAGGAACGGCAGGCCAGCACCAAGGAACAGACCGATGAAGACATCAACTTCACCGATGTTGAGGTTCAAGACGGTCTCTCCACCGCTCGCCTGGGCGATTGCAAACTCAAAGCTCTTGAAGAGCGCGAGTGCGGTAAGCGCAGCCGAACCTACGGCGAAGCCCTTGGCGATGGCAGCCGTGGTGTTGCCGAGCGAATCGAGCGCATCGGTGACTTCGCGCACCGATGGGTCGAGTTCTGCCATTTCGGCGATGCCGCCAGCGTTGTCGGCAATCGGACCGTAGGCGTCGACCGAGACAACTACACCAGTGGTGGCCAACATGCCGATCGCAGCAACGGCGATGCCGTAGATGCCGCCGAAACCGTTGGGAAGATCGGAGCCAAGCGTCTGCTCGCCACCCCAGTAGGCAATGCCCACACCGATGACGATGAGAACCACGGACGAAGCAACGGAGATCATGCCGGCACTGATGCCAGAGAGGATCGTCGTCGCTGGTCCAGTTTCAGTCTGTTGGGCAATCTTCTTGACGGGACCGTAGTGATCGGACGTGTAGTACTCGGCGGTCTTGCCGAGGCCCCAACCAACGAGGAGGCCACCAATGACCGAGACTGCGAGGCCGTAGGGGGCCCCTTGAGCGAAGTCAGCGCTGTCACCGAACATCCAGTAGGACACGCCGACGGTCGCCACGACCGTGATAGCCATCGCCGCGTTGGTTCCCATGTGGAGGGCCTTGCTGAGCGCCTTGGAGTCGGTGCTGGTGCCACCCTTAACCAGGAAGGAGCCGATGATCGAGGCGATCATGCCGACGAAAGCGATAGCCATCGGGAAGGTGAGGAGCGAGATCGCCCCTGCGCTACCGGCGTCGTCGGCCGCAAGACCGAGAGCAAATGCGGTCACCGAGATCGGCGCAATGATTGAGCCCGCGTAGGACTCGAAGAGGTCGGCGCCCATGCCAGCAACGTCGCCCACGTTGTCGCCTACGTTGTCGGCAATGGTGGCCGGGTTGCGAGGGTCGTCCTCGGGGATTCCGGCTTCAACCTTACCGACCAGGTCGGCGCCGACATCGGCAGCTTTGGTGAAGATACCGCCACCAACACGAGAGAAGAGGGCGATCGAGGAAGCGCCGAGACCGTAGGCCGTGAGAATTTCGAAGGCGCTATCGACTGCGAACCACTCGACGAAAGTCAAGTAGGTGAGCATCAAACCGCCGAGCGCAAGGCCAGCGACGGTGAATCCCATGACGGCGCCACCACGGAAGGCGACGGGAAGAGCCTTGCCCGGCCCGTCCTTGGCCGCTTCGGTGGTGCGAGCATTGGCCATTGTGGCCACAGTCATGCCGATATAACCGGCGAGACCCGAAAGGAACGCACCGAGTAGGTAGCTAACCGAGGCGAGCGGTTCGATCACGACCGCAAGAAGGATCATCATGGCGACCACGAAGAACGACACCCAGGTGTATTCCTTCTTCAGGAATGCTCTGGCGCCCTTCTGGATCTCCTCCATCAGGAAGACCATGCGGTCATTACCTGGTGAAGCGGCTTTAACAGCCTTGTAGTAGTAGCCGGCCACGATGAGCCCGGCGATCGCCGAGATCAAGGCCAAATAGGGGACAGCGCTCACAGTTTCTCCTGTCGTTGCGCATTAGAAAAGACCGGTTAGACGCTACAGACCAGACAAGCCGCCTACAAGCATCTTCACGATCTTCTCCGAGTATTCAGCCATGCAATGACCTCGTGCGCCAAGGCGGCGGCCTGGTTTGGATGGCTAAACAGGTGATCGGCATCGGGAATTGTCACCAGCAAGCCATCCCTGGCGGCAGTGACGAGGCGCTCAGTTTGATCAGCACCGACCAC
>JAACCU010000301.1 GCA_009937405.1 Actinomycetota bacterium
AGACGGCGAAGGAGAGGTTGACCTGCACCGTCAGGTGGAGCTCGTCATGGCGTCCGAAGACTGACTGGGTTCCCACTGCTAGTGCATCGAGGGTCCGTTGCACGATTGGGATATAGGCGCGACCAGCTTCGGTGAGATCGAGTGAGCGGGGCCGGCGGACGAAGAGCGGCCGTCCAACGTGGGCTTCCAGGGCTCTGATTTGCTGGCTTATCGCCGACTGGGTGAGGTGTAGTTCGTGGCCTGCCTGGGTAAATGACAATAAGCGTCCAGCCGCCTCAAAAACCCGAAGTTGATTGAGGGGAGGCAATGCGTTTAGTTCGGTCATTACTTCGACATGAGCCGGGCTAATGTTAAGGGGTCCTGATCCTTGCTTGCCATGGCGCCATCGGTTCACCAACCTGTCGCTATGACTGCGATGAAGTCCCGGATGCAGCGGGTCAAGGGATACGACCCCGAGCCGATGAACGTGCCGCCGCTGTTTCAATCGCCACCGAAGCCCGTGGCAATGGTGCGCTGGTTTGCCACGAAATACTTATGGCCGCAGTCACTGACCTGGATCGGTATAGCTGCGTGGATGTACCACCTCTTCACGCCCCGCCTCGGCCGCTTCGCAGCCTTGAGCATCGACGACATAGGCCTTCTCTGGCTGCGCAACACTGTTCTGATGCTGGTGGTAATCGGTGGTCAGCACTGGTGGCTGCATATCCGTAGATCCCAGGGCACCGAGTTCAAGTATGAATCTCGCTGGCTGGCCAAAAACCGCAAGTCGTTTCTTTTCAATGACCAGACCCGGGACAACATCTTTTTCACTCTGGTGAGCGGGGGAGGGATCGCCGCCCTCTATGAGGCGATCATGTTCCGTCTCTACGCCACAGAATCGATCCCGCAGCTCGGTTCGCTGTGGGCGATTGCGCTGATGACATTGCTTGTCTTCTGGATTGAAGGTTTTCACTTCTACTGGAACCATCGGCTGCTCCATGTTGACCCGCTATACCGGTGGGCTCATGCGTTGCACCACCGCAACGTCAACACCGGTCCATGGTCGGGCATCTCAATGCATCCCCTTGAGCACCTCCTCTACCTGTCATTGCCGTTTGTCTTCTTGGTGATCCCGGGTTCGCCGTTCATCGCCACGTTCTGCCTGGTGTACCTGATGATCTCGCCGTCGCCATCACACTCAGGATTCGACCGATTCAGGCTCGGCGCAAACATTGACTTTCATGGTGGGGACTATTTCCACAATCTTCATCACCGCTACTTCGAGGTGAACTACGGAATGCTGCTCCTCCCCCTGGATAAATGGTTCGGCACGTTCCACGATGGCAGCGGTGAAGCCCACGAACAGATGAAGAACCGCAGAACACGTCGCGAGGACCCGTGACACCGCCTGAAGGCTGGCTACATGTCGTACACGCGTCCATTCATCCTCGCGAGTTCTGCTGACTAGGGTTCGGCGATGACAGCAGATAGCGGTATCCGTTCTGGCGTTGGCGAAATCCCGACACCGGAATTTGATTCGACCCCAGTGGCTGCGGCACCGATACTCGCCAAGGCGCGGGTGGCGATCTTGACCACGGCTGGCCTGCGGGGCGCCGGGGACGTGAGCTACTGGCAGCCAACGGATGGCTCATTCACGGTATTGCCGGCCACAGACCGCGATGTCCAACTGTCGCACTTCTCGCCCAACTTCGACCGGTCCGGCTTCGCCGCAGACATCAATGTCGTCTACCCAGTCGATCGGCTCGAAGAGATGGTGGCAGCCGGCGAGATCGGCAGCGTGGCCGACCAGCACATCTCCTTCATGGGTGCCCAGTTCGACTCCACCTTCTCCACAATGCTGCTGGACAGTGGCCCAGCGGCGGCCAAGGTGCTCAAAGATGATGGCGTCGATGTGGTGTTACTTACACCCATTTGACCCTTTTGCACGCGCACCGTGGGTGTGCTCGCTCGAGTCCTCGAAGAAGCAGGAATCGCCACCGTCGGCCTCTCTCTGGTGCGCCGCCAGGCTGAAAATATCAAGGCGCCCAGGTTCCTTCACTGCGAATTTCCGCTCGGCCGACCACTGGGCAAGCCGAAGGACGCGGCCTTTCAGACCGATGTGATACGCAGAGCCTTCGCCCTTCTCGACCGCACCGACGTTCCCGTCCTCGAAGACCATCCCCAGACCATCGAGGACCAGACGGAGCAGCCGGCACGCTGCACCCTGCCGCCGCGCCATGATCCCGACGCTCATGGTGCAGTCGACGAAGCCCTTGGCATACGGCCCGCCTACAACCGCCAGCTTGAGGAGGCGCAAGGGCGGACCGCGATGGGAAGAGTCGGAGGGCCCGATGATGTCGGCGAGCTGATCCAACAAATGGTGGTGCTGGCGGAGAACGGTGATCTTGCCGAGGTCGGATTCGATGCTCTGACAGTGCGGGCCGCCGCCCAAGACATCCGGGCCTACTACGAAGAAGCAGGACTGGCGCTGGCGGACCACGTACCGGGTGCGCGTCAGATCGAATCGTGGTTTTACACTCAAACGAAGACTGGGCAGGTTCTCAAAGCGGTGTCTAGCTCGCTGAAAGCGGCCGGCGAAGAACGCGAAACCTGGTACTACATGCTCCCTGGGTCACAGCAGCGTTAGCTCAGATCGAGGTGCCGGAGGCCGCTCTAGCGATCAAAGCACTCGAAACAAATCGTGCTCGACCAGTAGAGGTCATGGGCCCGAGGACGAGCTCAACGCAACCGCTCAACGGCACCCACAAAACGGTCGATCTCATCCTCGGAGTTGTAGTAGTGGACCGAGGCGCGCACGAGGGTCGCCAGGTCGCGATGGGGTAGATCGAATCGGGCGTGCCCGACCGGTGAGGTCGACGTATTTATTTGTTGGGCGCTGAGCAGCGCCTGCACATCTTCAGACGCAATTCCATCCACCGCGAAGGTGACGATCCCACCGCGGCGCTCGCCCTTGTCGTGGCTGGTCACCCCATCGAGGGCATCGAGGGCACTTCGCAGGTTCGAGCCGAGAGCCAGGATGCGCTCGGATGTGGCCTCGACACCAAGCTCCAGGGCATAATCGACTGCAGCGCCGAGGCCGAGTTTGCCTGCGTAGTACGTTTCCCAGTTCTCGAACCGGCGGGCATCAGAGCGGATCTCGTAGGTCCGGGCGCCCGTCCACTCTGCCGCGTGAAGATCAAGGAATGGAGGCTCGATGCGCTCCAATGCCCGCGGTCCGGCATAGAGGAATCCGGTGCCACGCGGACCACGCAGATACTTGCGGCCCGTTCCCGAC
>JAACCU010000302.1 GCA_009937405.1 Actinomycetota bacterium
CGACGCACTCACCGCCGCGCTCGCCGTCGCAAGCGTGATGCCCAGCGGTTCTTCGAGGATCTCCGCGAGGGTTCGTATGTGGTGCATCACCAGCACGGGGTTGCTCGGTTCGGGGGCATGGTCACCCGGGCCATTGGCGGCAACGAACGCGACTACCTGCTCCTCGAGTACCGGGGTGGCGACAAGCTCTATGTCCCCTCCGACCAGATCGAATCGGTTCGTCATTACACCGGCGGCGACTCACCGAAATTGTCGAAGATGGGTGGGGCCGATTGGCACTCGGCCAAGGCGAAGGTGCGCAGCGCGGTCCAGGAGATCGCCCAGGAGTTGGTGGTTCTTTATCAGCGCCGAGTCACATCAACGGGGTATGCCTTTGACTCTGACACGCCGTGGCAGAGCGAGTTCGAAGGCACATTCCCGTTCCAGGAAACCCCCGACCAGCTCCACGCGATTATCGACGTGAAGAACGATATGGAACGTGGGTCGCCCATGGACCGGCTCGTTGTCGGTGATGTCGGGTTCGGTAAGACCGAAGTGGCGATGCGCGCCGCGTTCAAAGCCATCCAGTGCGGGAAGCAGGTGGCGATCCTTGTGCCCACCACTCTGCTCGCCCAGCAGCACTACTCAACCTTCACTGAGCGGATGGCCCCGTATCCGATCCGGGTTGAGGTGCTGAGCCGGTTCCTCACGAATGCCCAAGCCAAGAAAGTTGTGCAGGCCGTGGGCGACGGTGACGTCGACCTGGTCATCGGAACTCACCGGCTGCTCTCAGCCGACATAAAATTCAAGGATCTCGGCCTGTTGGTCGTGGATGAGGAACAGCGATTCGGAGTCAGTCATAAGGAGCAGATCAAGCAGCTGCGTCACGACGTCGATGTGCTCACCCTGACTGCGACGCCGATCCCCCGCACGATGGAGATGAGTCTTACCGGTATCCGTGACATGTCGCTACTCAACACGCCGCCGGCGGATCGCCTGCCGATACTTACCTATGTTGGCGAGTACGAGGAGCGAGCGGTCGGGGAGGCGATCCGTCGTGAGCTTCTCCGTGAGGGACAAGTCTTCTTCGTTCACAACCGGGTGCAAGACATCGAGCATGTGGCGGCGAACCTTCACGACCTCGTTCCCGAGGCTCGTATCGCGATCGCTCACGGCCAGATGGATGAGGGCACGCTTGAGCGAGTTGTGATCGACTTCTGGGAAGGCAAGTACGACGTGCTTGTCTGCACCACGATCATCGAGTCGGGCATCGACATGCCCACGGTCAACACCCTGATCGCTGATCGCGCAGATCTTCTCGGCCTTGGCCAACTCCATCAGCTCCGTGGTCGTGTCGGGCGGGCGAATTCTCGCGCCTACGCGTACCTTTTCCACCCGGTTGATCGGGTGTTGAGTGAGGAGGCGTACGAGCGCCTCAAGACCATCGGTGAGGCCACCGAGCTTGGGTCGGGGTTTCGTATCGCCATGCGTGACCTCGAGATCCGTGGCGCCGGCAACCTGCTCGGCACCGGCCAGTCCGGCCATATCGCTGCAGTCGGCTATGACCTGTATTGCCAGATGGTCACTGAGGCGGTCGCCGAACTCAAGGGCGAGAAGGTTCCTGACCCGGTCGAAATCGCGGTCGAGGTGCCCGGCGACGCCCATCTCCCTGATGACTATGTGCTCAAGGAAACCAATCGTCTCGAGGCGTATCGGCGCCTGGCATCGATCGAGACCATCGAAGCGCTCGAGGATGTGCGCGCTGAGTGGCTGGACCGTTTCGGCCCTATTCCGGCCCCGGCGGAGGCGTTGCTTCAGGTCGGTCGGCTCCGAGTGGAGTGTGTGCGAAGCGGCGTTCGGGAGATCACGGTAATCAAGGGCCCCGGTTTTGGCGGCCCGGACCATGTGGCCAAGCTCACCCCGGTCACGTTGCCTGACAGTCTCCAGGTTCGCTTACAGCGGCTCTACTCCGCTAAGGGCTCGGGTAATGCAGCCATCTACAAGGAGGTGGTGAACGAGCTCCATCTGCCGATGCGAAAGCAGCAAGGTGCCGTGGTCGACCAATTGGTGACGATCATGGCGGACCTCCTGCCCGATATCGCCGATAACCTTCACCCTTCGTGAACGACGTTTCTGAATCACCCGCCGCCCGTGCCGCCCGTGAGGAGGCCGCGAGGACGTCGCCGCTTCTGCTGATCGTGCCGGCAATCATCGCCATCGGCGTGGTTGCCGTTATCGCTTTCGCATTCATGAAGGACGACGGCACCGAGTCGGTCGATGGGTCCGAGGTCGGAGCTGTTGTGGAAGGTGACGCTGGCGATATCGACACATTGGCCGTCGCCCCAGAGGGGGTGGAGCTTCGCGATTTGCCTGATGTGGCCGTTCGGTTTCGCGGCGTTGAGCTGTCCGGGGCTGACCTCCTTGTTATTGCCACTGGTGCGACGGGGGTAGCTCCATCGCCTCAG
>JAACCU010000303.1 GCA_009937405.1 Actinomycetota bacterium
GAAGGGGTAAACTCGGGCAGTATCTCGGATGGCAGTCATGAGAGCGTATATCTGTGCCCGTCCTATGTAGCGCCCCCGTATTGTGCATCGGCTGCTTGATTTGCACCGCTGAAGCTACGAATCTCTTGTAAATTATTTACAGAACTACAGTTATAAAACTGCCAAACCATACATCCAGACTGCTTTATCGACACGATGCTGTTGGGGTTTGGTGATTCCGTATGCTTTTTACACTCCAACCGTGACGGATTACCGATCGCGGATTGGGAGACAGTAGATGACAAAAGAACCGCCGCGCAGTCGCGCCGTGTTCTCGACGGAGGATTTCAGTCTCCTGAAGGAAGCGGTCGGAGCGTACGTCCGGGAGATCGCCGACGATCCCCGCTCGTCGAAGTTTTCCAACCTGTACCATCGCCTGGGCCGTCTGGGCTGATCGCCGAGCGGACGCTTTCACGACCAACCGCAACGGCCGACGCCGCCCCTACGCCAGTTCGGCGTCGGAAGTAGCGCTGCGTCATGCCGCGGCCGCAAACCTTTGGAAGATTTCGACATGACTTACCAGGATCAGACCGCCCGCACCTCCGCACTCATCCGTCAGCAAGGCGGCACATGGGACGGGATCGACGCCGAGGCCGTGGTGCGGATGCGTCTGCAGAACCGCTTCAACACAGGCCTGGACATCGCCAGGTATACGGCCTCCATCATGCGGCGCGACATGGCGGCCTATGACGCGGACCCGGCGGCCTACACCCAATCGCTGGGCTGCTGGCATGGCTTCATCGGCCAGCAGAAGCTCATCAGCATCAAGAAGCACTTCGGCACCACCAAGGGACGCTACCTGTACCTCTCAGGCTGGATGGTGGCGGCGTTGCGCTCGGACTTCGGTCCGCTCCCCGACCAGTCGATGCACGAGAAGACTAGCGTACCGGCGCTCATCGAGGAACTGTACACGTTCCTCAAGCAGGCCGATGCCCGCGAACTTGGCATGATGTTCCGGGAGCTCGATCACGTCCGCGAGAGCGGAAACGACATGGAGGCCCAGCGGCTCGTCCACGCCATCGACAACTACGAGACGCACGTCGTGCAGATCATCGCCGACATCGATGCCGGATTCGGCAACGCGGAGGCGACGTATCTGCTCGCCAAGAAGATGATCGAGGCCGGCGCCTGCGCGCTGCAGATCGAGAACCAGGTCAGCGACGAGAAGCAGTGCGGCCATCAGGACGGAAAGGTGACCGTCCCGCACGAGGACTTCCTCGCGAAGGTCCGTGCCTGTCGCTACGCGTTCCTCGAACTGGGCGTGGACGACGGGATCATCGTGACCCGCACCGACTCGCTCGGCGCTGGGCTCACCAAGCAGATCGCCTATTCCAGCGAGAAGGGCGACCTCGGCGACCAGTACAACGCGTTCCTCGACTGCGAGGAGGTGCGCGACCTGTCGACACTGCGCGGCGATGTCGTGATCGAGCGCGACGGCAAGCTGATGCGGCCCAAGCGCCTTCCGTCGAACCTCTTCCAGTTCCGCGAAGGCACAGGCGCTGACCGCTGTGTCCTCGACTGCATCACGTCACTCCAGAACGGCGCCGACCTGCTGTGGATCGAGACCGAGAAGCCGCACATCGAGCAGATCGCCGGCATGGTCGATCGTATCCGCGAGGTCGTGCCCAACGCCAAACTCGTGTACAACAACTCCCCGAGCTTCAACTGGACATTGAACTTCCGTCAGCAGGTCTTCGACAGCTGGGCTTACGAGGGTCGCGACCTTTCGACCTATGATCGTACAAAGCTGATGAGCGCCGACTATGACTCGACCGACCTTGCAACGGAAGCCGACGAGCGCATCCGCACCTTTCAGAAGGACGCCAGCGCGCGGGCAGGCATCTTCCACCACCTCATCACCCTACCGACCTACCACACCGCCGCTCTGTCGACCGACAATCTGGCGAAGGAGTACTTCGGCGAGGCAGGGATGCTCGGCTATGTGAAGGGCGTCCAGCGACAGGAGATCCGGCAGGGTATCGCCTGCGTCCGGCATCAGAACATGAGCGGGTCGGACATTGGCGACGATCACAAGGAGTACTTTGCTGGTGAGGCGGCGCTGAAGGCGGGCGGCGCGCACAACACGATGAACCAGTTCGCAGCTTGATCGGACGATGCGTCACGGGGATCGGGAGATCCTCGTGACGCACTCCGTTCCCCCCCCGTGCTCCGGTTCGGGTGGGCGCACCGCGATCTGCCGTCATGATGATGGGTTGGCTACGTAGGAGATCGGTCTTCGTCGGAAGGCGAATTGAGATCGGGCGGGCCGTCCGGTGCACAGAGCGCTCGGATTCCTGCTGCCACGAAGACGGGCAGTCGGTCGGCTATCCCGAGGAAATTGTCCGAATGCACGAGACCCGACGAGAGTCGATCTATGCGTCCCGTCCGCCCTAGCGAGAACGTAAAGGAGCCGGTCAGGAAGTGATAGCTCCAGTACAGCTTCTCCTTCGACGCGTGGGGCAGGAGGATTTTCATGTCGTCGACCAGTACCCAGGAGACCGGGTCGAACGTCTCGGACATCAGCTCGTACATCTTGCCCCGACTGCTGTTCACGTAGGCGACGATCGAAGCGTAGTTCCGATGCTTGTCGTCAATGTCGGCCATCTCGAATGCGGGCCGCATGAAGGCGTCGAGCAAACCCTCGAGTGTGCCGCCGTTGCCGAGCGATGGACGATAGGCGCCCAAGGCCGCAAGGCGCGCGGCGTTCGCTTCCGGGGCACGCCGACGGAATACCGCGGCGAACAGCTTCTCCTTGTCGCCGAAGTAGTAGCGCATCAGCGACGTGTCGACGCCGGCGCTCGAGGCCACGCTCGAGATGGTGACGCCGTTGTACCCCTTGGCGGCGAATTCCGCTTCGGCATGATCGAGGATCAATGTCATCGAATCCTGACGTCGTTCCGCCTGAAGACGGCGCGCCTCGCGTTTTGTCTCCGTCTGCTCCTTCGTCATTCATCCTGTCCCGTCTGATGTCGCCGCTGTGCCGACCTCGTTGGCCGCTGGGTAGCCCTTTCGTTGCCAGAGCCGCTGGATGTGGCGCTTAACCGCCCTCGCTTTCGAAAAAAAGTTTTACGTGATTCGGCGTGCGGCAACTTATTTCCTGCAACGCAAAGAAATATGATTGACGCCGTTTCGCGGCGGCGTCATCCTCCGCTTCAAGAGACCGGGAACGAACCCCGGCTTTGATGGGAGTAGGATTATGAAGAGCAGGCTTTTTGCCGGCATCTGCACGCTCGCGTTGTGTTCATGGTCATCCATTGGGCTGGCGCAGACCGCATCGTCGACGCCATCGACCACCACGCCCCCGCTCCAGGGTAGTGCCGAGGCGTTGCCGGCATCCGGCGATGAGGATGCGATAGCCGACATCATCGTCACGGGCTCGCGAGCAATCGCCGATGGTTCGCAGGCGCCGACGCCGGTGACGGTCACCTCGGGTGAGCAGCTGGTGAAGGCAAACCCCGGACTGATCGCGGAGTCGCTGAACATGCTGCCGGCGTTTCGCGGATCCACCCGCCCCACGACCGGGAACGTCGTCGCGACCGGCCCGAACGCCGGCAGCTTCCTGAACCTCCGGAACCTCGGTGTCCAACGTACCCTGGTCCTCTTGGACGGGCGTCGTGCAGCACCGTCCTCGCGCGAAGGCGCGACCGACGTCAACCTGCTCCCGTCCGATCTGGTGAAGCGGGTCGATATCGTCACGGGCGGCGCGTCCGCCGCCTACGGATCAGACGCGGTCGCGGGCGTAGTCAACTTCGTGTTGGACAACCGTTTCAAGGGCATCAAGGGGACGCTGCAGTCGGGGGTCTCCGAGCGCGGCGATGGCGCGAGCATCAAGGGCAGCGTCAGCGCGGGTACGTCGTTCGCGAACGACCGCGGACGTATCGTGGCAAGCGCCTCCTACTACGATGTCCAGCAGATCGGCAGCCTGGCGGATCGCGAATGGGGCCGGAGCAATACGGGCTTCCTGAACAATCCGGCCAATCGCGGCCAGCTGATCTTCCGAGACAATCTGCGGGCCGCGACCGCGTCCCCGGGAGGTGTGATCCTGAGCGGCCCGCTCGCGCTCCGCCAGTTCGGGCCGGGGGGCACGCTGGTCCCGTTCTCGCGCGGGACCGCGCAGTCGGGTCTCATCCAGGTCGGTGGCGACGGCGCGCAGGCCTTCTCGAGCCTCTCTGCCGGGATCGAGACCCAGAACTACTTCACCCATGCCGAATTCGACGTGACCCCATCACTCACGATCTTCGGGCAGGCGGCCCTCGGCCTGTCGAAGACGGAGTACAATCAGATCCAGCAGTTCAATCTGGGCGGATTCAACGGCTTCACGATCTTCAGCGGGAACGCATTCCTGAACCCCGCCGTGCAGCAGGTGCTCACCCAAACCAACACGCCAGCGTTCGCGATGGGGCGCGTCAACTTCGATTTCGGCACGCCGGCGAATGCGCTCGCCAAGGGTCGGACCCTCGATCTGACCGCAGGCTTCAAGTACACCGGCGGTGGTGGGTTGACCATCGATGGCTATTACGAGCGGGGCCGCAACCGGACCACGATCCGCACCAACAACAACGTGGCGCTCGAACGCCTCTACGCCGCTGCCGACGCGGTCCGGGACCCCGCGACCAACCAGATCGTCTGCCGTGTCTCGCTGACGAATCCGGGACTGTACCCGGGCTGCGTCCCGATCAACCTGTTCGGCGTCGGCGCCCCATCCCAGGAGGCGATCCGCTATGTCGAGGTCAACCCGGCGTTCCGCACGACGGTGAAGCAGGACGTCGCGGACCTATCGATCCGCGCGACCCCGTTCGCGACCTGGGCAGGCGATGTGGCCCTCGCAGCGGGCGGTACGTATCGGCGCGTGGAGCTCGATCAGACGACCAACGACCTCGCCAACAGCGTGAACGATGCGACCGGCATCCGGGGGTTTCCCGCGGCCTATCTGAACCAGCCCGGCGGCCTGCTGCTCAGCAACGTGTTCCCGGTGGCCGGGTCGTACCACCTCTGGGAGGTGTTCGGCGAAGCGGCCGTCCCGCTCGCGCGTGATCAGCCGTTCCTCCACGCACTCGACGTCAACGGGGCTGTCCGGTACATCAACTACAGCACCAGCGGCGGCGTCACGACGTGGAAGGGCGGCGCGGTCTGGGAGCCGGTGGCCGGCCTGCGTCTGCGGGGAACCGCGTCGCGCGACATTCGCGCACCGAACGTGCCCGAACTGTTCGCCGGCATCGTGCAGCAGACAGGCGCGGTGATCGAGAACAACGTCACGGTTCCGATCATTCTGGCGACGCTCGGCAACGCCGATCTCCGGCCGGAGATCGCGAAGACCTACACCGGCGGCATCGTCCTGCAGCCAGACTTCGCGCCGGGGCTGACGCTGTCCGCTGACTACTATTCGATCAATGTGTCGGGGATCATCACGTCGCTGACGCCGCAGCTGACCCTCGACCAGTGCCGCGCGGGTAACGACGCCTTGTGCGCCAACATCACCCGGAACGCGGCCGGGACGATCACGCGCATCACGAGTCCGACCCTGAACCTCAACGAGTTGAAGGCGAGCGGCGTCGATATCGAGGTCGGCTATCGTCCGTCAGGCGACGTCTTCGGCGGCAAGGCCGGCTTTCGGGTGGTCGCCAGCTATCTGGAGAAGCAGCAGCAGATCTTCACCAACGGCAATATTGTCGATCGGGCCGGGGAAGTCGGACTTAGTAGCAACCCGAGGTGGAACGTGGTCGGCAACGTGACGTGGACGTCCGACACGTTCGAACTGTTCGCGCAAGAGCGCTTCATCAGTGCCGGTCGCTACGACGTCACCCGAAGCGAGCCGACCACGATCGAGGACAACACCGTCGACCACGTGTTCTACACGGACCTCACGGCGTCGTTCAAGGTCGCCCCAAAGTTCCGCTTCTACCTGACGGTAAACAACCTGTTCGATCAGGATCCGCCGCTCGCTCCGACCGGAACGCTGATCCAGTACAACAGGACGAACCCGCAACTCTACGACGTGATCGGACGGTTCTATACCGCCGGCATCAACTTCAACTTCTGATCCACGCGCCCCGCCCGGTTTCGGGCGGGGCGTCCAAGACAACTCGAACGATACGGATGACGCGGTGAGCCAGCCAAAGATACTCCAGACCGCGGGTAGGGACGCATACGCCTTCCCGTTGCTCATCCGCCATCTGCTCGCGAACGTGGCCGAGCAGAGCAGCGCGGAGATCGTCAGCGGAGGACTGCGTTTCACCTATCGTCAATTCGTTGACCGGGTGCGTCGTCTGGCGACGGCGCTGGCGGCGCGCGGCGTCCGTCCGGGCGACACGATCGCCGTGATGGACTGGGACAGTCACCGCTACCTCGAATGCTACTTCGCGATACCGATGATGGGCGCGATCCTGCAGACGGTGAACGTCCGGCTGTCACCCATGCAGATTGGGTACACCTTGCAGCAGTCCGGAGCATCGGTCGTGCTGTACCACGACGACTTCCGCCCACTGTGTGACGCAATCTGCTCACATCTACCGGGGCTTCGCGAAGCGATTCCGATGACCACTCCGGGCGTGCAGTCGTACGAGGAATGGCTCGACGGGACCGATCCGACCTACGAGTTCGAGGACTTCGACGAGAACGCCATCGCGACGACGTTCCACACGACGGGCACGACCGGAGATCCCAAGCAGGTCTTCTTCACCCACCGCCAGCTCGTGCTGCACACGCTGGCCTTCACGTCGACTCTCGCCAGTCAACCTCAAGGCCAGAACCTGACACGGGCCGACGTGTACATGCCGATCACGCCGATGTTCCATGTCCACGCGTGGGGCGCCCCCTACGCCGTCACGATGCTAGGTCTCAAGCAGGTCTATCCCGGACGTTACGATCCCTCGACCCTGCTGCGGCTTCGGCGCACGGAGGACGTCAGCTTCTCTCACTGCGTTCCAACGCTGCTTCGCATGCTTATCGATGCCGCCGCTGGCGAACCGCTTGGACCGTGGACTATCGTTATCGGCGGATCGGCTCTGCCACCGGCGTTGGTGGAGGAAGCGTTCGAGGTCGGTATAACGACGCTTGCGGGGTTCGGCATGTCGGAGACCGGACCGGTGATCGCACTTGCGCGGGGTGAGGCCGAGGACTCGCACGGTCTTAGTCGTGCAGGATTCGCCCTCCCGTTGGTCTACGCGAAGATTGATGGAAAACGTGGCGGAGAACTCGTCCTGCGTGCACCTTGGTTGACGCAAGGGTACGGCAGCCAGGACGCATCCGACACGCTTTGGGAAGACGGGTGGCTACATACCGGGGACGTGGCCGAAAAGGACGCCGACGGCGCCATCCGCATCGTCGACCGTCTGAAGGACGTCATCAAGTCGGGCGGAGAATGGATCTCCTCAATCGACCTGGAGGCGCGCCTCATGGAGGATGCAGCGGTTTCCGAGGCCGCTGTCGTAGGCATCGCCCATCCCCGCTGGGGCGAGCGTCCTATCGCATTCGTGACAGCCGCACCCGACGAAATCATCTCGGAGGAGCGGCTTTACGACGCTTTATCGAAACAAGCAGTGGCCGGACAAATAAGCCGATACGCCATTCCATCGATCATCCATGTTGCAGACGGTCTACCCAGGACCAGCGTCGGCAAGATCGACAAGAAAGCGCTTCGTGAGATCGCCATTGCGCTAGCGGCCGATGCTGCGGCCGCGGTGGAAGCACAGTCGAAGGTAGCCGGAGCATGAGCACAGCGATCGCAGCAACGAGCGAAATCCGCTTCGTCCTCGACCACGTTGCCCAGATCGGGCATCTGGCCCAGAGCGAACGTTTTGCCGCCGCCAGCGACGACGTCATCGAGGCGATAATCGAGGGGGCGGCCACCTTCGCGACCGAGGTCTGGGCTCCGCTCAACCACGCAGGAGACACGGTCGGCGCCAAGTGGACTGAGCAGGGGGTTGTCCTTCCCGACCGGTATCCGGAGGCCTATCGCGCGTACGTGGAAGGCGGATGGGGTACCATCGGAGTGCCCGAAGAGCATGGTGGGCAGGGGCTACCGTTTACGTTGCAGACCGCGGTGCTGGAACTGCTGGGCACTGCCAACCCCGGTTTTGCCCTGTGTCCTACGCTGACGGTTGGTGCCATCGAGGCGCTGGTTCACCACGGTACGCCCGAACAGCAGGCAAAATTCCTGCCGCAGCTGGCAACCGGTGCCTGGACCGGTACGATGAACCTGACCGAGCCACAGGCGGGATCCGACGTGGGAGCGCTACGCGCGCAAGCCGTGCCGCGGGGCGACGGCACGTGGTCCATCAAGGGCACAAAGATCTTCATCTCGTTCGGTGATCACGACCTGGCCGACAACATCGTCCATCTCGTTCTGGCTCGTACTCCTGATGCTCCGGCCGGAACGCGTGGCATCTCGCTGTTCCTGGTTCCGAAGTTCCGCCTCGACAAGGAGGGCCATCTCGGGGCGTTCAACGACGTCAAGGTAGTCTCCATCGAGCACAAGCTGGGACTTCATGCGTCCCCGACCTGCGTCTTGAGCTTCGGCGACAACGACGACTGCGTCGGCGAACTCATCGGTCCTGAGCATGGCGGAATGCGGGCGATGTTCACGATGATGAACAACGCTCGACTGAACGTCGGTCTGCAGGGCGTGCAGATCGGGGAGGCTGCTACCCGAAAAGCCGTTACCTATGCGTTGGAGCGGGTGCAGTCCGCACGATCCGGGGCTACCGACCGCAAACCGGTCCGAATCGCCGACCATCCTGACGTCCGTCGCATGCTGATGCGCATGGCGGCGCAGACCCAGGCCGCACGTGCGCTGGTATACTACGCTGCGGCCCAAGTGGACCGGACGACGCTCGGCGACGCCGCTGCGCGCGAGCGCCTCGAGATCCTCACGCCCCTTGCGAAAGCTCATGCCACGGACCTCGGCAACGAGATCGCATCGATTGGTGTGCAGGTGCATGGCGGGATGGGATATGTCGAGGAGACCGGAGCGGCACAATACTTCCGGGACGCTCGCATCACCCCGATCTACGAAGGCACGAACGGCATCCAGGCTGCGGACCTGGTCGGTCGTAAGCTCGGAATGGGGAACGGTTCGGCGTTCGCTTCCCTGATTGCCGACATGCGTGAAACGTCTCAGACCGCCGCACTGACGGAACTGATCGACGTGTGCGACGAGACGGGACGTCGGCTTGCGGGTGCCGATGCGGACGACCGCCTGGCGGCCAGCTATCCGTTCCTGACGATGTTGTCGGTCGCGGTCTGTGGGTGGTTGATGGAAGCGCAGGGTCGAGCAGCTTCGGATGACGATTTATGGCAGGCCAAGAAGGCAACGACCGCCTTCTATCTCAACCAGATCGTGCCCGAAGCCTTGGGTTTGGCGGCGGCCGCGCGAGCCTCGTCGGCCGAACTTTATGCGGTCGATCCCGCCCTGCTCCTCGCTTGACGAGCTTCAAGACGGAACGCCCATTTCGAGCGGATCCGGAAGCGAGGTGGGCTACATGACGACGCGGGAGTGCAAGGCATGAACGAACGGGAATCAATGCCCTACGACGTGGTGATCGTTGGTGCCGGCCCCGCCGGTCTGACGGCCGCGATCCGGCTGAAACAACTCGCCGAAGCGGCGGGTACCGACATGTCGGTGTGCGTTCTCGAAAAGGGGTCGGAGGTCGGCGCGCACATCCTGTCGGGAGCGGTCATCGACCCGCGTGCCCTCGACGAACTGATCCCCGACTGGCGGGAGACCGATTGCCCGCTTGCCGAAACGCCGGTGACGCAGAACCATCATTGGGTGCTGACGACCAGGAAGAAGTTCAACCTGCCGCATCTCTGGACGCCGCCCTTCCTTCACAACAAGGGAACGTACACGGGCTCGCTCGGCAATCTGTGCCGCTGGCTCGCCGGCCGGGCCGAGGCGATGGGCGTGGAAATCTTCCCCGGCTTCGCAGCCGCCGAGATCCTGTTTCACGAGGATGGGCGCGTGAAGGGTGTAGCGACGGGCGACATGGGTGTCGCCCGCGACGGCACGCGCAAGGGCGACTATCAGCCCGGTCTAGAACTTCACGCGAAATACACCTTCTTCGCCGAAGGCGTGCGCGGTCACCTAACCAAAGAACTGATCCGGACCTTCGATCTCGCCGCCGAGAGTGACCCACAGGTCTATGGCCTCGGCATCAAGGAGCTGTGGGACATCGATCCCGCGAAGCATGAACCCGGCAAGGTGGTGCATACGCAGGGTTGGCCCTTGGGCAGCGACGCAAACGGCGGCGGCTGGATCTATCATCAGGCAAATGGCCAGGTGTCGATCGGCTTCGTCACCTGGCTCGGCTATACCAATCCGTATCTGTCCCCCTTTCAGGAAATGCAGAAGTGGAAAACGCATCCCGCCATCGCCGACCTGCTGGGGGGTGGCCGCCGCGTCTCGTACGGAGCGCGCGCGATCAATGACGGGGGTCTCCAGTCGATCCCTAAGCTGGTCGCCCCCGGCGCCGCGCTGATCGGCTGCTCCGCCGGCTTCCTCAACGTACCGCGCATCAAGGGCACGCACGGCGCGCAGAAGTCCGCGATGATGGCTACTGAGGCCGCGTTCGAAGCAATCCGGGCGGGGCGCGAAGGCGACGAACTCGCCGCCTATCCGGCTGCGTTCGAGACGAGTTGGCTGAAGAAGGAGCTGTCCGTCGTCCGCAACGTCGTGCCGCTGGTCAAGAAGTTCGGGGATTTCGTCGGCTCCGGCCTGTCCGGCATAACCATGTGGCTGGAGCATTTCGGGCTGAAGATGCCTTTCACCCTGCATCATCATCCCGACCATGACACGCTGGAACGGAAGGCCCTAGTGAAACCGCCGGTCTACCCCAAGCCCGATGGCGTCCTGACCTTCGACCGTCTCTCCTCGGTTTTCCTGTCGAACACGAACCACGAGGAGGATCAGCCCATCCACTTGCAGCTGCGTGATCCCTCGATCCCGATCGCCTACAACCTACCGCTTTACGACGAACCGTCCCAGCGCTACTGCCCGGCCGGTGTCTACGAAGTGGTCGGTGTTGCGGACGGCAGTCCCAAGTTCGTCATCAACGCTCAAAACTGCGTTCACTGCAAGACGTGCGACATCAAGGATCCGACGCAGAATATAAACTGGGTTGTGCCGGAAGGCGGCGGTGGCCCGAACTATCCGAACATGTGATTTCTGTTTGTCAGTAATTGATAGTGTCGACCATCGACACCCACGCGCGCTCCCGACTGTCGAAACAATGACGGCGATATCGGCTGATTGCGTGCGACGTATTGCACAGACATAAGCGCCAACTGTAAGCGTGGTCGGCAGGCCGCCTTGCGGTAGCGCTGGCGGTCAGGATGCTTGTCGCCTTTGACGAGGGCGCGGGCTGTGCGGGAAGTTGTCGGTTCTACGACTGGTCATACGACTACTCGTATGACTGGTCGGATGGAGGTGGTCGGCCGGGTATCAGGCCGGCGCCGATGGTCGGACACGGAGAAGCTGGAGATTTTGGCCGAGGCGTTCCGGCCGGGGATACGGGTCTGCGATGTCATCGCGCATCGCGAGGTGTCGAGCAGCCTGATCTACACGTGGCGCAGGCAGTTGCGGGAGGGCAAGCTGGCCGGAGCGGTGCCATCGCTGCCGGTGTTTGCCGAGGTACAGGTGGCAGAGCCGACGCCGCCAGCGCCACAGCAGGCGCCATGTCCATCGGGGTTCATACAGATCGAGTTGCCGGGCGGCGTGCGGGTGAGCGTGGATGCCGCGGTGGATGCAGGCGCGCTGGCACGGGTGCTGTCGGTGCTGCGGTGAGCCCGGTGCTGCTACCGACGCGGGTGTTCCTGGCGTGCGGCGTGACCGACATGCGCAAGGGGTTCGATGGTTTGGCGGTGCTGGTGCAGCAGGTGCTGGCGCAGAACCCGCATTCGGGTGCGCTGTTCGCGTTCCGCGGCAAGCGGGGGCATCTGGTCAAGCTGCTGTGGTTCGACGGCCAGGGGCTTTGCCTGTTTTCCAAGCGGCTCGACCGGGGTCGGTTCGTCTGGCCGGTAACCGCAACCGGCACGGTAACGCTGACGCCGACACAATTGTCGATGCTGCTGGAGGGCATTGACTGGCGCCGCCCCGAGCGGACGTTCACGCCGACACTGGCGGGGTAGGAACGGCAGTTTTTCGCCACTTTTCCTCGCTCGCCGATCTGCAATCTGCTATGGAAACAGGGTGTCGGAAGCGCCCGTTTCCTCTGTTGATCCCGCCGCGCGGATCGCCGCGCTGGAGGCTTCGCTCGCCCGGGCCAACGCTGCGCTGGCCGCCCGCGACCTGCTCATCGACACCCTGCGCGGACAGATCGCGCGGCTGCGGCGGATGCAGTTCGGCGCCTCGTCCGAGAAGCCAGGCCGCGAGATCGAGCAGCTCGAACTGGCGCTGGACGAGCTGGAGACGGAGCGTGATGCGCCTGTGCCCGAGGCGGCGGCCCCCGGCGTAGTGGCACAGCCGGTGCCCGTTCGTAGTTTGCCGGGACATCTACCGCGCGAGGAGGTTGTCCACGAGCCGGCGTCGGGTGCCTGCGCCTGCCCGGACTGTGGCGGTGCATTGCGCGCGCTCGGCTCGGACGCGCAAGAGATGCTCGACATCGTGCCGGTGCGCTGGCGCGTCGTGTGCAACGTCCGCCCCAAATACAGTTGCCGGGTATGCGAGAAGATTGTCCAGGCTCCCGCCCCGGTCAGCGCCGTGGCACGCGGCAAGGCGACCTTCTCGACGCTGGCGCACGTGGTCGTCTCGAAGTTTGACCACCATCTGCCGCTCTACCGCCAGGTCGAGATGATGGCCGCGCAAGGGGGCGATATCGACCGCTCGACGCTGGCGGGCTGGACCGGACAGGCCGCGGCGCTCCTAGACCCCATCGTCAGCCGCATCCGCGACGAAGTCCTCAAGGCCGACAAGATCCATGCCGACGACACGCCCGTGCCGGTGCTCGACCCCGGCCGGGGCAAGACCGCGACCGGGCGGTTGTGGGTGTACGCGGCCGACGACCAGGCATCCGGCAGCACGGCGCCGCGCGCGACCTGGTATCGCTTCACGCCAGACCGCACCGCCGCGCACCCAACGTCCCATCTCGCCGGTTTCCGCGGCTTTCTACAGGCCGATGCCTATGCCGGTTATGACGGACTGTATCATGATGGCGTCAGCGAGGTCGCGTGCTGGGCGCATTTCCGGCGCAAGGTCTTCGACCTGCACGAGCGGTCGCCCACGCCGCTGACCACCGACATACTCGAGCGTATCGGCGCGCTTTATGTCGTCGAGGCCGAGGTCCGCGGCCAACCGCCCGATGTGCGTTGTCGAGCCCGACAGGAGAAAAGTCGGCCACTGGTCGAGGCCTTGCGCGAGGTGCTCGACGCCGCCCTTCGCCATCTGTCGCCCAGGTCCGACATGGCAAAGGCTTGTCGCTATGGCACGAAGCGCTGGCCGGCACTGTCGCGCTTCCTCGACGACGGCCGCCTGGAGATCGACAACAATATCGCGGAGCGTGCGCTGCGCGGTGTCGCCGTCGGACGCCGCAACTGGCTCTTCGCCGGTTCGCGCGCAGGCGGCGAGCGCGCTGCGGCCATCTACACCGTCATCCAGATCTGCAAGGCGAACGGCGTCGACCCCCAAGCCTATATCGCCGACGTCATCGCCAAAATCGCGGGTGATTGGCCAACAAGCCGCTGGGACGAACTCATGCCCTGGAACTGGATGCCGCCGGCGGATCAGCCGGTTGCGCAAGCCGCATAATCCGCGGTCTTCACACCGCGCTTACCGCCAACTCGCGCACCCGCTCGAAGATGTGCCGGTGATAGCCAAGCGAGTGGTGAGTGGAGTAGCTCACTCCACGAGCCTCGCAAACTGACGGCATTGGGATGTCTTAACGAACGGAAACTACAATTCGCTATAACGCATAGCGGGGCAGAATTCCGATAAGCCTTCGGCAATATCCGAGTGCGTACTCAGGGAGCTAAGAGTTACCGATAGCCATTCGCCTATAATCAAATGGTAACTATGCCGTCTTGCTCACACGTTCAAAGAAGAGGTCGCGAACCTCTGTTGCTAGCCTGACCGGCTGAAGCGACGCAGCGTCGAGACTACACCATATGCTTCTAACGTCTGCCAGAACTGTTCCACCCCGCCTGATGGTAGCCTCAAAGTGCGCCTTTGCCCCGACAAGACGCTGAGCAAGCGTTAAAACCTCTACCTGCTGATCTAGGAACGCAGGAGCCCTGTACGTAATTTCATGCCTGAGGGCGACCCACGAGACTGTATCTACGACATCGCTCGGCGCTGTACCCATCCAAAACGCGGTGACGGCTTCCTGTACCCACCGGAGATAGACTGTGTTGTTCACATGACCCATGTGATCGATATCGATAGAAGTCACGTCGAACGTACATACATGGCTACTGCCACCTTCGGGCATTTTGGTCGTCCCCACCTGAGCTCATTGACGAGGAAGCCTCAATCGCATATATTGTCATTGGTGACAATAGCGGTAGCACCAACTCGGCGACGGCGCCAACCGGATGAACTTCGTGGCGAGGCAATCTCTGCCGCGAAAGCTATTCTTCTGCGTGAGGGACCCGCAGCCGTGACGCTCCAGAGCGTCGCTAGCGCGCTAGGAATGGCGCACGGCAGCATCACCCATCACTTCGGCACCGCCGCGAACCTTCAGGCAGCAGTAGCAGATGCGTTAGTCGAGGCGCTTCTAGCTGAGGTCCGGACTGGGGCGTCCGCCTTAAAGAATGGCGCTATTGATGAACGCGATCTCGTCGATCTGGTGTTCGACGCATTCCACGACAGTGGTGTCGGAAGGCTGATAGCTTGGCTATCCGCCCACCAAAGCCCGTTGCTCCAAGCGTTGTTTGAGCGGTTCGGGCGGCTTTCAAACGAAATTGCCTCGGACCGAAAGAACGGATCTGCGTTCACCAAGGATGTGCTTCCTGCGATCATCGAGGGTGTCGTCATGCCCGCCCTGAGCTCGTCTTTGATCGGTGCGGAACTGCTTCAGGCGCTCGGACTTGACCCTACATTCACCCGTCTTCGGGTAGCACACGATCTTTCGTTCCACCGTGAGCAGCGGATCGGCAGAGATGTTCTCCGACGGGCATGAAAACGTTAAATCGAGCGCCAAGCCGAGTTAGGTGTTTGATCCCACGGTTTGATGGTGCGATCCTTTCGTTGGAATGGAAGGAAGCCGTATGGGACAGGTACGTCACGGGAGCGCCACGACCACGCACGC
>JAACCU010000304.1 GCA_009937405.1 Actinomycetota bacterium
CCCGGCAAGGGGGGAAAGAGCGCTTTGAATGTTGGGTTGAACCCGCTGTCGGGTTCGAGTGTTTCGTTGAACCCGAACATGGCGGCGTCGCCTGGCTCGTAGTCCTCGTACCATGCTCCTGAGGACGGCGCGAAGTCATGGATTCCATGATGAAGCCGACTGTTGTGATACATCTCCATAAAGTTTTCGACCATGATTTTCCAGTTGAACGGAACGTCAGGAATCGTTAACGGATCAACCGTGATGAGCGACTCCACGTCGTAGTTGGCGAGGGCTTGGTCGAGCTTGGTTAGACGCGGAGCCAGCGGCGCCGCCGCCGGGTCGAGGTTTGCGAAGATGAAGCCTTGCCACACTTCGACAGCCAATGTCGGCAGTTGGACGTCGGCCTTATCAAATCCGGTTGTTTTTGCCATTTCGGGAGCCCCGACCAGTTGGCCATCAAGGTCGTACACCCAATAGTGATAGGGGCACCGAAATGACCGAGCCGATCCGGATTCGAGGTCGGGCGGGTCGAGCATGTCGTCGTCAGTGCGGTTCGTGTTCGCGGTGAGACACATGCCGCGGTGCTGGCAGACCGCCGACATGACCCGAATCGTCTCGTCGGCGCTGCGAACCACGATGAGGGGTTCGCCGGCCCGGGTCACCGACAGGTAGTCGCCAACGTTGGGGATCTGTTCTTGGCGCCCGACGCAGAGCCATTCCGCGCCAAAGACAGCCTCCATCTCAAATCGGTGAAACTGCTCGTCGGAGTAGACCTCGGGCGGGAGCCCGATCGAGTCGATGAATGTGCCCCTTGATCGACGCAGACTGACTAGCGGGATAGGACTTTCGATCATGATGCGACCTTTTCCAGTCGAGTGGTAAGACCATCAGACCACGGCTAGTGTCGGTGTGGCAAGCCGCTCCCAGGGAGATACATGACCTATCCAAATGTTCTTGTTTTCGTTGACTTTCCTACTGACGACGTCAACGCAGCTCGTGCGTTCTACGCCGAGGTATTCAACTGGGAAGTGGAGGACCGCATCACCGACACCTTCGCTCGGATCGTGCCGGGCCAGCATTTCCTCAACGAGGATGGCTCACCGAGCGAGATTGGCAACCTCCATATGGGGATCTCGAATGCTGCCAACCTGCGTCCGCACAAGGATCCCAATCCGACCGAGCCGACCCATCTGAATCCGGGCGGCCGTGCATTGCGGGCGTGGATTCTCGTCAGCGAAGATGACTCCTTCGAACGCATCCTTGAAGCCGCTGTGCGTCTTGGAGCTACCGAGTTGTGGCGCGAGCACTACTGGACCGAGTTCGGCGGCTGCAATGCGTCGTTCGTCGACCCGTGGGGCAATCAGATCATGCTCTGGCAGCACCTCCCCGATGCTGAGACCGACGATGAGACCCACCAGGTCGTCGGTGAGTTCAACCTGCCTGAAGGGTGGACGGTGGAGTAGAGCGGGGCTTCGTCGCCACGAAGGTTTGCTGAAATCCGATCGGTTCGATGAGCCGCACTCCAGCGAAACCGGCGTCGGCGAGCCATTCAGAGAACTGTTTGTGCGTGAAGGTGAAGCCGCGCTCTGTGCTAGCCATCATGGTTGTTCCCATAATGACGGCGTGAGGGTTGAACTTTCGCTCCATGTCGGGAAAGTAGTCGGCCAACAACAATCGTCCTTCGGGCTTCAACGCGGCGAACGCCCGACCGATCAAGGCCTTCGCTCCTTCTTCGCCCTCGGTACGACAGATGTGGCCGAGAACGACGATGTCATAGCTGTCCGGTTCGATCTCGATCTTGTGAAAGTCACCCGGCCGAAACTCGCAACGATCGGCCACCCCGTGCTCGATCACTTTGCGCTCCGCGACATGAATGACCCCGGGGAGATCATTAATCACTGCGGTGCCAGCCTGGCAACCCTTGAGGATGGCAATCGCCCAGGGAGCACCGCCCGCTCCAAGATCGAGAACTTGGGGAGCAGCGAGTGCCGAGTAGCGAATCTTTAGGTCGGCTCGCGTCGCACAGCGAAACATTGTTGTGAACGTGCCCTCGACAAGTGGAACGTAGAACGCC
>JAACCU010000305.1 GCA_009937405.1 Actinomycetota bacterium
AGACGCCAACCGTCGACCCTGCACATGTCACCCGGCACTGGGATCTTGCCCAATCGGTCGAGCACGAGGCCGGCGAGCGTTTCGTACTCGCCCTCCGGCATGTCGAAGCCGGTAGCGGAGCGAACCTCATCTGGATGCAGCGCGGCTTGGATCACGGTGGAACCGCGGGCCTCCACTCGAGTGAGCATTGCCGGAGCGGCATCGTACTCGTCGTCGATCTCGCCCACGATCTCTTCGAGAATGTCTTCGAGCGTGATGATCCCAGCGGTACCGCCATGCTCGTCGATCACCACAGCGAGCTGCGAGCCACCCTGGCGAAGATCGATGAGCATCTCGTCAAGTTCTCGAGCCTCAGGCACGGCCAGTACCGGCGCCATCAACTCGCTGACCATTGTGGTGGCGCGTCGGTCGACGGGCACAGAGTGCACCGCCTTGACGTGCACGAAGCCAAGAACGTCATCCAGGTCATCACCGATGACCGGGAAGCGAGAGTGGCCCGGCGAAACCGCAAGCTCGACCAGATCATCAACCGTCCCGGCTGCGGCGAGCGACGCCACTGACACTCGGGGCACCATGGCGTCGTCTGCGGACTTGTCGGCCAGACCGATGGATCGCGTGAGTAGCTCGACCTCCCCGGCGTCGAGCGTTCCTTCCTCGCCTGACGAGCGAATCAGATGCTTGAGTTCGTCACGACCGGGGATGGATTCGAGTTCCTCTTTGGGTTCGACGCCCAGTCGCCGGGTAATGCGCGCCGCGAGTCCGTCGAGAAGCGCCACCACTGGACGGGCGAGGATGCCGTACACCGCAGCCGGTCGAGCGAGAACAAATGACGCCTCGAGTGGCTTGCTCGTTGCCAACGACTTCGGGATGAGTTCGCCGAACACCATCTGAGTGAACGTGGCGATCAGCAGCGCTAGACCGATCGACACTGCGGGTGGAGTCTCACCAAAGATGCCGTCGAGGGCGGGCTCAAGAAGGGAAGCGATTGCAGGCTCGGCGAGGAAGCCGAGCAGCAACGAGGTGATCGTGATGCCGAGTTGAGCGCCGGACAAGTGGTACGAGAGGCGAGACAAGAGACGCTGGGTCTGGCGGGCGCGACCGCTCCCTTGCCCGGCGCGCTCATCGACACGCGTGCGGTCCACGGCAACCAGCGCGAACTCAGTGGCAACGAACCCGGCATTGGCGCTAACCAAGGCCACGGCGGCAATCAGCCGAAGGGCGGTATCGATCGGGGTCCTCCATCGGATCCGTGCGGTGGGCGGTTCTCTGCGTACGGTGTACCCGATGCCAAGCGTAGTGCCCGGGAGCGGGGTCACGATCGACGAGGCGGGCACTTCGACCCGTAGCGATGATCTTCGCTACCCGCGCCCGGTCGCAGCTATCAATCCCGACACCAGTCTGTTTTGGGTTCGGCGAATCTGGCCGGTCGTCTGGTCGCAGAAGCTTCCTTTCGTCGCGTCCATCATCGCCGGCCTGATCGGCATTACTGCGACGGTGTTCGTCCCGGTGATGATCGGCCGGGGCATCACGGCCGTCGACGACGGCAACACGGTCCGGCCCTACGTCATCACACTGGTAATTCTGGCCGTCGTACGGTTCGTTTTTGGCTTTGCATACCGGTTCGGGCTTTTCCGCTCGGCACTTCGGATTGAGAACGATCTCCGCAACCTGATGTACGAGCGCCTGACCGAGCTCTCGTTCGACTTCTGGGATCGCACCCAGAGCGGCCAGATCATCAGTCGGGCGAACACCGACATTCGGTCGATTCAGATGCTGTTCGCGTTCGGGCCGCTGGTCGCCATGCAGCTTGTGCTCCTCGGCATCGCCCTTGTGGTCATGCTGCTCGTCGATGCGACGCTCACTGCGGTCGCTCTCGCCCCGTTGCCATTCGTTTACATCATTGGGATCCGGCTTCGAAACCGGCTGTTCCCACTTTCGTGGGTGGTAACCGCCCGACAAGCCGAAGTAGCGACGATCGTCGACGAGAACATCCAGGGAATCCGGGTCGTGAAGGCCTTTGCCCAAGAACAGCGCCAAGTGCAGGTCCTTGCCCGCGCCGCCCGTCGGCTTCGCTGGGCGGGTACCACATTGGCCGAGACTCGGGCCCGCCACGCTCCAGCGATGGAGTCCCTTCCTCGACTCGGCCTGGCTCTGGTGCTGTTCTATGGCGGCCGGCAGGCCATCGACGGCGAGATCAACATCGGTCATCTCGTGGCATTCAGCACGTATGTGGTGTTGTTGGCCGCTCCGTTCCGCATGCTCGGATTCATCCTGCTCCAGTGGGAACGAGCCGGGGCGGCGGCAGTCCGAGTGTTCGAGATCCTTGACGAGGAGCCGTCGATCAGCGATCCCGACGATCCGGTGCCGCTCGGTCCAATCGAAGGCCGAGTCGAATTCGACAATGTTCGATTTACGTACCCGGCGGGTGAGGGCGATGCCGTACTCGACGGTCTGTCGTTCACCATCGAGCCGGGCGAGACCATCGCGCTTGTTGGCGCAACCGGTAGCGGGAAATCGACGATCGCTCGCTTGCTTCCCCGCTTCTACGACGTTGATAGTGGTTCGGTTCGCGTCGACGGGCATGACGTTCGCACCCTCAAGGTCACCGAACTCCGCACCGCAGTATCGCAGGTCACCGACGACCCGTTCCTGTTCGCCACGTCGGTGCACAACAATGTCGCATTCGCTCGCCCCGATTGCGACGATGCCACCGTCAGTGCCGCCATCGATGATGCAGCCGCCACTGACTTCGTAGCCGACCTGCCCCTCGGCGTCGAAACTGAAATAGGCGAACGTGGGCTCACCTTGTCTGGTGGTCAGCGCCAACGTCTCGCCATCGCCCGCACGCTGGTGGCCGACCCTGCAGTGCTGGTGCTCGACGACGCCACCAGCGCTATCGATGTCGCAGTCGCGGCACGCATCCACGACGCCCTCGAGCGCCGACGAGCCAACCGCACGACCATTCTCATCGCCCACCGTCTCTCCACCATCGCTCTCGCCGACCGAGTGATCCTGATCGAGGACGGCAAAGTTTCGGCCAGTGGCCGCCATCATGATCTGCTCGCCTCGAATGCTCGCTACGCGGCGATCCTTGCTGACACCACAAACGATGGTGACCGCTGATGTTTTCGATGGGAGGGGGCAGCGGTCCTGGCAGCTTCATGGGTGGACCCACATCGATGCAGGCGAATGCCGCTGCCGGGCTTCCCGCCGCCGACGTACCCGGCGACTTGCGTCGCAAGGTTGAAGCCGCGCTCGAACATGAGCCTGAGCACACGGTTCCCGAGATCGAGTGGGAGCCCGATGTCTGGGACCGCCAGCCGTTCTCGCTCCTCCGGTTCCTATGGCCGCACCGGCTTCGGCTGCTCGGGGCTATTGGTCTCGTCGCTATCGAAACTGTGGCGCTCCAACTCGGACCGGTCCTCACCCAAATCGGCATCGATGATGGCGTTCGGGCCAGCGACAAGAGCGTGCTCCTCACTACGGCGAGCATCTATGTGATCGCCGTGCTGCTCGCTGCCGTTCTTGGCTGGGCGCGCGTTTCCTACACCGGCCGATTAGGCGAACGGCTAAATGAGACCCTGCGAATTCGAGTGTTCTCACATCTCCAGCGCCAGGGCATCGCGTTCTACACCGACGAGAAGGCAGGTGTTCTTCTCACTCGGATGACGTCCGATATCGAAGCGCTGGCGGTCCTCTTCCAAGAGGGCATCGTCAACTTGCTCGTTCAGGTCTTCACTCTGCTGGTCATCACTGCGGCGCTGTTTTGGTACGACCCGCTACTCGCCACGATCACCCTGGCCGTCGCGCTACCACCGACGCTCATCAGTTCGCTTTGGTTCCGCAAGGTCTCCTCGGTCGGCTACCTGCGGGTGCGAAACCGCATCGCCGATCTCCTCTCGGACCTGCAGGAGTCGCTGGCCGGCGTGCGGGTGATCGCTGCGCACAACCGTCGCACCGTCAACCTCCGCAACCATCGTCGGGTGGTCGGCGAACACCGCGACGCCGCTACCGCCACGGCCCGGGCCAACTCGATCTACGCCCCTGGCACTGAGATGATCGGCATAGCCACGCAAGCGATCTTGCTTGGCATCGGCGCAACCATGGCAGCCAACGGGCGTATCACCGTCGGTGAGTTGGCCGCATTCCTGCTCTTTCTTACATCGTTCTTTGCCCCCGTCCAAACGCTTGTCCAGCTCTACAACAGCTATCAACAAGGTGGCGCCGCCATCGTGAAACTGCGGGAACTCCTCAGTACCGAACCAATCGTCGCCCAAGCCACAGATGCGTCCGAGCTCCCATTGATCGAGGGCGAGATCGCCCTGAACGACGTGACGTTCTCATACGCACCGGGGCGACCCGTACTGCACAACGTGGACCTTCGAATACATCCAGGCGAGACCGTCGCCTTCGTCGGCGAGACCGGATCGGGCAAGTCGACCATCGCTCGCCTCATCACCCGCTTTCACGACCCTGACTCCGGCACGATCACCATCGATGGCCACGATCTCCGGACCGTCACGCTTCGCTCCCTTCGGTCGCAGCTTGGCGTTGTACCCCAAGAGCCGTTCCTGTTTGCCGGTTGCATTCGAGACAATGTGGCGTTCGCCAGACCCGATGCCACCGACGAGGAGCTTCGCGAGGCTCTCGAAGCGGTGGGAATCGACGATCTGGTCGACCGCATCGGCGGCCTCGACGCCCCCGTACACGAACGTGGTGCGTCTCTGTCGGCCGGCGAGCGACAGCTGCTCGCTCTCGCCCGCGCCTTCGTGGCTCGACCCAGGGTGCTCGTCCTTGATGAGGCGACCTCAAACCTCGATCTCCATTCTGAGTCACGCGTCGAGCAAGCGCTCGACGTGGTCCTCGAAGGACGAACGGCCGTCATCATCGCCCACCGACTTGCAACCGCTCGCCGTGCCGACCGGATTGCCGTCGTCGATGCGGGCGAGATCGTGGAGTTGGGTTCGCACAACGAACTTGTCGCCCTCGGCGGCCGCTACACCCTGATGTACGACACCTGGGTGGCGCACGGCGGGGCCGAGTAGGTCAGCGTGATCGTTGAAACTGAGGTCCTGCTCATCGCTGGGCTGATTCTGCTCATCACCGCCACCATCCAGGGCACGATCGGGTTCGGCTCCAACCTGCTCGCCGTCCCGCTGTTCGCGATTCTCGATGCCCGCCTCCTCCCCGCCCCCATCTTCATCGCCACGATGGCGATGGCGATCTCCACCGCCGCCCGTGAACGACACAACATTCAGTGGACGGTGGTTCGGTGTGTTGCCGTTGGCCGTGTCCCCGGCACGATGATCGGGGCGATCGTGTTGGCCTCGGTATCAGTGGCCGCTATGCAGATTCTCATCGGCGCTCTGATTCTGTTGGCCGTAGCGGTGTCGGCCAGGAGTTTGTCGCTGCCAGCCACTCGGCGGGTTTTCACCACAGGCGGATTGGTCGCGGGCTTCACCGCCACCACTTCGGGCATTGGTGGTCCGCCGGTTGCGCTCACCCTCCAACACCTGAGTGGTCCAGCGTTGCGGTCGACCATGGGCGCCTCGTTCGCTATAAGCGTGATCATTACCCTGACCGGGATCGCGGCAGCCGGCCGACTCGGCGTCGACGAACTCCTCGTCGGACTCGCACTCATGCCTGCGGCCATCATCGGTTTTCTCATTTCGGGTCCATTGCGTTCACACGTCAACCAAGCCCAGCTCCGCACTGCCGTCCTTGTCTTGTCCACGTCGGCCGCCCTGGTCGCACTCACCCGCGGCATCTTTTAGATTCAACCGATACTTTCGCCCGTCTTGTCCATGAACGGCGCGGCTCGCACCATCGGCTTTGTCAGCGCAAGGACGGCTGACATGCTTCGACACGACGTGCCGGTTGTCGACGTAGCGATGACCGCCCGAAATGCCGCGCTCGAGTCGCGGTGGCGTTACTACGACGAGTCCGATCGAGGCTTCGGCACTCTCTCGTCGGACGAGAATCGCTGGTCTCGACGCTTGATGATCTTGCTGGCGATGAGTCCCCTTCACCGATCGACAGCACGCTCACCGGCGAAAACCTGGCGATGTGTTTCGAGTTGCCGCTCAGCCTTGAGCGTCGCCGCGCCCGCTGACCGGCATAGGTGAACTGATTGCCAGCAACACACCTGATTCCAGCTGAATCGTCGGCCTGGCCATCTCTACGACGTTGGCGATTGCCCGGGCCACGAAAGGATCGAGGCGCTCACCGGCGAGCGCGTAGTACAGGCCATGGCTCGTGATCCCCGTTGCGACACCGCCGATGGCGTGAAGCGAGAGATGGTCACCCGGCTGCAACGGCAGGGTTCGCACGTCGTGCACGGGCCAAACCCGACTTGATCCGACAAGAGCGCTGATTTCCACACTTGCCCATCGCGGTGATGCCAAGACTGTGAGGTTGGCGAGAGCGTGATCGAGTCGCCCACCATCGCGAACGACAATCCGCACCCGTATGGCGCCGCGCTCAAGCGCGGCGATGAGGGCCAGTTCGAGATCGCTCTCGTCTTTGGCAATCGGGTGACGCTCGATCTTTGCGCCCGCACTTTTGGCCTGTTCGAGTTGCCCCTCGTCAACGGAGTCCATGTCACCGACCACCAGGTCAGCGACAACCGATTGTGCTTGGGTGTTCGCCAGCCCACCATCGGCGGCAAT
>JAACCU010000306.1 GCA_009937405.1 Actinomycetota bacterium
CCACGGCCACGGCTATAACGACAGCGGCACCGACGACCGGAGAGTCGATCACGACCACGTCGATGTCGACTGGAGCGACCTCTACCACTACGACGGTCCGTCCCCCGGATCTGTTTGAGACCTTCGTTGCCTCAATCAAGCCTGATTATGAGTTCCTCCATGCGCACGTCGACCCCGACGATGAGTCCGATTTCGTCCAGCTTGAGTTCCCGATTACCAACCCGACGTACTTCGGTAATCGGCTCGTACTGATGGTCACTGATCGCACGGCCGACGGCCAGTGGCTAAAGGTCCAGATCCCGGTGCGACCGAACGGTACCGAAGGCTGGATTCCGGCTGAGCAAGCAGTGCTGTCCTCGCACTTCGTGCGGGCGACGGTGAATCTGGCCGATCGTGTCGTGAAGGTTTGGGATGGTGATGAGCTGATAGCGGAGACCAGTGCTGTCATTGGCTCATCCAGCAGGCCAACCCCGGTGGGCAAATTCTTCGTCAACGACTTGGTCGAGAAATGGGCTGGCAGCGCCTATGGGCCATATGTGCTCAGTTTGAGCGGATTCAGCGAAGTGCTGGAGAAGTTCGCTGGGGGAATTCCGGTGATCGCGATCCATGGCACGAACCAACCCGAACTGATCGGCGGTGCTCTTAGTAATGGCTGCATTCGAGTCCCGAACGACGTCGTGACCTTCCTCGCCGAAAACGTCCCCATGGGAACTCCCGTCGATATCTACGCCTAGCAACATCTACGCCTAGCAACAAGGCACGTCCGGAGACAGACCCCAAACGTGCTTTCTCGAGTTGGGCGGTTGGTCCGTAGGCTTGTTGCCATGGACCGGGCGAAGTTGATGCTGCGTTGGGCGTGGCGATTCATCAAGGACATCGCCGAAGAGTGGAGCACCGACCGCGTCGGAGCGATGTCCGCCGAGATCGCCTTCTTTGCTGTGCTGGGTTTCTTCCCCGCCCTGATCGTCCTCGCCGCCGCGCTGGGATCAGCAGACGGATTTCTCGGCGAAAGCAATGCGGCAGAGATCGAGACCTGGCTGGTCGATCAGATGACGCAGGTCTTTGGTGGTGAGAACACCTTGGAGTCGACGGTGAGCGATCTCTTTGGAGGCGCGAACACGAGTGCATTCACGGTTGGTGCCGTGTTGGGTGTCTACGCGGCGTCGCGAGGTTTCGTCGCGGTGGTCGGCGCGCTCGATATTGCTTACGACCACGAGCAGACTCGCGGTTGGCTGTCGACGCGCTTGGCCGGATTCGGGTTGACTCTGCTCACGGTGGCTGTTGCCGCCGTGGTGCTGACACTGCTGGTCGTCGGTCCGCTCTTTGGAGGCGGCGCCGAGTTGGCCGAGGATCTTGGCGTCGAGGGATGGTTCACCGTTCTCTGGACGTGGTTCCGTTGGCCGGTCGCGTTTGGTGTGCTGGTGGCATGGGCGGCGAGCCTCTACCACATTGCGCCGAACCACCGATCACCGTGGAAGTGGGAGCTGCCGGGCGCTGTACTTGCCTCGTTGTGGTGGGCGGCGGTGTCGCTCGGGTTTGGGCAATACCTGGAGACGGCCACGTCGGGGGCCAATGCAGTGTTCGGCTTGCTTGGCGGTGCGCTCAGTCTGCTTTTCTGGTTGTACCTGATGTCGATGGGGTTGCTCTTGGGGGCCGAAGTAAATTCAGTTATCGCTGAACGCAACGGTGTTCTCATCGAGCCGGGACCTCGCCGGCCGTTCGGTGAGATTGTAGGAATGTGGCGGCGGTAACCTCTCAGCCATGACCGAGTACCGCGCTCCTCTCAAAGACATCCGATTCGCCCTGCGCCATGCCGCCGACCTCGATGCTCTGGCGGAGATGGATGCATACGCCCACGCTGAGCCAGACCTCGTTGATGGCCTTCTCGATGAGGCCGCCCGATTCTTCGAACAGGTTGTTGCTCCGACAAATCGCGACGGCGACACTATTGGTGCTGTTCGCAATGGCGACGGATCGATCACCACGGCTCCTGGACACGCCAAGGCCTATGGTCAGATGTGTGATGCCGGATGGGGAGGGATCGGATTCCCCGAGGAGTACGGGGGTGGCGGTCTTCCGTGGCTTCTGAGCATCGCTGTTCAGGAAATGATGACGTCGGCCAACATGGGGCTATCGCTGTGTCCGCTGCTGACGCAGGGAGCGATCGATGCCCTGCTCCGCCACGGCACCGAGATTCAGAAGGAGACCTATCTCCGCAAGATGGTGACCGGTGAGTGGACCGGTTCGATGAACCTCACTGAGCCGCAAGCGGGCTCAGATGTGGGAGCGCTCTCAACGATGGCGGTGCCCGCCGACGACGGCACATGGCTGATCACTGGTCAAAAGATCTTTATCACGTACGGCGATCACGATATGGCCGAGAACATCGTGCATTTGGTCCTTGCCCGCACGCCAGGATCACCCCCTGGCACCAAGGGCATCAGCCTGTTTATCGTTCCGAAGTTTCTGGTGAATGACGACGGGACGCTCGGCCCGGCCAATGATCTGAGTTGTGTCTCCATCGAACACAAGCTCGGTATCCATGCCAGCCCGACCTGTGTCATGTCCTACGGGGACAACGACGGAGCAATCGGCTACTTGCTCGGTGAAGAGAATCAGGGCATGCGTTGCATGTTCACGATGATGAACAATGCCCGTCTGTCAGTCGGTCTGGAGGGTGTTGCTCTTGCCGAACGGGCCTACCAGCAGGCGCTCAGTTACTCCCACGACCGGTTCCAGGGCAGTGCTATTGGCGCCGATCCAGGCACCGATTCACCGATCGTCGACCATCCAGACGTCCAGCGCATGCTGCTCGATATGCGGTCGAGTATCGCGGCCATCCGCGGGCTCTGCTATCGCAACGCCGAAGCCCTCGATATTGCCGCTGGCGCCACCGACGACAACACCCGCCAGCGGGCCGGCGAGCTTGCCGCTCTCCTCACCCCACTGTCGAAGTCATGGAGTACCGATCTGGGGTGTGAGCTCACAAGCATTGGTATCCAGGTCCATGGCGGCATGGGCTTCATCGAGGAAACGGGAGCTGCCCAATATTTCCGCGACGCTCGCATCGCCCCGATCTATGAAGGCACGAATGGGATTCAGGCCATCGATTTGGTCGGGCGCAAGCTCGGCCTTCGTGGCGGCGGCGTTATCGCTGATCACCTCGGCTCGATCGCGGCCACGGTGGCATCGATGGAGGGACTTGACGGACTTGAGTCGGTCCAGACGACCTTGGCGACCGCACTTGACGCGGTAACCGCGGCAACCGAGTGGGTTGC
>JAACCU010000307.1 GCA_009937405.1 Actinomycetota bacterium
CCACGGCCACCCCGTGCTCACGGTGATAGACCTCCGCAAGCCGATCGAGACGACGCGTAAGCAAGGAGATCTGCGCAGCACTGGCACCCTTTTGTGGACCGAACACTGACGCAGCATCCGCAAAGAGCGTCGTCACATCGCAGGCAACTTCGAGATCAATCCCCCGAAATCGTGGCAACGGGGCCATCGCCTTGAGAGCCCCTAGACCGCCATCGGTCGTGGCCGAACCCCCTAGGCCCACCACAATGTGGCGAGCCCCGGCCTCTGCGGCTGCGGAGATCAGTTCACCTGTGCCGGCCGTGGTTGCCTCCATCGGGTTGTTGCCCTCGGCACCTCCTGCCAGCACAAGCCCCGACGCTTCCGCCATCTCAACCACGGCGTGATCGGCACGGAGTCGCCAGCGAGCACTGACCGGCGCGCCGAGCGGACCGGTGACTGTGGTCGTGCGGTTGGGGCCGCCGAACGCGTCAAGGGTGCCTTCTCCTCCATCCGCCATCGGTTGGACCATGGCGGTCCATCCAGCGGCTATGGCAGACGCCTCGATGGCGCCGCACGCCTCCGTAGCGGTCAGGGTTCCGCGGAACTTGTCGGGGCAAGCGAGGAGTCGCATAGCCCCCATGATGGGCCGAATCGTGGCCCGTTGCCGTTCAGCAGGGCGAGCGGGCTTAGCCCAATGCCCGATCGCTGCCGAGCACAACCCACACGTGGGCGTCTTCGTTGCCGATCGCCTCGCCCTCTCTCACAAGTGCCACAGGGTCCGCGCCCGCGAGCCGCAGGTGGATTTCTGATCCGCCGAGGGCTTCGGCCACGCCAATGGCATCAGCGTCATAGCCATCGATGTACCAGACAGTCGAGATGTCAGTGGCCACTGCAGCATTAACTGCAACCGCGACATAGCCGGCCGTCGTCAATATCCCCGACTGCGAGCCGGCCAAGCCAGACTCGCCGGCGCCGTTGGCAACCATCACCTTCACCTCACCGACAGGGCGAGCGGTGGCGGTGACCGGAGCCACCTCTGTGGCGTTGTCCGTCGAACCGTCGTCGACCGCAAGGCTCTCGTCATCAGCACCCTCGTCGGAAGCGGTGTCTTCGTCCGCAGAGCCACTTCCGTCGTCGGTTTCAGTCGACGAGTCATCGCCCGATCCTTCATCGGTGCTGGTGCCGTCGTCCTGAATTGCCGCAGAGCTGTCGTCGCCGCCGACTCCACCCTTCCAGAGCAAGAGGATGCCAATCACCACGGCCACTGCAATCAGCGCACCTCCTCGAGCGGCGGCATTGCCGGTAGAACGGGCAAAAGACCCGTCGTTGGTTGCGTAACGTCCCGGGGCGGTCATTGGCTGAGCTCCTCACTGGCCCTGGCCAGGATGTCCTGGCGGCTTTGGCGTCGTTGTTCTCGAATCCGACGCAGGCGGCGCACAACCATGGGGTCGTACCTTTCTGCGTCGGGACGATCGATCAATACGTTCAGGAGCTCGTAGTAGCGCGTGACCGTGAGGCCAAGCTGAGACACGATCGCCGCTTCTTTCGAACCGGCTTCGGTCCACAACGATCGCTCAAGTTCGAGGATCGCAAGATCATGTTTAGAGAGCTCCATCCCGACAGCCTGCCAGATTCTACGGCCCGGGTGGCGCCGCATGCCTCTACGCTTGTTTCTGAGCCGGTTTCAACCGGCCTCGCCCGTGTAGCTCAGTTGGTAGAGCAGCTGTCTTGTAAACAGCAGGTCGCAGGTTCAACTCCTGTCGCGGGCTCGCCAAAAGTAGCAGCCTGACGGCGTCTCTCCGCCACCCGTCCACTTGTTGTTCAGCGCGACCTAGTAGGTCGTATCACCCGAACGTGTTGGGATCGATCCCGCAATCATCGAATATTTCGAGCATTGTTATCATCTGAGCCGTGCCCATTTCATCCATATTCCCCTCGAGCGCTTCAAACAGGTTGGAATCGATAAGGCCGTCGAAGAAGCAGTTCGCTTGCTCCTCGGTCACATCGGACTCTGACGTCATCTCTTCGATCATGAGAGCTCGCAGCGCAGGGTTCTCCAGCAGCATCGCCATCATGTCGGGGTCGTTTCCAAAGGCTTCATCCTCAGCAGCATCCTCGTCGTCGTCGCCGGGGCGGATACCGCACTCAGTTTCGCCATAGATGTCGAGTCGGTCAGATGCGGCGTTCATCTCAGGCTGCTCATTGAGTTCTTCCACCGCAGCGAAGTCAACCGCGAAGACGTCCCAAGCGACCGCTTCGAGCATGGACGCCATTTCGATCTGCCCAACCTGGATCACCTCGAGGTCTGCCTTGATCTCAGCGCTGGGCACGGAGGCGATCGCCTCGGTGAGCAAGGCCAACTGATTGTCGAAGAACGCTTCTACCTCTGCAGGCTCAGTGCTAAAGGGGTCGAACGAGTCGGAACGAGCATCTTGTTCGCGGAAGATGTCGCAGAACGCTCGCCCACTCACAACCACCTCAGCATCATCAGCATCATCAGCATCA
>JAACCU010000003.1 GCA_009937405.1 Actinomycetota bacterium
CATCGGCTCAGATTAGTTCTGCACGTAGAGGGGCATGAGGCGCGTGTCTTTCGAGGAAGTCGAGGATGGGATCAATGAACAGGGATGGGGCCTCCATTAGCCCCAAATGTTGGAGCCGATCGACCACGATGGTCTCCGCCCCCGCGGTCTCGGCGGCGATGGCGTGAGCCATCGCCGGAGTGCTGCCGGAGTCGTGTTCGCAGGTCATCACGAGGGTTGGACACCGAATCGGTGGGGAGGGAGCGACCAGTTCGCGCACGCCGTGCGCGAGGGCCCATGTGGCTTGGGCATAGCCCTCGGGGTCGACATTGTTGCGCCAACGACGGACCAACTGTTCGTGCTCTGGGTGTTCTTCGAGGTGGCCGGGCGTGAACCACCGCTTGAGAGCGGCGTCCATCGTGGACATGGCGCCCTGTTGGCGAACGGTGCCAGCTCGCGCCTCTATGGCAAGCTGAGCTTCAGCCCCACGGTCGTGTGGCGAGTTGAGAATCACCAGTGACGACACGCGGTCTGGATAGTCGAGAACCAGGCGGCGGTTGATCATCCCCCCGATCGAGAATCCGACGATGGCGGCGCTGTCGAGGCCGAGATCATCGAGCAACTCTACGATCTGCGCCGCGTAGATGGCGAGGGTTGCTTCCGTCGCCGGCGGTGCGCTTTCACCATGACCGTAGAGGTCGTAGCTGACCACTCGATGCGTGGCCTCGAATGTGGGGGAGTGGTCGGCCCACAATTCGTGACTCAGTCCGAGCCCATGGATGAGGACAATGGGGTTGGCATCAGCGGGCCCGGCGACCTTGTAGGCCGTGCCGCTGGCAGTGCGCTTAGACACCGGCGGGGTTGTCGACATCGCCGCCCATTTCTTCGAGATCGAGGTAGCGGTTACCAATACGGTGGTGAGGATGGCCGCCCACCGATGCGCCAAGCGCGATCACGACCTCATCTTCGGCGGGTGCATCCGGAATGTTCAGGTGGATTGTCTGATAATGCGATCGCTGGCCGACATCGTCCTTGTGCATCAGTGGGATCATGATCGACGTTCCTGCCGCTCCGCGAGTATTGGCGAAGGCCAGGTAGCTCTTGGCGTTGACCGCGTTGCGGTACTGGTTTCCGAAGAAGAGCGTGTGGGTGAGCGCTTGCGCATGTTCGATCTCGCCGCCCATGCCAACGACGGATGCCTTGCCGTAGCCCTCGAGTCGCTGGCCGGTGACATTGAGGATCATGTCGGTCAGGAGCTTGCCAAGTACGGGGCCGTGATCGCGGATCGCAGGCCGGAGGTCCTCGACCCAGCCGAGCCCGAACCACGGATTGCGAATGATGACGAGCGCGGCGACGAGCTCGGTCGGGTCAGCGACAGTCTTGCCGCCCTCCTCATAGGTGGTTTGGTGGTGCAGCAATGTTCGGCGAATTTGGGGAGGCATCAAGAAAACTCCGGTATGACATGATCGATGAAGGTCTGCAGCGAACGCTGTTGACTATCCATTCCCCGTCTCATTGAGATGTACGAAGGGGCGTGCCTAACAGCATCGTTGACGCAGACAGTGGTGTGGCGCATGAGTGCCCATTGGCCGTCGAGACGCCCGTCAGGATTTGAGACGGGTTGGAGTTGATCGGTTATTGTTTTGTCATTGCTATTGTGGATTAAATGACAGCATGTCATGCTGTGGCGGTGAGGGCAGCGGACGCACCGGTGAAGCTGGATGTCGAGTCGTTGCGCGTCTTTCGCGAAGTTGTGGCGTCCGATGGGTTCACGGCTGCGGGTGAACGGCTCGGGATAACGCAGTCAGCGGTCTCGCACAAGATCCGCCGGCTCGAAGAACGCATTGGCATGGAGCTGATGCGACGTGAGGGGCAGAGCGTCATCCTCACCGCCGATGGCCGTGATCTGCTGGCCCACGCTGAGGAGATCATCGACGCCCACGACAAAGCCGTCGATTACTTCCAACGTAGCGACCTCACCGGCACGGTGCGCCTCGGCTGCAACGAGGAGGTGGCGGCCACCCAGCTGGCGGATGTGGCGAGTCGATTCCACCGCACCCACCCCGACGTTTCCCTCGAGATTCGCGTCCAGGACTCGGCATACGTGGCCGACTGGCTCGACGGCGGCGAGATAGACGTCGCCTTGATCCAGGTGCTCGATGTCGACGACGCGGTTCGACCGACCGACGAGGTTTGGCGCCGCGACGAGCTGCAGGTTGTGCAGGGCACGATCGCTGATTTCGATAATGTCGAAACAGTGCCGCTCATCTCGTTTGGCCCACGATGCCTGTACGAGCCGTGGCTGACAACTGAACTCGACGCGAGCGGGCGAGCGCATCGCCACGCCATGGAGTGCCCGAGTATTCAGGGGGTTCAGGCCGCCGTCGAAGCCGGGCTTGGCGTCGCTGTTTTGAATACACCGAATCTCACCGAAACCATGCGGCCATGGGCTGGACTCGGTTCGCTCGAGTTGCCGGCCGTGGCGTTCGTGCTTCGCACCGCGGCTTCCCAGGCACGCAGCGAACTCGTCGATGCCCTCCGACATCATCTGTCCGCTGCCCTCAGTAATCAGGGCGCGCGCCTATGACCGAAACCGCAACGTACGGCATGCGGCGAGGCAGGGGTGCGCGTCGCGAGGCGCGCACCGCCTACACCCAACGGTTCTTGCCGGAGATGGATCGTGGCATCCCGTACCTCGACATGCTGCTCGACGAGCAGGTCGATGTGGTGCACAACGCCACCATGAAGCTGCTGGAAACTACAGGCATCGACTTTCGTGACGATGAGTCGATCGAATTGTGGCGTGAAGCCGGTGCAGCCGGAGGCGTTCAGATCGACGGGTATCGCGTGCGGATCGACCGCGAGTTCCTGATGGAACTCGTGGGCAAAGCGCCGAGCGAATACACGATGGCGGCCCGAGACCCGGAGCGC
>JAACCU010000308.1 GCA_009937405.1 Actinomycetota bacterium
CGCGGATTCCGTACCGCCCGAAACACCCCATTCGCCGGCACGCTCGTCCCCATCAAGCACCACCAGGCCAACCCGCTCGTCATGTCGCTGATGCTCGAATGGCGCCGCGACCTCTACCGCCCACGCCACACCACAGACCAGGCGCTGCTCAACAACCTCCGAACAGTGGTTGCCGAGATCAGCGCCATCGACACCAGCACAATGGTCAAACCAATGTGCCCGATGTGCAAATGCTACGCCTTCACAGAAAGACTCGTTCGAACCGGTTACCTCAACAACTCCAACGTCTTTTACTGCACCAACTGCGACTGGCAACAGGTTGGCCGCACTACAGGACGCGGTGGAGACGCACTCCGCAGCTCCGTTGACACCCACCAAAAAGAGTTCCTCCAAGCGCTCAAACAAACCGGCTCCATCGACCTCGTCGCATCAGAACTCAAGCGACTTCAAGCCGAACGGCACAGAAAGCTCGACGAACTCGGACGGACACAAACCGTTCCCAACCCAAAAATTGCAGCACCTCGAACCAGAAAGCAACCGGCCGGACCTCCGCCCGAACCCCCTACACGCGCCCAAAGCCACAAGCTCGTTACACGCGCCCAAAACGCCGCACCCGTTGGCCCCTGCCTAAACGGATGCCAACAATGCGGCAACACCCACCCACGCCACGAGACCGACTCCAACCAATGCCGAGCATCACTCACTTGGCGCAAGATCAACGCCGGAGAATGGCTCAAACGCTCAACCCAAAGCGGCTACGACAAGACCATTGCCAACGCCTGGCCCAAACAGCATCAACACAAGCTCATCACCGTTGTCTACGCCAGAGCCAAAGCCGGACGATCCATCGTCCTCACCCCAGCAGGACACGACCCAACTGCGGCCCTCACCCGAGCTCGCGTACGTCTCTGGTGTGCCCAACACAGCGACGCAACCCCAGCAGAGGCATTCCATGCCCTGTACCCCGATGGATGACACCGACTAAAGCTCCCCGGGTTTTACGCAGGCGTGTGGTTTGAGTTTCGACCTCTCGGTCTGTGTTGTTGTGACGGTAGTGCTGGTCTTCGAATTCTGCTGGCGGGATGCGGCCGAGTTCGTGGAAGAGCCGGCGGTGGTTGAACCAGTCGGCCCATTCCAAGGTGGCAAGTTTGAGGTCGTCGAGGCCCCGCCAGGGGCCTTTGTTGCGGATCAGTTCGGTCTTGTAGAGCCCGAAGATCGATTCGGCCATCGCGTTGTCGTAGGAATCACCCTTCGAGCCAACCGAGTTGACGACGTCGTTGGCGGCGAGTCGTTCGGTGTAGCGAATCGCGAGATATTGCACGCCGCGGTCGCTGCAGTGAAGTTGACACCATTGGGCGTCCAGCCACGGACCACCAAGTCGACGCAACCAAGCTTGTGCCGAGCACCAGCCGCAAGGACGTTTATATCCACGGCACCCGACCCGGTGCCAACACGCCGTTTGTCACCGACTCCGGCACGCCGATATCGGTCAACCGGGTCGCCACCCTCGTTGAGGCCAGCGATTGGAAGCCGGGGATCGCGATTCGGCTGATCTCGTGCTTCTCTGGGTCGTCGGGGGCCGCGGCCGACCTGGCCCGGCGGCTCAAGACGCGAGTCCTGGCGCCGACTCACTCGGTCTCGATCAATCCCGATGGCAGCTTCCGGTTCCATGGCGCCCGCAAACCGAAAAACCCGAACGCCCCCAACGCTCCGCGTGGCTATGAACCGCGGCCACCGGAGGGGGGCTGGCTCGAATTCGACGAGACCGGCACACTCGTCGGCAAGATCGATCAACAAGGCAACTGGTCCGCACCATGAGGTCACGATGAAGAAATTCGGCTTCTTCGAAAAGTTCCGTGGCGAGGGTCCTGCATTGGCGCCGCTCATGAACCCGCCCTACCGGTGGCAGGCCGACGTCTCCACCTATCTCGAGAGCGGGCAACCTCGAGAGCGTGCCAACAACCTCGCTCGTCTGAGCTCAGCCCGAGTGTCGATGACACCGTCGCCACCCGGGAACGCCTCGTCTTCGAACGGGCCAGCACCGAATCGACCCCCATCGCATGGGTGCTCGCCGGCGGCTACACGTGGGGCATCACCATGGACGAACTCGTCGACCTCCACTGGCAAACCATCGACGCCGCGTCGGGACTGGTCACCACAGGCCGGTAATCACCGCTCAGTCAAGCCAGGGCTCGTCGAGTTCCCACGCTTGCACGTTGTCGACTGACGCGTCACGCGGTCGGCGGGGCTCGGCCATCCAGCGTGCCGCCAAGATCCCGGCGATCAGGCCGAACAGATGGCCTTCCCAGGAGATGAACTCCTGGGGCACGAGGCCCGCGATGAGACCGCTATAGAAGCCGACGGCGAGAAAGGCCGGTGCCAGCGCCTTGGGTCGGCGTTCGAACACGGCCGCGCCGAGCACTGCGCCGAGATAGCCGAAGACGACACCGCTCGCCCCGATGTGATTGCTGCCACCGGCCATCAGCCAGGTGAGGCCTCCGCCCAACACGACGGTGACCGCGGTGACGCGAGCCCAGTACCTCATACCGCGAATGGCGACGAGGCCGCCAAGGGCGAGCAGAGGCACCGAGTTGGATGCCACGTGCCCGAAATCGGAATGCAGGAACGGCGCCCACACGA
>JAACCU010000309.1 GCA_009937405.1 Actinomycetota bacterium
ACAGCCACTCCAGGTATGCCTCGCGACTCTTTGCCGTGTCCACGACAACATCGCCGTACTGGTCGCCGGCTTCGGCAGGGGTGACTCGCACCCGTTGGTGCCAGCACTGCATGCCAGAGATCGGATCAGGCTGCACCGAAAAGGTGAGGTTCTGGTGCACGCCCGTGTCGTTCCACCAGACGCGACCGGTGTCGTCGTCCTTTGACTTCCACTTCTTGATGCCGTCGGTTCGACTCAGCTTCCATGAGGTGCCGTCCTGAGTAATCTCGGCCTTGCCCGCAGCCCATGACCGGGCCTTATCTTCATCGAGGCGCCAGCGACCCATGTGATGAGAAGCGGCGACAACGCCCGGTCGAATACCCTCGGTTCGCCAGGCCTGGATGACGAAGTGACCGATGCGAGTCGAGATGCGAACGAGACCGTTGACATCGATACCCAGCTTTTCGGCATCCTCAGGGTGGATCCAAAGCGGATGACGATGGCTCAACTCACTCAGCCATTTGGAGTTGGCGGAGCGGGTGTGGATCAACGTTGGAATACGGAATGTTGGGAGCAGAATGCGCTCGTTGCCCCCGGTGCCATCGGGGCCAGGCTCCATGTCCAAGTCCTCATGATGCACATGGGATGGAATCCATGTCGGAGTGGCGTATTCGGGCCAGCCCCAGTCCTTGAGTGTGGTCGAAAACAGTTCGAGCTTTCGTGACGGTGTCGGGAAGCCTTCCTTGACCTCACCGTCTACCTCGACGCCGGGTGAACCATCGCCGAGAGGGGCCAACACAATATCGTCGAGTCCGTCGGTGGTGCCGTCCCACATTCCAATGGTGCCCGGCTTGCGAAATACGCCGGCATCGTCTTTCTCGCAGTCTTCGACTTCGTCAGCGTCCACAATTCGCTCGTACGGCGTGATGACGTCACCGGGCACGGCGTAGGCACCAACGTCGCGCATGTACTCAAGCGGCGTTTTGCCCTCTTCCGCTGCCTTGTCTGCGAGGCCGGGAACAGACTCGGCGAACATTGTGCCGTAGTACTCGTCGACGCTGATCGGTGTGCCCGGTTTTTCGTCGGACTCGAACCATTGGCGGATGCCGCGGGAGCCGTCCGGATCGATACGCCACGAGAGGTCAATCCAGAATTCGTTCTCTTCCCAGACCTCGCCCGGATTGAATTCGTGGGTGCGAGTCTCGTGGTTGAGTTCCTCACCACGAATCTCGGCATATCGGCGAAACACGGGCTGGCGGAAGCCGATCCAGCGGCCGGCGTGGGTTTCGAAGCTGGCAACGTCGTGGCGCTCAGTACCGATGCCCATGGGGAGGACGTAGTCGGCGAACCAGGCCGTCTCGGACCAGGTCGGAGTGAGGGCTACGTGGCACTTGACTTTTTCCTCGTCCTTGAGCGCTTCGAGCCAGGAGAACCCATCCGGGTTGGTCCAGACCGGGTTGTAGACCCGGCTGAAGTACACATCGAGTTTGCCCCGCCCTTCGTTGAGGAAGTGTGGAAGCAGGATCGACATCTCGTGGTAGGAGAGCGGGTATTCCTTGGGCCAACTCATCTCGTTCCACTCGTGCAGTGCCGGAGCGCCCTTGGGCTGGTGGGGCTTGAACTTGTTCCACCCGGTACCACTTGTGCCACCAACTGTGGCGACCGAACCGGTAAGCACATTGAGAAGGAAAAGACACCGGGCCGTCTGCCAGCCACCGAGGTTGCCCGCACCAGCAGCACGCCAGGTGTGCGACGCGAACTTGGTGGGGTGAGCGCCGATGATCTCCGCGATCTCGCGGAGTTGATCGGCATCGATGCCGCAGATCTCGGCGGCACGCTCGGGCGTGTACTCGGCGTACTCGTCGAGCCAAGCCGGTTGCAGGGAGTCGATCTCCACGGGCAGGTCGGGACGGGTTTCGCGCAGGTAAGTCTCCCAGTTGACCCAGCGGCGGACAAAATCTTTCTGCCAGTTGCCGCTTTCGATGAGCAAGCGGGCAATGGCGAGCAGCATGAACGGTTCGGTGCCGGGCCATGCGGGCAGCCAGTGATCGGCCTTGGAGCCTGTGTTGGACAGGCGTGGATCGACACAGATGATGGTGGCGCCCTTGTTCTGCGCCTCAATGATGCGCTGGGCATGAGGGTTGAAGTAGTGACCGGCCTCAAGGTGCGACGAGATGAGGAAGATCACTTCAGCGTTGGCGAAGTCTGATGACGGGCGATCGTGGCCCATCCAGCTCTGGTAGCCGAGACGGGCGTTGCTGGAACAGATGTTGGTGTGGCTGTTGTGGCCGTCTACGCCCCAGGCCTTGAGAACACGATCGGCATACCCGTCTTCGCCGGGACGCCCGACGTGATACATGATGCCGTCGCGACGACCCTCGTCCATGGCGACGCCGATGCGGTTGCCGATGTCCTCGAGTGCGTCTTCCCAGCTGACGCGTTCCCACTGGCCACTGCCCCGCTCGCCGACCCGGCGCATCGGATGCATTATTCGCTCAGGGTCGTAGACCTGGTTGAGCGTCGCAGGGCCCTTGGCACAGTTACGGCCGCGGCTCGCGGGGTGCAAGGGGTTGCCCTCGATCTTGTCGATCTCACCTGTCTCATGATTGACGTGGGCGAGGAGGCCACATGCGGCTTCACAGTTGAAGCAGGTGGTGGGCACCAGGGTGTGATGCTCTTCAACCTTGTCCGGCCATGCCTTCGCGTTGAGCGAGGTGTAGTCGTGCCAGTCTTCATAGGGTGGGTATTGGGTGAGGTCAGTCATCAGTCAGTTCCTCAGGACAGCGGCACAGATTGGCCAGCACGGACGAACGAATCTTCATAGGCCCACAAACCAATGAGGGCGGCGATACCAGCGATAGCCGGGAGGCCCGGGCCAGAGTCGACAGACAGGGCGGTGATCACGAGAGCGCCGGGTAGAAGTAGGCCGAGCACCACGCCGGTGAAGAACTTCTTGCGGTATTCGCCCGTGGTCATCTGGTATATGGCTGCTTCGACGTGGGGCGTGCCCTTGGACGAGAGTTCGACCCATACCAGAGCGCCAGTGGCGATAGCGCCACCGAGGAGCGTCCAGCGAATGGCGTTCACCTCAGGTACCACCATAAACAGGTCGGCAATGGCGTATGTGGCACCGCCGGCCGTTACCGCCTGAGCCAGCAACGTTGGCAGCAGGAGTGGTGTCTGCCACAGGTCGCGACCCTCGCATTGGCCGAATAGGAACGCGGTGTAGCCCGCGGTTCCGGCGGCAAAGAGGGCGGTGGGAATCGCCACCATTTGGATCAAGCCCGCCGATTCGGTGAGTCCACCCAGCCACCAGAGGGCCAGCAAGAGTGCGAAGCCCATCAGGATGTATGCACCCTTGACGAGCCACGACTCCCAGGAGCCCTTGGTGATCAGGTAGTGGAAACGTCCGGGTTGCTTCAGGTCGGTCACGAGCAGAATGCCTGTGAGGCCGAGGAATACGCCAGCGATGATTGGCGGGACAACACCGACAGCGGCCTGTTCGCTGGCGTGGCCCATCAGCACCAGCATTGCCGCGACGAGCATTACACCTGCCGCGATGGCTTTGGTGACGAGATAGCCGGAGACCTTGCCTTTCCAGGTCATCTGGTGCGAGGTGGTGTAGGTAGTACGCGCCACCACACCGTGTGCATCGGGCGGGAGCGTTGGATGGCCGGGTGTTTGATCGGCCCAGATCAAACCGTCGGCAGGAATTGCCGTTCGCAAAGGGTTGAGGGATGCCTGGTCGGCTCCCTTGTAATACACCTTGGGGTTGGTGCCTTGCTCGGGCGAGCGAACGGACACATCGTTGCGAGCGATGATCTTGGTGGCTTCGTTGTTCGGATCATCGAGATCAGCGACCTTGATGGCATGAACGGGGCAAACCACAACGCAAGAAGGTTCAAGCCCGACTTCTATGCGGTGGTTGCAGAAGTTGCATTTGTTGGCTGTGTTCGTCGCGGGGTTGATGTAGAGGGCGTCGTAGGGGCACGCGTTCATACAGGCTTTGCAACCAATGCAGTTGTCGTCGTTGAAGTCGACGACGC
>JAACCU010000034.1 GCA_009937405.1 Actinomycetota bacterium
CAGCTCACCAAAGACATCCGGTGCACGGGTCCCCTCCGGGGACCTGGACTAATGGCCTCGGCCGCCGGACGAGGAGGAGCCTCTAGGTCACGCTCGCCTTTTCAGGTGTGGTGTGTCGTTCGGGTGTCCACCAATCGTGTGGGCGCCCCGTGCCGGATGAGAAGGCACACGACACATAAACCACAACAGCAAAGAAGGAGGTGAGATGGGAGACCCGAGACCAGACAAGGTTGCCGTCGTCGACGAAGTTCGTGAGAAGTTCGAATCGGCTGATGGAGCGATGCTCACCGAGTATCGCGGATTGAATGTTCCTGCCCTGGCCGCGCTGCGTGTTGCGCTTCGTGAAGCTGGTGGTGAGTACAAGATCTACAAGAACACGCTCGTACGCCTAGCGGCGCGCGAGTGTGGGTTGGAGATCGACGATCTGCTGACCGGTCCCACGGCGATTGCGTTCGTGGGCGAGCGTTCTGACGGTTCACCCGGAGACGTCGCTGCCGTAGCTAAGGCATTGAAAGATTTTGCCAAGGCCAACGATGCGCTCGTCATCAAGGGAGGCGTGCTCGACGATCAGGTGCTTAGCGCTGATGATCTGAAGGCCCTTGCCGAACTTCCGTCCCGCGATGTGCTGCTCGCTCAGATCGCTGGTGCCTTCCAGGCGCCGATGGCGAAACTGGCCGGCTTGTTGTCTGCACTGCCCCGCGATTTCGCGTACGGCTTGCAGGCGCTCATCGAGAAGGGTGGTGCGGGCGACGCCCCCGCCACCGATACCGCATCCGAAGCAGTGGCAGAAGCCGCTGCTGACACATCCGACGACGACGCTGGCGACGATGCCGGCGGCGACGACACCACCACTGAAGAGGAATAACAAATGGCTACCAAGGAAGAAATTCTCGACGCGATCGGCGCAATGACCGTTCTCGAGCTGAGCGAACTCCTGAGTGAGTTCGAAGAGAAGTTTGGCGTGACCGCTGCTGCCCCTGCGGCCGTGGCTGCCGCTCCGGCTGGTGGCGATGCCCCAGAAGAGGAAGAGAAGGACTCCTTCGACGTCGTGCTCACCAGCGCTGGCGAGAAGAAGATCCAGGTGATCAAGGAAGTCCGTGGACTCACGTCCCTCGGTCTCAAGGAAGCCAAGGAGCTCGTCGATAGCGCTCCCAAGGCCATCATCGAGGGTGCCTCGAAGGTCGACGCTGAGAAGGCCAAGGAGGCCATCGAGGCCGCCGGCGGCTCCGTCGAACTTCAGTAATCCCTTTCCCGCGACAAGGTTGTCGTCAAGGCGACGAGCTTGCCGGAAATCCAAGAAATGTTGGTGGCGTCGATCTTCGGGTCGGCGCCACTGCCGTTTTGGCTCAGTCGAAGCTGATGCCGAGGCTTCAGTCTCTGCAGCGATGTCTGGCCGGTGTCGGTGCAGGTTTGCCGATGACGAGTTCGACCAAACAACGGTCAAGTCGTCTGAAAACGCGGGGAGAGTAAGGTGCCAGCTGTGGCTGATCCTATTTCCCATGTGAACGTGTGGCCGGCTGGGCGCGAGCTGCTCGTGACCTGGCGTGGGGGGTCAGAGGACGTGAGCGTTTTCGTCTCCGACGATCCGGTTGATGCGGGCGCGGACGTGCGCGCCCCTGACGGCCCTGGTCGCGTGACCGTCGAGCGAAGTCGGCGTACCTACATTCATCTATTCGACCCCGAGGACGGGTTCACGGTTGCCGCCGAGCGAGTATTGCCCTTTGAGACGGTGCATAACTTCCGTGACATCGGCGGCTACCCAACCGTCGATGGTGCCGCTACCCGCTGGGGCCAGGTCTTTCGAAGCGGCCGTCTTGATGAGCTCACCGACGCCGACCACGACCATCTCCGCGAACTGGGCATCACCCGAGTCTTCGACCTCCGCACCCAGGGCGAGGTCGACAACGCGCCTGACCGTTTGCCCGACGACATTGCCTACGAGCACATGCCGATGTCGAGCTCTGTTGCCATCCCTAAGGGGTTGCTCGAGCGGATCGTCGACGGTGACATCACCAGCTACACCAGAGACGACATGGCGGCCGGCTACCTCCGCATGCTCGAGATGTTCCCGCGGTATCTCAACACGATGGTCGGAGCGGTTGCTGCAGGGGAAAAGATTCTCTTCCATTGCACTGCGGGCAAGGACCGCACCGGTATCGCGGCGATGACGATGCTGGGGGTTGCCGATGTCGCTGATGCTCTCGTGCTCGACGACTACGAGATTTCCGCCCAATACCAGCCTGAGGGCCGCGTCGAGTTCTTCACCGAAGAGATTAGGGGTCTGGGTATCGATCCTGAGCCGTTTGATCTGCATTCGATGCTTGGTTCACCGCGGCCCGTGATGAAGAAAACTCTGACCGGATTGCGCGAACGCTGGCAGGACCGTCGCGGCTACCACATTCACCTTGAGTTGACCGACGAAACGGTTGCGGCCGCGCGCACGAATCTTCGCTTCGAACAGCCCTAATAGTGGCTTTGCGAGCCGGGTCAGACACAAACGGCACATATCAGACACATACGGCATATAACAGTCTGGTTTCGTTGGCGGCAAGATCCTTGACCTCGCCAACTTGGTTCTCTACTGTTCGCGGGTAATCGGTGTCTCCCGTAGGCCCCTGATGAAGCACCGCCCGATTCGGCCGGTGCCCGTTCGGGTTGCCCAGAGTTGTCCCGGGGGCCTTGCCGCACTAGTATTCAAAGCAACGTGGTCGTCGTCACGCGTGCTCCTACTCTCTCGAGAGCGGTGCTCCGCGCCTCGGCGACCGCTTTGCGTCCTCTTTAACGGCCAAACCGGGAGTCCTTGTGACCACACGCGCTGCGACACGCGATCGGTATTCATTCGGTAATCTTGAGGAGGTCCTTGACCTCCCCGACCTGATCGCGATTCAGCGGGAAAGCTTCCGGTGGTTACTCGACGAGGGTCTTGCTCAGACTTTCCGCGACATTTCGCCGATCAAGGATTTCACCGAAACGCTTCAGCTCGAACTCGAGTTCGATCCGAACGACGAGGACCTTCGTCCTCCGCCGAAGTTCTCCGTCGAGGAGTGCAAAGAGAAAGACATGACTTACGGGGCGCCGATCTTTGTGCGCGCTCGGTTCGTGAACCAGAACACCGGTGAAATCAAGGAGCAGACGGTCTTCATGGGCGACTTCCCCATGATGACCGACAAGGGCACCTTCATCATCAACGGCACCGAGCGTGTCGTGGTGTCGCAGCTCGTGCGTTCGCCTGGCGTGATCTTCCAGCCGGGTGAGCGGTTCCGCCTGCGAAACCTCAGCAAGCATCAGCTTGTCACCGGCACCATCCACCCCTATCGCGGTGAGTGGATCGAAATGGATGTCGAACAGAAGCCCGGCAAGGACGTCACCGCCGGCGCTCGCGTCGCTCGTAAACGTCGCATCAGCATCTTCACCCTTCTTTGTGCCCTCGGCTACGACGAGGAAAACCACCCCGGCTTCCTTCAGCGTTTCGTCGACTACTTCGACTTCCTCGAGGGGCAGTGGGAGAAAGACGCCGAGATCGCGGTCACCCAAGAAGAAGCCCTGCTCGAGGTCTACAAGCGTGCCCGTCCCGGCGAGCCCCCGACCGTTGAATCGGCCCGCGCCTACTTCCGCAACGCATTCTTCGAGCCCCGTCGTTACGACCTCAGCCGCGTTGGGCGCTACAAGCTCAACCGCAAGCTTGGCCCTGAACTCGACTTCCTTGAGCGTCAGTTCGGTCTAACCCTTGATCGTCCTGAAGACGACCAGCCCGTCATTTCTCAGTGCGAGATGTTGGCCGCCACGACCTACCTGTTGAACCTCGCCAAAGGCGAGCCCGGCTACCGCCTCGACGATCAGGACCACTTCGCCAACCGCCGCATTCGCAGCGTCGGCGAGCTGATCCAAAACCAGGTGCGCATCGGCCTCAGCCGCATGGAGCGTGTCGTGCGTGAGCGCATGACCACCCAGGACGTCGAGGCCATCACGCCACTAACCCTGATCAACATCCGCCCTGTGGTTGCGGCTATCAAGGAGTTCTTCGGAACTTCCCAGCTGTCGCAGTTTATGGACCAGGTCAACCCGCTCTCGGGTCTTACCCATCGCCGTCGCCTCTCGGCGCTCGGTCCCGGTGGTCTATCTCGTGAGCGTGCCGGCTTCGAAGTGCGAGACGTTCACTTCTCGCACTATGGCCGCATGTGTCCGATCGAGACTCCTGAGGGCCCAAACATCGGCCTGATCGGTGGCTTGGCGTCATACGCCCGGGTTAATCCGTTCGGGTTCATCGAGTCGCCGTATCGCGTCGTCACAAACGGCACGGTCACCAAGGAGATCGTCTACCTCACCGCTGATGAGGAAGAGCTCTACGTCGTCGCCCAGGCCAACGCGCCGATCGATGCCGACGGCAAGTTCACGAAAGAACGCGTCCTGGTGCGTCGTTCGCCGCAGGCCGCCAGCCTGCAGGACCTGCGTTTGCAGTTGGAGCAGGAAGTCTTCTTCGGCTCCACCACCGAGATCTCTTCGGTGCCGCCCGAGGAAGTCCAGATGATGGACGTCTCACCGAAGCAGATCATCTCGGTCGCCACCGCCCTGATCCCCTTCCTTGAGCACGACGATGCCAACCGCGCCCTCATGGGTGCCAACATGCAGCGTCAGGCGGTGCCGTTGCTTCGGGCCGAAGCCCCCTACATCGGCACTGGCATGGAAAAGCGCTGTGCCACTGATGCCGCCGACATGCTTCTCGCCGAGGACGATGGCACCATCATCGAACTCGATGGCGACCACATTGTCATCGAGTACAAGAAGCTCGGTCTGCAGGACATTCGGCTCAAGAAGTTTGAACGCTCTAACCAGGACTCCTGCATTTCGCAGAAGGTCCGCGTTGGCCAAGGCGACAAGGTCAAGAAGGGCGATCTGCTTGCCGATGGCCCCTCGACTGATGTCGGCGAACTGGCGCTCGGCAAGAACCTGCTCGTGGCCTTCATGCCGTGGGAGGGCTACAACTTCGAGGACGCCATCATCCTCTCGGAGCGTTTGGTGAAGGACGACGTGCTCACGTCGATCCACATCAAAGAGCACGAGATCGATGCCCGCGACACGAAGCTGGGCCCCGAAGAAATCACCCGTGACATCCCCAACCTGAGCGACGAAATTCTCGCCAACCTTGACGAGCGCGGCATCATCCGCGTCGGCGCCGAGGTTGGTCCTGGCGATGTGCTCGTTGGCAAGGTCACCCCCAAGGGCGAAACTGAGCTCACTCCTGAAGAGCGCCTCCTGCGGGCCATTTTCGGTGAGAAGGCTCGCGAAGTGCGAGACACTTCGATGAAGGTCCCGCACGGCGAGGTCGGCAAGGTCATCGACGTCAAGGTCTTCAACCGTGACGATGCCCACGAGTTGCCCCCCGGGGTCAATCAGCTCGTGCGGGTCTATGTCGCGCAGAAGCGAAAGATCAGCGTCGGCGACAAGCTCGCTGGCCGTCACGGCAACAAGGGCGTCATCTCCCGGATCCTTCCGATCGAGGACATGCCCTTCAACGCTGATGGTCAACAGGTCGACATCATCCTCAACCCACTCGGCGTTCCGTCTCGTATGAACGTCGGCCAGGTGCTCGAGGCTCACCTCGGTTACTGCGCCCGCTGGGGCTGGGACGTCAACGGAGCCGTCGTGGGTGATGCGCCTGTGCGCGGCACCGAAACCAAGACCCGCCCCACCACGAAGCCGTCCACGTTCATCGCCACCCCGGTGTTCGACGGTGCAAAGTGGGATGAGTACGAACTTGCCGGCGACAAGCCGGTCATTCGCGACATCCTCCAGAACATCAACCCCGAATCCAAGGACGGCGAGACCCGCCTGATTCAGGTCGACGGTAAGCAGACGCTTTACAGCGGACGCACCGGCGAGCCGTTCGACAACCCGATCATGACGGGTTATGTCTACATCTTGAAGCTGGCCCACCTGGTCGACGACAAGATCCACGCCCGTTCGACCGGCCCGTACTCCATGATCACTCAGCAGCCGCTCGGTGGTAAGGCGCAGTTCGGTGGTCAGCGATTCGGCGAGATGGAAGTGTGGGCCCTCGAGGCCTACGGCGCGGCGTACTGCTTGCAGGAGCTGCTCACCATCAAGTCCGACGATGTGCTCGGCCGGGTGAAGGTCTACGAGGCCATCGTCAAGGGCGAGAATATTCCCGAGCCTGGCATTCCCGAGTCCTTCAAGGTACTCATCAAGGAAATGCAGGCCCTGTGTCTCAATGTCGAGGTGCTTTCGCATGATGGTCAAGAGATCGAGATGCGTGAACTCGACGAAGAAACATTCCGCACGGTCGAGGAGCTGGGTATCGATCTCCAGCGTCCTGAACGTGGATCTGATGAAGAAGACGCCGCCCGTGCCGCCGCTCGCGCGGCCCGAGTCTGAGCCCAAGAAAGAGCTGAGGGAAAACAGTCATGCTTGACGTCAACGATTTCTCCAACCTGAAAATCGGGCTCGCTACTGCGGACAGCATCCGTATGTGGTCCAACGGCGAGGTCAAAAAGCCTGAGACCATCAACTACCGCACCTTGAAGCCTGAGAAAGACGGACTCTTCTGCGAGAAGATCTTCGGTCCGACCAAGGACTGGGAGTGCGGTTGCGGCAAGTACAAGCGCGTCCGTTTCAAGGGGATTATCTGTGAGCGTTGTGGCGTTGAGGTCACTCGGTCCAAGGTGCGTCGTGAGCGCATGGCTCACATCGAACTCGCCGCTCCGTCGGTTCACATCTGGTACCTGCGTGGCACCCGCTCGTGGCTGGCCTATCTCCTCATGGGCACCACGCCCAAGGAAGAGCTCAAAGCCAAGCAGCTCGAGAAGGTCATCTACTTCGCCGCCAACCTCGTCGTTTCTGTCGATGAGGAGCGCCGCGATGAAGACCTCCCGAGCCTCGAGTCCGAAGTCATCGGTGAGCGCGAAGCCATCGACAACGACATGGAACTCGATCTTGCTCGTCGGAACGAAGAGCTCGAAAAGGATCTTGCCGGACTCGAAAAAGACGGCGCCAAGGACACCGAGCTGAAGGCGACTCGTCGTCAGGGCGATAAGGACCTGGCTGAGATCCGCGAACAGTTCGAGTTCGAGAAAGAAATTCTCGACCGCGCCTGGGACGAGTTCAAGAGCATCTTTGGCCGCCAGATCATCGAAGACGAAATGCTGTGGCGCGAGCTGCAGGATCGTTGGGGCGACTACTTCGAGGGTGGCATGGGCGCTGACGCCATTGCCCGTCTCGTGGAGTCGCTCGACTTCGATGAGGAAGAAGTCAAGCTTCGGGCCCAGATCGATCCGCCGGAAGGCGTGAAGAGTCTGTCCGCTCAGCGCCAGCAGAAGGCCATCAAGCGCCTGAAGATCGTTGCTGCGTTCAATCGTCGCGACGAGTACGGCCGTCGGATCAATGATCCTCGCGCCATGATCCTCGATGTTGTTCCCGTGATCCCGCCGGAGCTGCGCCCGATGGTCCAGCTCGACGGTGGCCGTTTCGCCACCTCCGACCTCAATGACCTTTACCGTCGCGTCATCAACCGCAACAACCGCTTGAAGCGGCTGCTCGATCTCGGCGCCCCTGAGATCATCGTGAACAACGAAAAGCGCATGCTTCAGGAAGCCGTCGACGCATTATTCGACAATGGTCGTCGTGGCCGGCCGGTTACCGGTCCAGGCAACCGTCCGCTGAAGTCGCTGTCCGACATGCTCAAGGGCAAGCAGGGCCGTTTCCGCCAGAACCTCCTAGGCAAGCGCGTCGACTACTCTGGCCGTTCGGTCATCGTGGTTGGCCCGACGCTGAAGTTCCATCAGTGTGGCCTTCCCAAGATCATGGCGCTCGAGCTGTTCAAGCCGTTCGTCATGAAAAAGCTTGTGGACGCTGAGCTGGCCCCAAACATCAAGTCGGCCAAGCGCATGGTCGAGCGTCGCAAACCAGAGGTTTGGGATGTTCTTGAGGATGTCATCAAGGAGCATCCGGTGATGCTCAACCGTGCACCAACCCTGCACCGTCTCGGCATTCAGGCTTTCGAGCCCGTGCTGGTCGAGGGCAAGGCCATCAACCTGCATCCGCTGGTTTGCACCGCCTTCAACGCCGACTTCGACGGCGACCAGATGGCCGTCCACCTGCCGTTGTCGGCTGAAGCACAGGCTGAGGCCCGCGTGTTGATGCTCAGCGCCAACAACGTACTCAGCCCGGCCAACGGCCGTCCGCTGGTCACACCGACGCAGGACATGATCATTGGCGCCTACTACCACACCGAAGAGGTACCCGGTTCCAAGGGCGAGGGCCGGGTGTTCCGCGATGTCGAGGAAGTTCGTGCCGCGTACGAGCGTGGCGATCTCGCGCTCCACGCCCTCATCCAGTTCCGTACCCCTGATCTGCTGATCAGCCCGGCGAACGGCAAGGCGGCTCAGTACGAGCCAACCACACCCGGTCGTGTCTTCTTCAACACCACCCTCCCGGAGGCGTATCCATTCGTCAACGAGCGGGTCGGCAAGAAGGAGATGGCTCTGATCGTTGACACACTGGCTCGCACCTACGACAAGCAGGACGTTGCCGTCAGCCTCGATGCAATCAAGGATCTGACTTTCGACGCGGCAATGTGGTCGGGGCTCACTGTTGCCATTTCCGATGTGGCCACACCTCCCGAGAAGGCTGAGATCCTCGTTCGTCACGAGAAGCAGGCCGAGAAGATCGAGCAGCAGTTCCGTCGCGGCATCATCACCGACGGCGAGCGCCGTCAGATGAAGGTTGAGGTTTGGTCCGAGGCCACCGAAGAGGTGACCAACAGGATGAAGGAAGGGCTCTAGTCAGACCAGTTCAACCCGGTCAACATGATGGTGGGCTCAGGGGCTCGAGGAAACATGATGCAGGTCCGCCAAATTGCGGGCATGCGTGGCCTTGTGGCACACCCCCGTGGTGACATGATTCCTGAGCCGATCAAGAGCAACTTCCGTGAGGGCCTGAAGATGCTGGAGTACTTCATTGCTACTCCTGGCGCTCGTAAGGGTCTGGTCGACACCGCTCTGCGAACCGCCGACTCCGGTTACCTCACTCGTCGTCTCGTCGACGTCGCTCAGGAACTCATCATCAATGATGAAGATCCGTTTGAACGGGCCGGCGCCGTGCGCGGTATCTGGCTCGAAGACGTCATGCCCGACACTCCCAATAAGCGCACGCATCTCGAAAGCCGGCTCTTTGGCCGTGTCCTCGCCGATGACATAACGCTCGCTGATGGTCGTGTCATTGAAAAGGGCACGATGATCGGTGACGACGACCTCGAGGCGATCCGCGACGACGAAGGGATCAACCGGGTGCGGGTGCTTTCGCCGCTCACCGACGATTCAAACTTCGGTATCTCGGCGAAGTCCTATGGCATGTCACTGGCCACCGGTGGAAAGATCGAACTTGGCGAGGCGGTAGGCGTTATTGCTGCTCAGTCCATTGGTGAGCCGGGTACCCAGCTCACCATGCGTACCTTCCACACCGGTGGTGTTGCAGGTGCACAAGACATCGCCGGCGGTCTGCCCCGCGTCGTGGAGCTCTTCGAGGCCCGCACCCCGAAGGGTAAGGCCACGCTGGCCCGCACCTCAGGCGTGGTCCGCGTTGGCGATGACGACGGCCGCGGCCGTGAGGTCATCATTGTGGCTGACGACGGCGAAGAGGACGAATACACGATTCCCTCGGGCGCACGGCTCGAGATCGTTGATGGTCAGGAAGTCCGCGCCGGCGACGCTCTCGTCGAAGGCGCACGCGATCCCAAGGAACTCCTTGAGATCAAGGGCATCCGTGAGACCCAGCAGTACCTCGTCACCGAGGTTCAGAAGGTCTACCGCGACCAGGGCGTGTCGATTCACGACAAGCACATCGAGCTGATCGTTCGTCAGATGACCAAGCGCATCCTGATTTCAGAGCCCGGTGACACCGAGTTCTTGCCCGGATACCAGATCGACCAGAAGATCTTCGCTGACACCAACCGTCGTGTGGTCGAGGAAGGCGGCAAGCCGGCCGAGGGGCGTCCCCAGCTCATGGGTATCACCAAGGCCAGCCTCGCCACCGAATCGTGGCTGTCAGCTGCGTCGTTCCAGGAGACCACCCGTGTTCTCACCGAAGCCGCCATCGAGTCCAAGTCCGACTCGCTCCAAGGCCTCAAGGAAAACATCATCATCGGCAAGCTGATCCCTGCCGGTACGGGCATGCCCCAGTACCGCAACATCCGCACCGATGCACCGGAGTACGAACCGATGGAGTACTACACGTCGGGCGACGACGAGTCGGACCTTGCTGACTGGCTCGCCGGTCGCAGTGCCAACGCTGAAGGCGCCGACGTCATCGCCTACCCCAGCAGTAAATAGCCTGAACAAACCGAAATTGCTGCTGCCGGCCTGCCCTTGGGGTGCGCCAGCGGCAGCAATTTCGTCGTTTTGGTGTTCGCGCTTTTCGCGTTTGCGCGGCGCGCGGGTTGAGGTTCCTCGCTTCGCCTCGTATGCTTTTCCGCTGACCTTGACGCGCGTGCCGCGTGCACCGCTGTGTCGGTCATCGACAACGTTCTCATCATCACAAGGATTACTCCGTGCCCACAATTCAGCAGTTGGTCCGCAAGGGCCGCCAGACCAAGCGTCGCAAGGAAGCCACTCCTGCGCTCAAGGGTGCCCCCCAGCGTCGCGGCGTGTGTACCCGCGTTTACACCGCTACCCCGAAGAAGCCGAACTCGGCTCTTCGTAAGGTCGCCCGTGTGCGTCTGACGTCGGGCACCGAGGTCACCGCCTACATCCCCGGTGAGGGCCACAACCTCCAGGAGCACTCCATCGTGCTCGTGCGTGGTGGTCGTGTGAAGGATCTCCCTGGTGTTCGTTACAAGATCGTTCGTGGCACGCTCGACACCTCTGGTGTCCGTGACCGTAAGCAGGCTCGTAGCCGCTACGGCGTAAAGAAGGACAGCTGATATGTCGCGTAAGGGCCCCGCACAGCGTCGCGATATTCAGCCGGATCCGATCCACAAGTCGGTTCTCGTCACCCAGTTCATCAACAAGGTGCTGCAGCGCGGTAAGCGCTCCACGGCCGAACAAATTGTTTATGACGCTTTGGTCATCGTTGAAGAGAAGACGGGTGGTTCGCCGGTCGACGCGCTGAAGCGCGCCGTCGACAACGTTCGCCCCCAGCTTGAGGTGCGCAGCCGTCGTGTTGGTGGCGCCACCTACCAGGTGCCCGTCGAGGTTCGTCCCCGCCGTGCCACCACCCTTTCGATCCGCTGGATGGTTGGTTTCTCTCGCAGTCGTCGTGAGCGCACCATGGCCGAGCGTCTCGCCAACGAGATTCTTGACGCCAGCAACGGCATCGGCGCTTCCTGCAAGCGTCGTGAAGACCTTCAGAAGATGGCAGAGGCCAACAAGGCCTTCGCCCACTACCGCTGGTAGCGCTCGGCCTTTCGCCGTTCGTCACCTGACCCCACCGATACTTTTTCTACGACCGGGCAATCTCCTCGGAGATCTCCCGGTCGTGGCGTGTCCTAGCCAATAACCGGGCTCGGCGCTCCAATCCGATACACCTGAGGAAAGCCCTATGGCTGAGAAGCGAACACCCCTGGCGATGACCCGAAACATCGGGATCATGGCGCACATTGACGCTGGTAAAACCACCACTACCGAGCGCATCCTCTACTACACCGGCCGTTCGTACAAGATCGGCGAGGTTCACGATGGCGCGGCCACGATGGACTGGATGGAGCAGGAGCAGGAGCGTGGTATCACGATCACCTCGGCTGCCACGCATTGCATCTGGAACGACCACCGCATCAACATCATCGACACCCCGGGCCACGTCGACTTCACGGTTGAGGTTGAGCGCTCGCTTCGCGTGCTCGACGGTGCTGTCGCCGTCTTTGACGGTGTTGCCGGCGTAGAGCCTCAGACCGAGACAGTTTGGCGCCAAGCCGATCGCTACAACGTTCCCCGCATGTGTTTCATCAACAAGATGGACCGCACCGGCGCCGACTTTTACTTCTGCCTCGACACCATCAAGGACCGTCTGACCAACAACGTCGCCGTTCTTCAGTTGCCGATCGGCGCTGAGGGTGGCTACCAGGGCATCATCGACTTGGTGAAAATGAAGGCCCTTGTTTGGCCGCCCACCACCGATGAGAAGGATCTTGGCGCGACCTACGATGAGGTCGATATTCCCGAGGATATGGCTGACGATGCAGCCCTGTACCGCTCGGACCTGCTCGACACGCTCGCCAACTTCGACGAAGTCATCATGATGAAGGTCCTCGAAGACGAAGAGGTTTCCGCTGAAGAGATCCAGACTGCGGTCCGTGAGGGAACCCTGAACCACGGTCTCGTTCCGGTTCTTAATGGCACAGCGTTCAAGAACAAGGGCGTCCAGCCCCTGCTTGACGCCGTCATCGATTATCTCCCGTCGCCCCTCGACGTTCCGCCGATCACCGGTGTCGACAAGAAGGGCAACGAGGTTTCGCGCTCAGCCAGCGACGATGAGCCGTTCTCGGCTCTTGCGTTCAAGATCATGACGGACCCGCACGTCGGTCGTCTCACCTACTTCCGGGTCTACTCCGGCACCTTCAACAAGGGTGACACCTTGATGAACACTCGCACGTCCAACAAAGAGCGTGTCGGCCGGATTCTCGAGATGCACGCCAACAACCGCGTCGACAAGGACGGGGTCGCCACAGGCGACATCGCTGCCGGCATTGGTATCAAGAACACTCGCACCGGCGACACTCTCTGTGATCCCTCTCACCCGATCACGCTGGAAAACCTCGACTTCCCGGCCCCGGTGATCGAAGTCGCCGTTGAGCCGAAGTCAAAGGTCGATCAGGAGAAGATGGGTAAGGCTCTGCAGGCATTGTCTGAAGAGGACCCCACCTTCCAGGTCACGACCAACGAAGAAACAGCACAGACAATCATTGCCGGTATGGGCGAGCTGCACCTTGAGGTACTGGTCGATCGTATGAGGCGTGAGTTCAAGGTCGAGGCTTCCGTCGGTAAGCCCCAGGTTGCCTACCGCGAGACCATCACCACCGCTGTGGTCGAGCACACCTACACCCACAAGAAGCAGACGGGTGGCACCGGTCAGTTCGCTGTCATTTCGGCCACGATCGAACCGAACCCGGGCAATCATTACGAGTTCGTGTCCAACATCTCTGGTGGTTCGATTCCCAAGGAATACATCAAGCCGGTTGATCAGGGTGTTCAGGAAGCAATGAGCAATGGTGTGCTCGCCGGCTTCCCCACGGTCGACATCAAGGTCACTCTTGAAGACGGAAAGACGCATGACGTCGACTCGTCTGAAATGGCCTTCAAGATCGCTGGCAACGCATGGTTCCGTGAGGTCGTGCGCAAGGCGAAGCCAACCCTTCTCGAGCCGGTCATGGGCGTGGAAGTTGTCACCCCTGACGACTACCTCGGCGATGTGGTCGGCGATGTGAACTCTCGTCGCGGCCAGGTGCAAGGCACCGAGCAGCGCGGCAAAAACCAAGTTGTGAATGCACTCGTGCCGCTCTCCGAGATGTTCGGATACAGTACAGACCTGCGTTCACGCACGCAGGGGCGGGCTACGTACACGATGCAGTTCGACTCGTACCAACCCACCCCCGCAAACGTCCAGGAAGAGATCGTCGCTCGCGTCCGCGGCGAATGATCGTCTCCGAACCCAATACAATGAACAAGGAAGAATCGTTATGGCGAAGGCGACGTTCGAGCGAAATAAGCCTCACGTCAACGTGGGTACGATGGGACACATCGACCACGGTAAGACGACACTGACCGCTGCGATTACTAAAGTTCTCGCTGACAACGTTGAAGGCTCGTCCTTCACCGAGTTTGCGAACATCGACAATGCTCCTGAGGAGCGCGAGCGTGGCATCACGATCAACGTGTCGCACGTGGAGTACGAGACGGAAGCCCGTCACTACGCCCACGTCGACATGCCGGGTCACGCTGACTACATCAAAAACATGATCACCGGTGCGGCTCAGGTCGACGGTGCCATCCTCGTGGTGTCTGCCGCTGATGGTCCGATGCCTCAGACCCGTGAGCACGTGCTGCTTGCTCGTCAGGTTGGCGTGCCGAAGATCGTTGTTGCCCTCAACAAGGTCGACATGGTTGACGACGAAGAGCTCCTTGAGCTCGTCGAGATGGAAGTCCGCGAACTCCTCGACGAGTACGACTTCCCTGGTGATGACACCCCCGTCATCCATGTTTCGGCTCTCAAGGCTCTTGAGGGCGACGATGACGCCAGCGCCAAGATCATGGAGCTGATGGCTCAGGTCGACGAGTTCATCCCGACCCCCGAGCGCGATCTCGACAAGCCCTTCCTCATGCCGATCGAAGATGTGTTTTCGATCACCGGTCGTGGCACCGTTGTGACCGGCAAGGTTGAGCAGGGCAAGGTTCACACCGGCGACAGCATCGAAATCGTTGGCATCAAGGAGACGACCACGACCACGTGCACCGGTGTTGAGATGTTCCGCAAGCTGCTCGATCAGGGCCAGGCCGGCGACAACATCGGCGCCCTGCTTCGTGGTATCGACAAGGACGACGTCCAGCGTGGCCAGGTTCTTGCTGCACCCGGCAGCATCACCCCGCACACCGAGTTCGAGGCGCAGGTTTACGTGCTGTCGAAGAACGAGGGTGGCCGTCACAAGCCGTTCTTCTCCAACTATCGTCCGCAGTTCTACTTCCGGACCACCGACATCACCGGCAACATTCAGCTGCCCGAGGGCACCGAGATGTGCATGCCTGGTGACAACACCGAGATGCATGTCGAGTTGATCAACCCGATCGCCATGGACGAGGGCCTCCGCTTCGCTATTCGCGAAGGCGGCCGCACTGTTGGTGCTGGCTCGGTTACGAAGATCATCAAGTGAGCATCTGATGGCAACGGGACAGAAGATTCGAATCCGGCTCAAGGCCTACGACCACGAGATCATCGATCAGTCGACGAAGAAGATCGTCGAGACGGTGAAGCGG
>JAACCU010000310.1 GCA_009937405.1 Actinomycetota bacterium
GCCCGTGGGCTCGAGACCGGCAAGGGGCGCGGTCTGGCTGCGGCGCTGCTTGCGCTTGCCGGGCTCACCCACTTGTTTGCGGCGTTCTTTGCGCTCGTGGTCACTGTTGCGTTGCTGCTCACCCGGCCAAATGTCCGCACCCTTGTGTGGACCACTGTGATGGGCGCGCTCGCTGGCCTGCTGGCGGCGTTCTGGGTGCTGCCGTTCTTCTGGAACCGCTCTCTACTCAACGACATGGGCTGGGGCAAAGAACGCCGCTATGTCGCCGCGCTGTGGAACCGTTCGGGATCGTTCGGTGACCAGGACTTCCTGGTCAATGATCCGCCGCTTCAAATTTTCGTGATCCTCGCCGTCATCGGCGCCATCGTGTTCGCCATCCGGCGGGTGCGGTTCGGGATGGCGTTGTCGATCACTGCCATGGTCTTCGCCCTGGCCTTCGTTCTCTTGCCCGAAGGTCGGCTGTGGAACGTTCGCATCGTGCCGTTCTATTACTTAGCGATCTATCTATCGGCCGGTCTCGCCGTGGCAGAGATTGGTCGATGGATTGTGAAGGCGTGGTCGGAGCGCGGAGAGCGCGTACGTGAGGTAGTGACCTTTCTGGCCGCCGTTCCGGTGGTTCTTGGAACCGTGGTCCTGATCGTCTTCATGGCTCTCCCGCTTCGCCAACTTCCGTTTGGCGGACTCAACGATGCCGGCGAATACGGTTGGCCCGGTCTCCGTACGACCGAGCAAAACTTCGGCCCCGGCTGGTTGCGACACAACTTCAATGGCTATGAGGGTGCGAGCGGCTGGACCGAATACGCCTATTTCGTTGCCACGATGGACGAGGTCGGCAGCGAGTTCGGCTGCGGACGATCGCTGTGGGAGTACGGCCCCGACCGGCTTGGGAGCTATGGCACTCCCATGGCCCCCATGCTGCTGCCGCACTGGACCGACGGCTGTATCGGGTCGATGGAGGGTCTCTATTTCGAGGCATCGGCCACGACCCCCTACCATTTCTTGCTTCAATCCGAGCTTTCCTCGCGCCCATCTCGGGCTCAGCGAGATCTGCCATATTCTGGCCTTGACGCACTGAGCGGAGCCGGCCACCTTCAAGATCTCGGCGTTCGTTACTACATGGCATTCTCCGAGGAGGCGGTCGCCCAAGGCAGAGCAGTCCCGGAATTGACGGAGATCGCCACCGCCGGCGCGTGGGTTATCTTCCTTGTCAGCGACAGCGAACTGGTTGTCCCGCTCGATCATCTACCGGTCGTCATGGATGGGTTAGATGCCGGCGGGGAAGAATGGCTCATCCCCACCGTGGCCTGGTGGGAGGCCGATGACGCTCCGTTGGTGGCTGCCACTGGCCCGAGCGATTGGCCTCAAACATCGGTTTCTGAGATGGAAGAAGCTTGGCCCGGATTAGAAGGCCTCGGCGATGAGAGTCGCGTCTCTCTGATGAACGAACTGGCTGCCGCCTTCCCATCGGTGCTTGATCGAGTCGACGTCGACCCTGTCAATGTGTCCAATGTCGAGGTCGACGAGTTCACCATCAGTTTCGAGGTCGACCGGGTCGGTACGCCTGTGTTGGTGCGAAGCAGCTACTTCCCGAACTGGTCAGTGAGCGGGGCGGAAGGGCCATATCGGGTGGCGCCCAACCTGATGGTCGTCATCCCCACTGACACGCAGGTTGAGCTCAACTACGGCCGTTCAGGCATTGAGCTCTTCAGCATTTTTCTTTCGATCGTCGGCCTTGCGGCCCTGCTCGGTCACCGGCGGTTCCGGGTTGAATCTGACCTTGGACTCTGGGATCTTGGCGCCGCTCGAGCCGTGGTGAACGACGCTGACCTGCTTGTCGATGCCGTCTCCGCCGGTGGTCAAGGATGGGCAGAAATCGATGATCTGAAGCTGCGTATCGACGCGTTGGGGCGGCGAGTGCTGTGGATGAGTTCCGGGGTGGCGATTGCGCTCTTGGTGACTGTGGTCGGTCGGGTCACGCTGGCTCCGGGTGCCGACGAAACACTATTGGCCCTCGCCGTGTATCTGCCGAGCATCGTCGGCGCATCGGTCCTTGTTTTTTGGGGATTCCCAGCCATGGTCGACATGTCAAAGGCGCGGCGATCGGCGCGAGTCGCGGGGCTGATCGCTGGGGCAGTGCGTCCTGTCGAGACAGCCGACGGCGCCACCCGGTGACTGCGAGACCCAACGTCGGCTTCGGAGCGACGCGACCAGACCCGGGCCGATTTATTGCGGTTGGCGTTGTCGCCACCGTCATCGACGTGGGCGTCGCGGTAGGGCTGAGCGGTTCGGCTGGACGTCTTCTCGCCGACCTCTTGGCGCTTTCGCTGGCGGCGGTGATTGCCCTCTACCTCCACGCTCGCGTAACCCTGCGAGGCGATGACCTCGATCGCTGGATCCGTCAACCATCGGTTTTCGCTGCGATCGCTCTCGTTGCCGCCACGATCGACCTTGCCATTTTTGTCGGGGTCGATTCGCTGGGAGACTGGACCGCAAAGCTGGTGGCGGTCGGTGCCGCCGCGACCGTTCGAGCCGGGTTCCACCGTGCAGTCCTGTTCCGACATGTTCGTCGGGAACAAGGAGACCCCATCGACCGACCCGCACCCGCCGGATCGGTTCGACTTTCTCTGGTGATCCCGGCCTACAAAGAAGAGGGACGAATCAGCGACACGATTGCCCAGGTTCGAACTGGCCTCGCCATCTATCACGACGCCGGTGATCTTGAGATCGTGGTGGTCGATGATGGATCGAACGATGCCACCGCCCGCGTTGCTCGGGAGGCCGGCGCCGATCAGGTGCTCGTCCAGCCCCAGAATCGGGGTAAGGGCGCCGCGGTGCGGGCGGGGGTTGCGGCCGCCAACGGCCGAACGATCGCGTTCACTGATGCTGACCTCGCCTACTCGCCGGATCAACTCGTTGCTTTCGTCGACGCGGTGGAGTCGGGCTATGACGTGGTGATTGGCAACCGGCATCACGACGACACCACCACCGTTCAGAAAACGTCGACGCTTCGGTCGTTGGGAAGCCGGGTGGTGAATATGGCGGCCAACCTCCTTCTCCTCGGCAACTATCGCGATACCCAATGTGGGTGCAAGGCGTTCCGGGCCGATGTGGCCAAACTCGTGCTGGGCGCAGGGAGGGTCGATGGCTTCGCCTTTGACCTCGAGATATTGCATCTGGTGGAGCGTTACGGCTTTACGATGAGGGAGTTGCCCGTCGAGGTCGTGAACAGTGATTCCTCGACCGTGAGCGCCGTCCGGGATGGATTGCTCGTGTTGGGCGACATCCTTCGCGTCCGCAGGGCTTCACGACGCGGGCACTATCCGCGTCTACCCGTGGATGCTCTTCCATCCGGCCAGACTCTGCCGCCCGAGACCGGGAATGGTTAACTCCCCAGCGGAAAGTAGCTTCTTCTCGTGACTGATTTTGATGCGATCTTCAAGGCGTACGACGTGAGAGGCACTGTTCCTGACCAAATGGATGCCGACGGCGCGAGAGCCATTGGTGGGGCCTTCGCCCGTTTTGTGGCTGGGAATGGGGCCACCGCGATTGTCGTTGGTCGCGACATGCGCCCCGATGGCGAGGAGTTCACTGCCGCGTTCGGTGAAGGAGCCCTCGACCACGGTGTCGATGTCGTCGATGTTGGGCTGTGTGCAACCGACATGATGTATTACGCCTCTGGCGCCCTCGCTCTTCCCGGTGCAGTCTTCACGGCCTCTCACAACCCCGCCGGCTACAACGGCATCAAAATGTGCCTCTCACACGCTGCTCCTATTGGCTCCGACACCGGTCTCGGCGACATCAAAGAGATGGCTAAGGCTGGGCCCGACCCCACCGGCCACAAGGGCACCCGTACTGAGCGCAGCATCCTCGAAGGGTATGTGGCTCATGTTCACTCGTTCGTCGACATCGACAGTCTCAAGGCGCTCAAGGTTGTGGCCGACACCGCCAATGGCATGGGTGGTCTCGTGGTTCCCGCCGTGTTCGATGGGCTGCCGTTCACCCTTGACCACATGTTCCCGGAGCTTGACGGCACCTTTCCGAATCACCCCGCCGATCCGATCCAGCCCGAAAATCAACGTGATCTGATAGCCCGCGTTCTTGAGACTGGAGCCGATATCGGGTTGGCCTTCGACGGCGACGCTGATCGAGTGTTCCTCGTCGACGAGACTGCTCGCCCGATTTCAGGCTCGCTGACTACCGCGATGGTGGCCCGTTCGATTCTCGAGCGTGAGCCTGGCGCCACAGTCCTGCACAACGTGATCTGTTCCAAAACCGTGCCGGAGGTAATAGCTGAGGGAGGCGGCATCGCTGTGCGCACCAAGGTCGGTCATTCGTTCATCAAGAATGTGATGGCTGAGACCGGCGCAGCATTCGGCGGCGAACACTCCGGTCACTACTATTTCCGCGACAACTATCGCGCCGATAGCGGTCTCATCGCGGCGCTTGTCGTGCTGGAAGCACTCGGCAAGCATCCTGCGGGATTGGCTGATCTGGTCTCGACGCTTGATCGCTACGCCGCGTCAGGCGAGATCAACACCACCGTTGACGATGCGGCGGTGGTCATAGAGCGGGTTGCCGACGCCTACAGCGCCCATGATCAGGATCGATTGGACGGTCTCACGGTCGATCTCGGCGATTGGTGGTTCAACGTACGAGCGAGCAATACCGAGCCTTTGCTCCGCCTCAACCTCGAAGCCGCCACTCAGGAAGAGGTCGCCGACCGGGTGTCCGAGGTGAAGGCGCACTTCGGATCCTAGAATCGGTGCCATGACCCTCGACACCCGTCTTCTCGAGATCCTTGCTTGTCCGATCGACAAAGGATCGCTGTTGTATTTCGCCGACGACGAGATCCTGTACAACGCCCGGCTCAAGAAGCAATATCGAATTCATGAAGGTATCCCCGTGATGCTTCCCGACGAGGCTGCCGACGTCGATGACGCGGAGCATGAGCGTCTGGTGGCTAAGGCTGAGGCCGAGGGGATCACGCCGACTTTCGGCGGCTGACATGACTCCGGACGAACTGCTCGAGTCGGTCCGTCATCTGCCGAACCAGGTTCGCGACGTGGCGATTGCCGCCGCTGACACCGATGGCCTGCCCCGCGTCGAAGGCATCACTGAAGTGATCATTCTCGGCATCGGTGCCGGCCGCGTCGCCGGTGATGTCATCGCTGCAATCTGTGAGTTGCGCGGGAGCATTCCGATTATTGCAACTGGCGGACGATGTCCGTCGTGGGTAACGGCAAGCACGCTTGCCATTGCGCTCTCCGATGGCGGCGACAACACAGCGCCAATCGAAGCCGTCGAGGAAGCTCGTTCCGCTGGTGCACGACTCATCGCCGTGGCGGCGCCAGGAACGTTCGCCCAGGCATGTGTAGATTGGGAAATTCCGGTCGTGCCCATTGATCCTGACGCAGGGCCGGCAGCAGGTCTAGGTGTATCGATCGTGCCCGTCTTGGTGCTGCTCGAACGCCTTCGCTTCGCCAAGGGAATGAGCGGCGCAATCTCTAACACCGCATCCCAGCTCAGCGATCGCGTTGCCCAACTGGGCGAGACC
>JAACCU010000311.1 GCA_009937405.1 Actinomycetota bacterium
CCTTGGTGGATCATTCCTTTGCTACGAGGGCGCCCACAAGATCGTGCACGCCATCAAGCACGACGATCACGATCACGACGTGCCAGCCGTAGTGAAAGGACCCGACGCCGAAGAAGCCACCGTCGCCGGCGCGGTCCGCACCGACTTCATCCTCTCGGCAGAGATCATGGTGATCTCACTCAAAGAAGTGATCGACGAGGGCTTTGTGGCCCGGGGGATCATCCTGGTCGTCGTCGCCGTATTCATCACCGTCGTCGTCTACGGCCTTGTCGCCCTCATCGTAAAGATGGACGACATCGGTCTTTCGATGGTCGAACGAGATTCGGCGGCAGCGCAAAAGGTCGGCCGAGGGCTCGTCACCGGCATGCCAAAGGTCTTGACCTGGCTCTCCATCGTCGGCACCGCCGCCATGCTGTGGGTCGGCGGCCACATCCTGTTCGTCGGCGCCGACGAACTCGGCTGGCACTGGCCCTACTCACTTGTGCACGACGCCGAGCGTGCCGTGCAAGACATCGCAAACATCGGTGGTGTGCTGAGTTGGCTGATCAACACCGCGATCTCCGCCGTGATCGGCCTCGTCTGGGGCGTCATCCTCATCGGGCTCGCAGCGCTGATGCCCGCTCGAGGCACGAGCGAACCCACCCACTAGACGTCGGAATCAAGCCGGACCATCGACGACGCCATCCAGATAGACCCACCGGCCGTCGAGCCGACCAAAGCGGCTGCGTTCACGGAGTTCACCAGGACCGTCGACGGCGACGAATCGGGCCACAAACTCGACCACACCCTCGGCGTCGAAAGCACCACCCCGTTCAGTGTCGACGATTTCGAGACCGCACCATCGAATCGACGCATCCAGTGCCAGACCGATAGGGCAGGTCATCGGCGACCACGAATGCACGAGGTAGAACCGGTTGCCGGTCGCATAAGCGGTGTAGCGCGACCGCATCAGATCGGTCGCTGTCAAGGCCCGACGATCACCAGCGATGACCGGTCCGCAGCACTCGTCCAATGCCCGTAACGGCCCGCATGGACAGTTCATGACTCGACCCAAAACTGCACTACCGACACGGCGGCATCATCGGGTTGGCGGGGCCCACAGCTATGAACCCGTTAATAATGTTTGGCGAAACATGCCGCCGGGAACAGGCGCCCCTGAACGAACAAGAGCGACATGCCAGGCCGGCGAAGACCCGAGAGCCCAACGCAAGCCTCGCACGGTGGCGGCACCGACCTTGTCATCGAGACAGCCCGGCTCAACCCCCAACACCGCGGCGATTCTGGGCGGCACGGTTGCTATCGCAGCCCTCGACAACAGCCGGTATCCGACCTTCACCTGGGGAGGAAGCGGAGGATTTCGAAGGAAGTCGATGGAGTCTCGCTGCGCAGCCGACGGCGCTATGGCGGCATGGTCGCAAACCCACGAGCGAAGCGACCCGGCATCAGTCGGCAGGGGCGATGCGTCAAGAAGGGCGCCGATCCTGGTTTGTTCAAGAACGAACTGATCGGCATCTTCAGGGCTCAGCGGGTCACGGCCATACGCCTGGTAGGCGGTGAGGAACGAGTCAGTGAGAACGTTGTGCACCCAAGCAGTCATCGCCGGGTTCTCGGCGCTGTACGTCTTGCCGCGTTCCGAACGCCCCTTCACCTCGCGGTGGGCGTTCCTCACCAACGCCACCGAAGCCGCCACCTCCGGCCCCGCACCATATGTGGTTGCGGTGACATAAGCCGACGTCCGGGTCAGGCGACCCAGCGGATCGCTGCGGTACCGAGAATGGTTTTCAACACCGGCTACTACTTCCGGGTGAGCAGTCTGCACCAGCAAGGCTCGGATGCCGGCGACGAACGCCGAAGCGTCACCAACCACCCGCCAGGAGACCGATCCTGGCCCCAGAATTCCTGGGTCACCGGCGTAATCCAGGGTGTGTTCGAGCGGTTGCGGCCCATGCGAAAACAGATCTGTGGTCGACCCGACCACTCGGTCCTTCAGCCGGCTGATCATTCTGGGAATAGCGTATGCGAAGAGCCAGATTCGGCGTCAGCCGCTATTCCATCCAGGAGACGCGGGAACACAAAGTGATGGAACGGAGCGACCGAATACCAGTACAGGCGTCCCCAAAGACCTCGGGGCACAAATGTTGCCGTCTGGTGCACGCGGCAACGGGGTCCATGTTCAGAATCTGGGGCTGGCTCGATCCGCCACTCAAGCGATGCCACCCCCGGCAAACGCATTTCGGCGCGCAGCCGAAGCAACTCATTGGATTCGATCGCCTCGACCCGCCAAAAGTCAACGGGATCACCGACGTGGAGGTCGTCGGGGTCGCGTCGACCTCTCCGCATTCCAGGACCTCCAATGATTTTGTCTAAAAAGCCGCGAATCGACCAAAGCCAATCACTGCCGTACCAGCCGCTCTGACCGCCAATTCGGCACAATGCTTGATGGGTGGCCTCCTCGGTGGCATCAACGAATCGATCACGGCGATCGTGGACCACGGCCCCACCAGACCAATCGGGATCGGTAGGTAGTGGCCCGGCAAGCGCAACATTCTGAGCGCCAGTCCAGCGTGTCGAAACATCGTGGACGCGCGTACGCTCGAGGGCCCGACGGACCGCAACCGCATACGGCATCCGTTCGATCGGGCACAACTCCAAGATGGCCGGTTCGTTGACGACAACCTCGTTGACAAGACTACTGACGAGCGGTCGAGCCAACGATCTCGGCAATGGGGTGACAAGTCCCACCCAGTGCGACGACAAGCGCGGTGTCAGGACAGGAACAGGAATTATGAGGCGCCTCCGGAGACCAGCTTCCTGCGCGTATACGGCCATCATCTCGCGATAGGTCAAGACATCGGGCCCACCAATCTCCAACACGCGATTCGCTGTCTCTTCGATATCGAGGACCTCAACGAGATAGCGGATCACGTCGCGGATTCCGATCGGCTGGCAACGAGTATCGACCCATTTAGGGGTCACCATCATGGGTAAGACCTCGACCAGATATCGCAACATCTCAAAGCTGGCGCTGCCAGCTCCAATAATGACCGCAGCTCGCAACTCCGTGACCGGCACTGGGCCATCGGCGAGTACGCGTCCTACGTTGTGGCGGCTTTCAAGATGGACCGACAGCTCATCACTGGTGCTGTCGCCCAGCCCACCGAGGTAGACAATTCGATTCACACCGGCGGCGGTCGCCGCGTCGCGCAAGTTTGCAGCGCCAGCGGCTTCCCGCTCTTCCCATTGGACGCCATCACCAATGTTGTGGATCAGGTAGTAGACGAAATCCACCCCGTCAACGGCACCCCCGAGATCACCCTCAACATCGCCCTCGACGACCTCGACCCTTGCTCGCCATGGGGAGCGATCAAGTTTCTCTGGCGTCCGAGCGAGGCACCGCACCTGGTATCCGGCATCTAGAAGTTGGCCAACAAGCCGTCCCCCGACATAACCGGACGCACCGGTCACTAATACCAAGCCGCGATTCGTTGGAGAGGAGGTCACACCTTGCCTACGTTCGACAGATGCTTCTTAGATGCACGGAGAGAGCGCTGCATCCGTTTACGCCTCACTGGTCGGCACTCCCCAGCCACCACCGCCCGGCGTTTCAATCTCGATGCAATCACCTGGCTCGACGATCGTGCTGTCCGCCCCACCGAGTTGGGTGACACTGCCGTTGGCCCGAATGACGCGATTGACCCCGATGGCCCCAGGTTTGCCGCCCGCCATTCCATAGGGCGGAACGCTACGGCGACTAGACAAAATATTGACCTCCATCGTCTCATCGAACCGCATGCGCCGCACAACCCCATCACCGCCCACGTGTTCACCGTCGCCGCCCGAGCCGTCACGCACATGGAACGTCTCGAGGTGCACGGGGTATCGCCATTCCAAAACCTCAGGATCGGTCAGTCGGGAATTGGTCATATGGGTATGAACCGCACTACAACCATCGGCGTTGGGCGTTGCACCCGCACCACCACAGATCGTCTCGTAATACTGGTAGACGTCGTTGCCCCAGATGAAGTTGTTCATCGAACCCTGAGCCGCCCCCATCACTCCGAGAGCGCCGAAGAGCGTGTCGACCACAAGCTGACTCGTCTCAACGTTGCCAGCAATCACCGCCGCCGGGTAGCTCGGATTGATCATGGACTCATCGGGCAACACAACATCGAGCGGCACCATGCAACCAGCATTGAGGGGGATGTCATCATCGACCATGCACCGGAAGACATAGAGCACGGCGGCATGGGCAATCGCCGACGGCGCGTTGAAATTGCCGGGGTGCGTGGGGCTCGACCCGGTGAAGTCGATTCGAGCCGACCGTTGGTCATGATCCACGGTGATCACCACGCTGACCCGATGGCCGTCATCCATCTCGCAGGTGAACTCAGAGTCCGTGAGGGCGTCGATAACCCGGCGGACCGATTCCTCCGCGTTGTCCTTCACATGCCCCATATACGCGTGGACGACGTTGAGTCCGTAGTAGTCGATGACCCGGCGAAGCTCAGTCGTGCCCTTCTCACAGGCGGCAACTTGGGCCTGAAGGTCGGCGATGTTTTGCGCTGGGTTGCGGGCCGGGTACATGCCGCCGCGAAGCAACGCATCGATCTCGTCGTGCAGGAAGCGACCGTCGCGAACCAGCACCACATTGTCGAGCAGGACACCTTCCTCATCGACGGTCGTCGAGTTCGCGGGCGCAGAGCCAGGGACAGTGCCGCCGATGTCGGCGTGGTGGCCGCGGGACGCGACGTAGAAGATGACTGTCTCCCCTACATCGTCCAAGACCGGCTTGATGACCGTGATATCGGGCAGATGGGTGCCGCCGTTGTACGGGGCATTCATCACATAGACGGTGCCTGGCACCATGACCGGATTCTGCCGAATAACCGACCGGACCGACTCGCTCATCGAGCCGAGATGCACCGGCATGTGCGGCGCGTTGGCGATGAGTTCGCCGCGGGGATCGAAGATCGCACACGAAAAATCGAGGCGTTCCTTGATGTTCACCGACGCTGCCGTGTTCTCCAGCACCACACCCATTTGCTCGGCGATGTTCATAAAAAGATTGTTGAAGATCTCCAACTGGACCGGGTCAACAGAGGTGCCGACTGCGGTCACGGACGGCAGAGGTTCCACACGTTCCATTACAAGGTCACCGTTCGCTGTTGCACGGGCCGCCCAGCCCGGTTCAACGACCGTGGTCGCGGTCGCTTCGATAAGCACGGCTGGGCCGTGGACGACCTCGTCGGCAACAAGTGTGGCGCGCTCCACGAACGGTGTCTCGCGCTGGAAGCCAGCCATCGTCGCTGTATGTGTGGCGCGTGCGGGGGCCGAATCGGAGGCGACAGCCGCAACGTCAGCGGCGGCATCGGACGCGCCGATCACCTCGACCTGCATCGCTTCGATGATCAACGCCTTCTCCGGCGATGTGAACCCGAACCGGGAGCGATGTACGTCCTCAAAACCCGTCACGACATCGCCCAGCACACCCGCGTCGACCATCAGTGCCGTATCAGACCCGTCGTAGCGCAGCGCCAACCGATGGACGGCCGAAACCCGTTCCTCGGCCACTCCCTGTTCGGCCACCACCCGACGACCGTCCGTCTCGAGTGAAAGCCACCGGGAGCTGAGCGCCTCGAGCGCCTCCGCCGTGAGCTCAGCCTCAACCGCACCATCGACCACATGGCGAACGTCGGCTAGGCCAATGCCGAGCGCCGACAGCACCCCGGCATGCGGATGAATGTGCACCCGCTCGATCCCAAGTCGATCAGCGACAAGGCACGCATGCTGGCCACCAGCGCCCCCGAAACAGACGAGGGTGTAGCTGGTGACGTCGTAGCCGCGTTGCACAGAGATTTTCTTGATCGCGTTGGCCATGTTGTCGACGGCAATGGCGAGGAAACCCTCAGCCACGGCGCCGACGTCGGCCACCTGTCCAGTCGAGGCAGAGATCTCGTCGACCATGGCATCGAAGCGTTCGCTGACCGCAGTCGAATCGAGCGGCTGATCGCCGTTGGGGCCGAACACGCGGGGAAAGAATTCGGGACGAAGTTTGCCGAGGACGACATTGCAGTCGGTGATTGTAAGCGGCCCGTTGTTGCCGTAGGCGGCCGGGCCGGGGGCGGCTCCTGCCGAATCGGGGCCGACTCTCATCCGACTGCCGTCGAAGTGCAGGATCGAGCCACCACCCGCGGCAACCGTGTGGATATGAATCATCGGGGCGCGCACCCTCACCCCGGCAACCTCAGATTCGTAGGTGCGTTCAAGCTCGCCCGCGTAATGCGAGACATCGGTCGACGTGCCGCCCATGTCGAACCCAATCAGCCGATCAAAGCCAGCGGCTTCGGCGGTGCGGACCATGCCGACAACACCACCCGCTGGTCCAGAAAGCAGAGCGTCCTTGCCTTGAAACCGGCGGGCATCGGTGAGGCCACCGTTGGATTGCATGAACATCACGCGCGGCCCAACACCATCGGGTCGAAGTCGGTCGTCGACCCGGCCGACATAGCGCCGAAGGATCGGAGAGAGATAGGCATCGACCACCGTGGTGTCCCCCCGGCTCACCAACTTCATCAGCGGGCTGACCTCGTGGCTCACCGACACCTGACTGAACCCGAGCGAACGGGCGATCTCGCCGAGGCGACGCTCGTGGTCGGTGTGGCGATACCCGTGGAGTAGACAGATGGCGACTGCGTCGAACCCGGCCTTGCGAGCGGCGACCAGCGCGGCACGAGCGTGCGTCTCATCGAGTGGGCGGAGAACGTCGCCGCGGGCATCCATCCGCTCCTCGACCTCGATCACCTCGCTGTAGAGCATCTGCGGAAGCACAATGTCGAGGGCGAACAGGTCGGGGCGAGCCTGGTACCCAATGCGGAGTGCATGGGCGAAGCCTTTCGTTGTGACGAGCACGGTCGGTTCGCCTTCGCGTTCGAGCAGGGCGTTGGTGGCAACCGTGGTCCCCATTTTCACCGATTCGATCGCTGCGGTCGGCAGTGGATCCCCGTCGGCCACACCCATAAGGTCACGGATCCCCTGGATCGCCGCATCCCGATACCGCCGTGGGTTCTCCGACAGAAGCTTGTGCGTGACCGTGACACCATCAGGGCGGCGAGCGACCACATCAGTGAAGGTGCCGCCGCGGTCGATCCAGACCTGCCAGCCGGCTGCCACAGGCTCAGTGCTCACGAGTCAACCGTCCCAACCCATCAATTTTGTCTTCGATGCCCGCCAGCCGCAGACAATGCCATAGCATGGCCTGGTTGCTCGCAACACACGGCTTGCCTGTGGCTGCCTCAATCTCCTCGATGACCTCAATCGTGCGCAGCGCCCCGCAGCTCACAAAGATTGCGTCAGCGTCGGGACGATCCATACTGATGGCAAAATCGCGGATAAAGCTGGGGGCCACACGCACCATGTCGGAGTCGTTCGTGATGTTAAGGCCGCGAATGTCAAGGACATCGAGACCGCGCCTCGTCATATAATCAGCCTCGATGCGGTTGACCTCGTCAAGGTATGGCGTGGCCACAACAACGCGTTTCGAGCCGAGCGCGTCGAGTGCTGCGAACACGCCAGAAACAAGGGTCGTCGGAATCGCGTCGGGGCAGCCCTTCTCCAACTCGGCACAAACCACGTCCTCCCCCATCACCACACTTCCCGACGTGCACGCGTAACAAATAACGTCGAGGTTCGCATTCGGTGCAAGCACCGCTGCCGCGGGCGCCAACCCATCAACCATGGCTCCAAGATTCTCAGCCGTGATTTGATCGGGGATAGGAGCCCGTGTGAAATGGATGCCAACGCCCGCAGGCGCCCATCGCATCATGTCGGACTCGATGGTCTGCTCGGTCGCCAGGTTGACGAATCCGATCTTGGCCCGCGGGAACCGACCGGCGTCAAAGACGATGTTTTTGTCAAGAGGGGCGCCGCTCATCTCAGTTGATGACATCTCAGTTGATGACATCTCAGTTGATGACAAGGTCGAGTGATGACCGGCTCAGCCGTTCGACCCCTGTGTCTGTAACCAGGACTGAATGGCCGAGGGTCATCGCTTGGTGAGTGCTGAGATTCAACAAAATCATGTGAAGGAAGTACACCTGATTAGCTTCGAAGACCAGCGGATTGCCGTGGTACAGCATCGGCCAGTCGACCCAGATGGGTGCGTAGACCGCACCCATTCCGTAGCCACAAGCGTTGAGTCGATGATCGGCGTAGCCGTTCGCGTCCAACACCTCGGCGTGGGCGTCGAACACCGTGCCCAGCGTCGCCCCGGGACGCATCGCGTCCTCACACGCCATCAGAGCATCACGACACGCCGCGTGCATCGCCACCTGCTCTGGAGGCGCATCACCGACCAGGATCGTGCGCATCATCGCTGCGTGGTAGCGCTTCTCGACGCCACACCACTCGAGCGTGAGCTGATCATCAGTGTCGAGTGTGCGGCGCCCCGACGTGTACCGGACCATCAGCGCGCCTGGCCCCGATCCAATGATGAACTCGTTGCCGGCGTAGTCACCGCCTCCCCGAAACACGGCTCCCTGCATATCGGCCAAAACGTCGCCCTCAAACGGCCCGCCCCGCGTGCCGGCCATCGCCGCATCCCAGCCATCGTCGGCAAGCTCTGCCGCTCGGCGGTGGTAGACGATCTCCTGTGGGCTCTTGGTCCGACGCAGGCCCCCAATGAGCTCGCTTTGGTCCTCCCAGGTGGCAAATCCATGAATCTGAGCTTCGACCGCACGCCAGTTGGAGGCCCTCAACCCATAGCTGTCGAGCTCGATGCCGAGATGACGGTTGGCCAGCCCAAGATCAGCGAGAAGCGCACGTAGATCCGAGGCCGGGTTCATGCCCTCGACGTCCGTCCAGATACGAACGTCGTCAACATTGGACGTGTAGGCGGCCGTCCACCGGTCGGGGGCTCGGGTGAGCAGCACCACGTTGGCGTCGGGCTGAACGACCATGCACTGGAACGCGGCGAACCCGAACGTGTCGTACCCGGTGAGCCAGTACATCGACTCCTGCTTGAACAACAGCAACGCGTCGAGCCGATCAGCCCCGATCGCAGCACCGGCTCGATCACGACGACCGGCCATCTCATCGGCCGAGAAATGAATTGGCATTTCGTAATTATGCCACACCCACGCCACCGGTCTTTCGACGACGTGTTCCGTGCAGAAACGCCCAAATCGTCAGAAAAGCTTCAATACTGCAGGTGTGTTCGAACTCGTCTCCGGCGCCAACTTGGCCAACCGCGCTGCCAGCTACGGGCCGACCGGCATCTTGCTCGCCAGCCCGCCCCAGATCGATGACGACACAACACTCGCCGCGCAAATGATGACCGCAGCCACCGGCCACGGCCTCGTCGAACCAACCGACCTCGCTGACTTCGCCATCGACGTGTTCGAATGTGACGCTCTACTCGACCGTGTCCCACGTCCGATGAGCCGCGGTGAACGTCAGCTTTGCGGCCTACTCATCGCCTTCGCTCGGCCCTTCGACGCATTGTTTGCCGCAGACCCGACCGGGGGTTTGGATGCGCGCCGACGCCAGGCCGTCTCGGAGCTACTACACGACCTGGCCAAAGACCGCCTGATCGTCTCCACCACCCCCATCTAGGTGCGCCAAGGACCCAAAAATGGTCCCCCCGCGCCCAAAGTGGGCGGTAAGAGTTTACGACGCTTCGCTGATCCCTCGCTCGACAAGGACCCGAGCCAGATGGCTCCGGTACTCCTCGTCGCCGTTGAGGTCGACCGGAGGCTCGGTGCCGTCGGCGGCTACAGCCGCGGCTTCAGCGGCGGACGAACCACTACTGATGGCCGCCTCGACTCCGACCGCTCGCATCGGCGCAGGGCCCATGTTGACGAGCGCGACGCCAGGGTTGGCGCCAAGCTGAACCGCGGCACCGACGATGGCCCAGTCCTGGGCTCGACGGTTGAACTTCTGATAGCTCCAACCGGCGCTACCCGCCTTCGGGATCCGAACCTCGGTAAGGAGTTCGTCCTCGCCTAGAGCCGTCTCAAGGAAGCCAGTGAAGAAGTCATCAGCGCTGATGACCCGTTCGCCGCCGGGACCCTTGGCCACGACAGACCCACCCATAGCGAGCAATGCCGCCGGAAGGTCAGAGGCAGGGTCACCGTGGGCAAGCGAACCGCCGAGAGTGCCGCGATGGCGCACCTGCGGATCGCCGACCTGTGATGCCACATGGCGCAGCAGTGGCGCCTCAGCGGCAAGCAGATCGCTGGTCTCCAACGCCCGGTGACGCGTGAGCGCACCGATGGCAACATGGTCGCCGCCGTCGTTGATGTAGCTCAGGTCATCGAGCCGACCAATGTCGACCAACACGCCCGGAGTCGCAAGACGGAACCGCATGAGCGGGATCAGGCTGTGACCACCGGCGAGAAGCTTGGCCTCGTCACCATGCTCGGCCAGCGCGGCAATTGCGGCATCCGCGGAGGAGGCCTCCACATATTCGAACGATGCGGGGATCATGCCGCACCTCCCTTCGCGTCGTTGATAGCTCGCCAAACTCGTTGTGGAGTAGCAGGCATTGCCATGTCGGTGATTCCATGGGGACTCAGTGCGTCGCACACGGCATTGATGACCGCTGCAGCCGAACCGATCGTGCCGGCCTCGCCCACACCCTTCACACCAAGCGGGTTGCTTGTGCTCGGGGTCACGGTGAAGTCGAGCGTGAAGTTCGGCATCTCCATCGATGACGGCACGAGATAGTCCAAGAATGACGGGTTGGTGCAGTTGCCGTCCTCGTCGTAGTTGGCGCCCTCCCAAAGTGCTTGACCAACGCCCTGGGCGATACCGCCGTGGACCTGGCCCTCGACGATCATCGGGTTCACCTGAATGCCACAGTCATCGACTGCAACATAGTTGAGCAACTCGACGTTGCCGGTGTCCTCGTCGATCTCGACGACTGCCACATGGCTTCCGAATGGGAACGCGAAGTTCGGAGGATCCCACGTGGTCTGTTCCTGCAAGTTGGGTTCCATGCCGTCGGGTAGGTCGTGAGCGGTGAACGCCCCAAACGCGACCTCCTGAATGGCCATTGCCTTGTCCGGAGACCCGGCAACAGAAAACACCCCGCCGTTGAACTCCATGTCGTCGGCGCTGGCCTCCATCGAATGCGCAGCCATCAGCTTCGCCTTCTCGACGACCTTGTCGCACGCCGATGCGACGGCGACTCCACCAACCGAAAGTGAACGTGAACCATAGGTATCGAGCCCAAGTGGGCTGATCGCAGTATCGGAGTGCAGCACCTCGACATCTTCGGGAGCGACCCCAAGCTTGTCAGCCACGATCTGAGACCACGAGGTCTCGTGGCCCTGACCGTGCGGTGTGGATCCGGAGACGACCTCGACTTTGCCGGTCGGGAGCATACGAACAGTGGCGTGTTCCCAGCCGCCGGAACCAAAGCCCAATCCACCAAGCGCACGGCTCGGGGCGAGGCCACAGATCTCGACATAGGTACAGAGCCCAATGCCAAGCTGCTTAGACGAGCCGGCGTCGCGCCGGGCCTGCTGCTCGGCTCGAAGATCGCCATACCCGGCTAGCTCCAAGGCACGATCCAGGGTAGGTCCGTAGTGTCCTGAATCGAAGGTGAGGGTCGATGGCACATCGAGATTCTCGAAGCGCTCACCACCGGCGAGGTAGTTGAGGCGCCGGATCTCATCGGGGCCGATGCCCACCTTCGAGGCCAAGATGTCCATGGCGCGCTCGATGGCATAACTCGCCTCTGGCCGACCGGCGCCACGATAGGCATCAGTCGGTGTGAGGTTCGTGAACCATCCATCACACGTGAATCCAAACGCCGGCACGGCATAGACGCCGGTGTAGAGGAAGCTGCCCAGCAGGGGAACTCCCGGCGTGATCAACATCATGTACGCACCCATGTCGGCGTCGAGATGCACCCGAACGCCGAGGAGTTTGCCGTCGCCATCAGCGGCCAGTTCGATCCGCTGGTTCTGGGCCCGGCCCTGATGGGTGGAGAAGGCCGCTTCAGAACGGGTTTCCGTCCATCGCACGGGCCGCCCAAGCTTGTTGGCAAGGGTAACAGCGAGAATCTCATCCGGGTTGACGTTGAGCTTGGCCCCAAACCCTCCACCAACGGCGGGGGCAATCACGCGAATCTTGCTCTCAGGAATTCCCGTGGTTGCAGCCAGCATCACCTTGAGAATGTGGGGCACCTGGGTGGCCGAATACAGGGTCACGTCGCCACCATGCGGGCTCGGCACAGCCAACACGCCGCGAGGCTCCATTGCCGATGGAATCATCCGCTGTTGAACAAAGTTCGCATCAACATGGTGCGTGGCATTCGCAAACGCCGCTTCGAGCGCGTCGGGGTCAGGGATCAGCGGCCAGTGGTAGGCCTTGTTGGTGCCGAGGTCGGAATGCGCCATCGCTTCATCGGCTACGGCCGCGTCAATCGAAGCCACTGCTGGCAACGGGTCGTAATCGACTACCACGAGCTCGGCTGCGTCAGCCGCCCGGTAGCGGTCGTCGGCCAACACCACGGCGACGATGTCGCCGACATGATTGACCTCAGCGGTAGCAACTGGGAAATGCGGCGGGTTCACCATGTCGGGGGTGACCGGCCATGCGCATGGCAGCGGTCCAATCCACAGCCCCATCGCTTCAAGATCAGCGCCGGTGTAGACGACGTGGACACCTGGGGCGGCAGCGGCATCAGCCGTTTCGATGCCGAGGACCTTGGCGTGCGCGTACGGGCTGCGGACCATTCCCATCCACAACTGGCCGACGGCCTGGATGTCATCGACGTATTTACCTTCGCCGGTGAGGAGCGTCGGATCTTCCTTGCGAAGCATTGGTGTACCGACGGCGCTCATGACTCACCTCCCGCAGCAGCGAGCACCGATTTCACAATGTTGTGGTAGCCGGTGCAGCGGCAGAGGTTGCCTTCGAGGCCCTCTCGTACTTCGGTCTCACTCGGGCTGGGGTTCTCACTGAGCAGCGACGTGGCTGCCATGACCATGCCCGGCGTGCAGTATCCGCACTGGAGGCCGTGGCACTCCATGAATGCCTGTTGCATCGGATGAAGCGTGCCGTCATCGTCGGCCATGCCTTCGATCGTGGTGATGTCTGCGTCGCGTGCCTGAACAGCGAACATCGTGCACGACTTCACCGACTCGCCATCGATGTGCACCGTGCAGGCACCACACGAGGAAGTGTCGCAGCCGATGTTGGTGCCTGTGAGGCCGAGTTGTTCTCGGATGAAGTGAACCAGCAGCGTTCTTGGTTCGCAGTCACCTGAATGGGACTTACCGTTGACGGTTACGTGAACTTCCACGCGTGCTCCTTGGCTGATGACGGTTGGGCCACTCAGGTTCTCACATGAAAGCGAATGTGACCAGCCGCACACCGTGGTCGCTCACTCTTCGTAATCTTTCAGCGCTATACGAGACCCGTGCGAGCGACGCTTACCGCGTCACACAATGGCGACGATGACGACGATGACGACGATGATCGTCACAACGACGGGAACCAAACGCTTTGCCATCGCACCACCGGCCACCCCAAGGAGATCGAGCGCTTCTGTCTCTGTCTCGTCGCCATCATCGGCAACGTCCAAAGCTGCCACGGACTCGACCATGGGCTCCGCGGCTACTGGTGGATCGAGCTTGCTGCGGATGCATGCAGCGAACTGGCCGATCAGCTTCTTCGACACATCGGCCATCACCCCACGACCG
>JAACCU010000312.1 GCA_009937405.1 Actinomycetota bacterium
ACCCGCCTCTTGCCGGAGTGGGCACCCAACCGCAGTCGCCCGCAACGAAACGCCTACCACCGCTTCACAGTCGACCGGCATCTGCTCGAAGCTGCGGCCGAGGCGGCTCGACTCGCCGATCGGGTCGAGCGGCCTGACCTTTTGGTGCTGGGCGCGTTGTTCCACGACATTGGTAAGGGGTACCCGGGCGATCACCGCATCGTCGGTGTTGAGCTCGTGCACCGCCTCGCCGTGCGGATGGGCTATGACCATGCAGACGTCGAGACGCTTGAGGCGATGGTTCGCCATCATCTGCTGTTGCCTGATGTCGCCAGCCGTCGCGATCTCGAAGACGAAGGCACCATTCGCTTCGTGGCCGATGAGATCGGATCTGTGGGCACCCTCGAACTCTTGGCCGCACTGACCGAAGCGGATTCGATCGCCACGAGCCCTTCGGCATGGAGTCCATGGAAGGCAGAGCTAGTGCGAGAGCTTGCTGAGCGCACGACTCGCTACCTCACCGGTGGATGGCCGGGCGATGTCGCTCCGGCTTTTCCGCAGCCCGAGCATCTGGCTCTGCTCGAGGCTGCTGAAGAGCTTGTGCGTCTCGTTGATCACCGACTGCTCGTCATTACCCCTGACCGGCCCGGCACGTTCAGTTGCATCTCGGGTGCACTCGCACTTCACGGCGTTGAGATTCTTGGTGCAAATCTCCACACGGAGGGGTCGTGGGCGCTTCAAGAGTTACGGCTTGGCGGCGGCATTGGTCTCGAGGAGCATCCCGACCGGGTCACCGACGATGTGAGGTTGGCGCTTCGCCGACGTCTCGCCATCACCGCCCGGTTGTTGCGACGGGCCAGCACCTACCGCTACCAGCGGATCACCACTGCTCAGCCGGCTGAGCCGCAGGTGACGGTCGACAACGAGACGTCATCGACCGCCACGGTGCTCGAGGTGCGCGGGCCGGACTCGATTGGTTTCTTGTTCCGTATCACCCGTGCCTTCATCGAGTTGGATCTTAATATCGTGCGGGCGAAGGTCCAGACGTTGGGCGACGATGTCATCGACTCCTTCTATGTGCGCGGTCCCGACGGCAAGAAGGTGCTCGACGCCGAGTACCTCGCCGAGATCGAGATGGCCGTGCTTGCAGCGATCGGGTCTGACGCATAGTCCCACCCCCAGGTTGGGTAGGGTCGGCGGATGACTGAGCGCCCGGCAACCGAACGCGATCTTCTGCGTTGGGCAGAGGCGCTCGCCGCGGTTGCCCAAACCGGCCTTGGTTTCACCGAGAGCCTCTACGAACAAGAACGTTTCGAAGAGATTCTCGCCATTGCGGCCGACATCCGACAGCACACACATGGCGGGTTGCAACCAGAGGTTCAGGTCGACGAGTGGCTTGATCGTGTCGGTGCCGGCGTAGCTGGTTACGTCACGCCCAAGGTCACTGTTGGAGCGGTGGTGGGCAACGATGCCGGCGAACTGCTGCTCGTACAGCGCGCTGACTCCGGCTTCTGGCTCTACCCGACAGGTTGGGCCGACGTCGGCTATTCGCCCTCAGAAGTCGTGGTGAAAGAGGTCAAAGAGGAGACCGGGATTGAGTGCGAAGTGATTCGCCCAATTGCCATTCTCGACGGCCAGCGTCGAGGGTTCACCCGTATTCCCTTGATCTCCATCGTGTTCCTCTGTGAGATGACGGGTGGCGATCTCAAACCCCATCCGCTCGAATGTTCCGACGTCGGTTTCTTCGGCCCCGACAACCTCCCCGAGCCCACTGCGTCTCGTGATCTGTGGGCCGAGCATGCGTTCGCGGCGATCAATGGCGAGGATGTAGAGATTCTGTTCGATCTACCCCGTCGCACGCCATGGCGCGGCGGCGACACGTAACTCAGGAGCCCCCATGCCCGCAATAATTGATCATGGAACAACCCGCGACGGGCTCATCCAGCTTCGTCGGCGCTGGCGGCCCGAGGAGGACGCACGCGGTGTGGTACTGCTGCTGCACGGCATTGGTGAGCACACCGGTCGCTACGAACATGTTGGCGACCACCTTGCGGAGGCGGGGTTCGAGGTAGTGGGAATCGACCATCGTGGCTACGGCCAGTCGGGGGGCCGACGCGCCTACCTCGACTCCTGGTCCCAGTTTCTCGACGACGTTGAGGATCAACTGGCAGAAGTGCGCTCGTTTGGTTTGCCGACCGTGATGTTGGGGCATTCGATGGGTGGCCTCATCGCAGCCAGCTACTGCGTCGATGAACGCCCGTTACCTGATCTGCTTGTGCTGTCTGGGCCGGCACTCGATATCGACGTGGATGCCAAGGTCAAGATGCTCAAGAAAATTGGGCCGATGATCCGCAAGGTTTCACCCGGCTACGAGATTCGCGATGACTGGGATCCCACCGTCTTCGCTGCCGACATTTCGGTCGGCGAGAAGTTTATGGGCGATCCACTACGCACCGATTTTGCCACGATTTCGTTGGGGCTCGAACTCGTCGGCGCTATCGAGTTCACTCGGCAACGACTGGGCTCGCTATCGGTACCGACCATGTGCGTGCACGGCGGAGACGACAAACTCGTGCCGGTCTGGGCATCGGAACCGCTGGAGGCACTCGGTGCTCACCGGATCGTCTACGACGGCCTCGGTCACGAGGTCTTCAACGAACCTGTCGGCCTAAACATTGTCGACGAAGTCATCGCATGGATCGACACCCAGATTTGATCCTTCTATGAGTTTCGGAGGCCAAAATCGGGCCTCGTTGCCTCACTGAACCTATTCGTTGGTGTCGCGGAGGAAGTCTTCGACTTCGGCGACGAGAAGTTCGGGGTCGTCGGTGAGGTCATCTTCTTCGTCTTCAGCGTCCCAGAACTCTTCGAGGTCGGCGACATAGGTGGCGGTGTCATTGTCTTCGGAAACGAGTTCGTCTATTTGACGCTCGTAAGCGGCGGCGGCGATCTCAAGGTCGGTGACGAAAAGCGACGTGGCCAGCAGCTCCGAAGTGCGGTGCACGAGCGCGAGGCCTGCTTTCGGCGACGGTGCTCCGGGCACGTAGGAGGGCACGGCCGCCCAGAAGGAAACGGTGGTGAAGCCCTCATCACGGCATGCCGTGGACAGCACCCCGACGATGCCAGTTGGACCCTCATAGGACGAACGCGACAAGTTGAGAGAGGCCATGAGATCTTCGTTGTCGGTGGCGCCGTAGATGTCAACGGGGCGAGAGTGGGGGACATCGCTGAGCAGGGCCCCGAGCGTCAGCACTGTGTTGACGCCGAGTTCTCGTGCGGCCGCGATCACTGTCTCGCAGAAGGTACGCCAGCGAAGTTGAGGCTCTACGCCGACCAAGATGACAACGTCACGTGACGAACCGGGGACCTTGGCGGCCAAAAGTTGGTTGGTCGGCCAGGTCAGAGAACGCTGGCGTTCGTGGTTGAGGTGAACGATCGGGCGTGTTGCGCTGAAGTCGTAAAACATCTCTGGGTCGATCTGGGCAACAGGGTTGGCGTCAAGACGCTCAGCCATGTGACCGGCCGCGATGGTGGCCGCGTCGCCGGCAGCGTTCCAGCCTTCGAAGGCCACGATCATGACAGGATCGCGTAGCTCGGGCTTCGGCATGAGCCATTCAAGATATTCGCCGGACGGCGGCGGGGCAGACACCCTGTAACGCTATCGGTGTTGCAGCTCGCAACAGATCCAGACTGCTCATCGCGAAGCCTGTCAGCGGGATACACAATTTGTGAGCCGTTGTCTTGACCCCAGAATCAAGCGATTCCGAGGCGCACCAGTTGTTCAAGCGGCGCGTCGATTTCTGCCAGCGCCGTCCGCAGCATGTCTGTCATCTCGCGCTCGAGGGCGTCACCGGCACGATTTTCCTGCTCGTCAGGGTCGAGATCGAGTCGGTAGAGGTGATGATCATCGGGGTTGTGGCGGCCTACCCAAAACGGCAGCATGTCGCCGGCTTGGAACGGTTGGCGGATCACCGGCACCGTTGAGCCGGGCATGCGGTCGAGCACGGCACGGTCATCGGGCATGGGGAGTTCGCCGTAGCCAGAGACGTGAGTCGGCATGGTGCTCCAGCGGTTCGACCACATCGATAGGGGAAAGTTATCGCCCGAACACGAGCGGGCGTATTTACGCACACCATCGGTGATCTGCACCCAGTTCCCGTAGACCCCGCCGATCGCCCAATCACGAATCGAGGTGGTGTCACCGGTTAGCAAGGGGACAAGTGATGTGCCGTGGGTGCGATGGTCGACCGTGGCTCCGTAGACATCGGCGATCGTGGCGAATAGGTCGACGTTGGTGGTGAGGGCATCGCAGGTCTGGCCGCCAGGCTGGCCGGGCCAGTGGATCAGCAATGGTGTATGGCCGAGTGGCTCAAACTGGGGGATGCTCGGTTTGCCCCAGATGTCGCGCCCGCCACGTTCTTCGCCGAGATAGTGGCCGTGGTCGGTGCACACGATCAGGGCGGTGTCGTCCCACAGTCCGCCTTCGTCGAATGCGTCGAGGATTGAACCGAACCAGTGATCGATCATCGAGAGCTTGGCACCGTAATTCGCCCGAATATGGCGGCCCTCGGCGTCGCTCAGGTTTCCATCGGCTTGGGCCCCCACGGCGTAGGGCGGCCAGATGATCCAGTCGTCGTCCCACGGCTCCTCGTGGTAGCGCCCCGCCCAGGGTGCAGGCGTGTCGAACGGTTCGTGAGGATCGAACTCGTCGACGAACAGAAACCAACTGTCGTGATGGGGGGTCGCCTCGCGCAGGAACCGTGACGCCTCGGTCATGGTGCGAGGACCGGGATAGTCGAGTTCATCTCGAAAGAATGTGCGGGAGCGGTCGTAGCCGCGGGTCAAACCGATGTCACCGAATTGGGTTCTCGCCCACCAGTCACCGGCCCTAGCAGGCATAGCCGGTGAGCCAATCCACGATGGGTCTGCATGGGTGCGCCAGAGGTCGCCCTCGTGCCCCCGCACGTAGTCCCAACCGCTGAAATCGGTGTGGTAATTCTCGCCTCCGACCTCGAACAGGTGTGGGTGGTCCGTGACGAGCATCGATGTGACACCCTGTCGGCCGAGGACGCGGGTGATGGGTTGTTCCCAGAGTTCGATCGAACCCCACGGCTTCCAAAGGAAATCGAGGGCGCCGACGAGGATGTCGTGGCGCGCCGGCATGCAGGGGAGCGAACCCGTGACGTGGCGGGTGAACCGGGTTGCTTGTTCTGCCGCAAACCGGTCGAGGTTCGGCGTGTCGAACTCTGTGCCGCCGTAGCTGCCCAGCATGTGCCGATTGAGTGAGTCGAGCAAGACGACACAGACATTGGTTGGCTGCGAGGGGCGATGTGGCGGCTCAGTCATAGCGTTTGGTGTAGCGGTAGACGTTGGTATCGCGCTGTATGAAACCGATGCGCTGGTACAGGCGATTGGCGGCTTCTCGAGATGGGCGTGACGTCAGGTCAACGGTGATGGCTCCGGCTTCGAACGCGTGGGCGATGGCGGCTTCGTTGACTAGCCGGCCGACGCCTTTGCCGCGGGCGGCTTCGTCGACGATCACGTCTTCGATCCACGCTCGGAGTCCGGTAGGGATCCGAAAGATTGCCAGTGTGAGGGTGCCGAGGATGCCCGTGTGGTCGCGGGCGATGAACAGCGTAGAGGCCTCGGACTTCACGATCTCTTCGAGAACCTCGCGCGATGGCGGCGGGTTGGAGCGTGAGAGTTGGGGCGTAAGCCGGGCGAATGCGTCGATGATCTCGTCGCTGATCTCGGTGGCGATGGAGACCTCAACTGTGCTCTCACTCATGGCGCCACGCTATTGCCTAGGAGCGGGGGGAGGGGCGGACCACGGAGCGTCGTGGAGATAGTCGACTGCGGGCGTGGCTTCCTCGAGCCGGTATCCGACCGGGAGCCAGAGGTCGCCGATCGCCGCCGAGTAGTGGATCTCCCAGGCGTGAGCGGCATAGAAACTGGCGATATCGGACCCGAACAATTCGGCGTAGGCCGACACCGCAGCGACATAATGGTCGCTGTTGTTGTAACCCCACAGCGCTCGCTGCATGTCTTCGGGGCCGCCTCGCCGTACGAGATAGCGCGCAGCTGCAGGGATAGCATCGTAGGGGTCGGTGATGTCGCCGTCGCTTACCTCTTCCCATGTGGTCGGCAAAAACTGCATCGGTCCCTGGGCCCCGGCCGTTGACAGCCCATCAATTCGCCCGAACCCAGTTTCGAGCAGATTGATGGCGGCAAGGAACGTCCAGTCGATGCCAGTGTCGGCTCCGGCCTCCTTGTACAGCGCGAGAAGTTCGTCGGCCGCCAGCGGTTCAATGATCTCCCATGCCGGCACGTTTGCGGGCGGGTCACCGCTTGGGATGCCGGCGATCGCGCCGCGACCCGCCAACTGAAGCACGATCGATGGAGTGAGACTCGCCGGGACCGTCTCCCACAGCAGTGGGTGGACTTCGGGGTGGCGACCCAGGTAGCGGTAGAGCATTTGCTGCTCGTGGGCGTAATCGCCAAACGCGGGATCATTGAATGCGGTGCCGCGCACCAACCATTCGATCTCGACGAGTCGCTCGGCGACGTCAACCGCATTGGTGGGGAGACCCGGGTACTGCCGTCCGTTCGGAGCCGCGACGCCATCAGGAATTGGCGGGACGGTCGTCGTGGTCACGGTGGTGGTGGTCGTCATGCTGGTGGTTGAGGTTGCCTCGGCAAGCGTCTCCTCGGGAACGAGGGTCGCCCGTTGGCCTTCACCGCATGCGGCCGCTCCAACGGCGACGAATGAGGCGATGATGCCGGTAAGGATCGCAGCGCGAATGTGCACGGGCTCACGTTGGCCGACAGCACCCATGCGGACGCGGATGGCGATTCGTCGAGGGCCGGTCATGCTGGGATGAGCCGGCTGACGGGACCGTTGAGCGAAAGGGCGACAAGCTCGCCGTTCGGATCGCGAGCGAAGCCGACAAGAGCGAGGCCAGGCACAGCCAGGTCGAGGTCGCGGAATCGCACCACGCCGCCCTCGGTCGAGATAGCCCAGATCCTGCTTGTGCAGTAGTCGCCGAACACGAAGCTGCCGGTGAGGTCGGGGACAGCGGTGCCGCGATAGACGTGGCCACCAGAGATGCTGCACCCACTTGGCGATCCGCTATGGGGGTACTCGTAGACAGGGTCGACGTTGCCGGTCGGTTTATCGCCGGAGTACTGGCGTGTGCCTTCGCGGAGATTCCAGCCAAGGTTGGCGCCGAGTCCGGACTGGTTGGCGCTGAGCAGAAGCGTGATCTCTTCCACCTCGTTCTGGCCGACGTCGGCGATCCAGAGGTCGTTGGTGGCGGGATCAAATGAGATTCGCCACGGGTTGCGCACGCCGAACGCGAAGATCTCTGCAGCGCCGGTGCCATCGGCGAACGGGTTGTCAGCGGGGATGGCGTAGGGCTTGTCGCCATCAAGCGTGGGGTCGATCCGAAGGATCGCGCCGAGCAGTGTGGCGGTGTCTTGGCCGGAACCGAGTGGATCTCCGCCGGAGCCACCGTCGCCAACCCCGATGTACAGGTGGCCGTCGGCTGGGCTGATCTCCAGTGCGCCACCGTTGTGGTTGGAGAACGGTTGTTCAATGACGAGAAGGCTGCGCCCTTGGTCGGTGATGGGCCGTCCAGCATCGTCCAGCGGCCATCCGCCAATGTGGGTCGTGCCGGCCAGATCGGTGTAGTTGGCGTAAAGCCCGGTGGCATCCGTGGCAATTCCGAGAAGACCCCGCTCGCCAGTGGCACGAGTGTTCGCACCGATGTCGAGGATGGTGGCACCTATCTCGCCACTTTCCGGATCGACTTCAAGGATCGTTCCGTCACGTTGGGCGATCCACCATTCCCCGTTCGCTGCTACGACCGCGTCGATCGGTTCATCCAATACCACTACCTCTTCGATAGTGATCGCCACCGCGTCGAGATCACCGAAGAGCGGCACCGCGGTGCTCGTGGTCGGTTCGACGTCTGCGTGCGCCGATGTCACCACGGGCACAGTCGTATGGGGTTCGGTTGACGGTGTCGGGTCGTCGCCCCCGCATCCGGTAGCGACAACGGTGAGCGCCAATGCGGCGAAGCAGAAACGGCTCACTTGGAGATCGGCCGGATCAGTCCCTCTTGGACAACCGAGGCGATCATGCGGCCGTCGTGGGTGAACACGCGTCCGGTGGCCAGGCCGCGGCCGCCTGAGGCTGCTGGCGTGTGCTGGTCATAGAGGAGCCACTCGTCGGCGCGAAAGTCGCCGTGAAACCACATTGCATGATCGAGGCTGGCCATCATCAGGTCGTGGTTGCCGCGTCCATGGGGCAGCGTCGTGGCATCAAGCAGTGACATGTCGGACGCGTAGGTGAGTAGGCAGGTATGAAGCACCTGATCGTCTGGGAGTTTCGCGGGTGTGTGCAGCCAGACCTGTTGGTTTGGGGGTAGTGGCTCGTCGCGGTTGAACGGATCAGCGGTGATGTAGCGCATGTCGAGCGCGGCCATTCCGCTGGTGTCGGTCTCGCCGGCGGCCGCGAATCGTTCGGCGCGGGTGGGCAGTGTCTCGGGGCTAGGGACGTCGGGCATCGGGTCGCCATGCTCGAAGCCTTCTTCGCGGGCGTGGAACGAGGCAGACATGTGAAAGATCGCTCGCCCATGCTGAATGGCTACAAC
>JAACCU010000313.1 GCA_009937405.1 Actinomycetota bacterium
GAGGCAGTTGCCGCCACCTACGGTCCCGGCCTGGTCGGCGCGTTGCTGGTAGGCGTGTCGGCGGCCAAGGCCATGTCGATGGTTTGGGACGTTCCCTTCGTGGCCGTCAATCATCTCGAAGCACACCTGTATGCCTCCTTCCTTGAGGAACCTGATCTTGAGATGCCGCTGGTGGTTCTGCTTGTCTCGGGCGGCCACACGAGTCTGATCGTGATGGAGGGCCATCTCCGCTACCGGGTGTTGGGTAGCACCGTCGATGATGCAGCGGGCGAGGCTTTCGACAAGGTCGCCCGGCACCTCGGCCTCGGCTACCCGGGTGGCCCGATTATCGATCGTCTGAGCGTTGACGGTGACCCAGCGGCCATCCATTTTCCCCGTGCGATGGCGAGAGATGGCTGGGACTTCTCGTTCAGTGGCGTGAAGACGGCGGTGGTGAATCATGTGCGAAAGAATCCGGACACACCGATCCCTGACCTCGCCGCATCATTTCAAGAGGCAGTCGTCGACGTCCTAATCGACAAGGCGCGCCGGGCCGCTCGTGAGGTTGGAGCGAAGGGTTTATGCCTCGGGGGTGGGGTTGCCGCGAACTCGCGATTGCGAGAAAAGCTGCTCGACGTGTGCGCCGAAGATGGGTTTCGAGCGTTCCTCCCAAGCCGTTCGATGTGCACAGACAACGCCGCCATGGTGGCAGCAGCGGCCTGGTGGCGCCTGGAGGCCGATGGCCCTTCTTCGCTTAGTGTCGGAGCGGATCCGTCGTTGCGACTCCCGGTTCATTAGGTTCGGCTGCGGTCTGCCATGTGACGGCCTCGTGCTGGCTGATAAATGGTCTTGCTATTCAGTGGGTTCAGGGTTGTTGCGGGCAGTGCCTCGTTCTATCGTTAGCACTCGACCTGTCCGAGTGCTAACGCACGCGGGCAGGCTCCTAGCACCGTGCTAAATGAAACGATCTCGGAGGATCAAATGAGCTTGCAGCCCCTTGAGGACCGCATCGTGGTTCGCTCCAACGAAGCGGAATCCACCACTGCCAGCGGCCTCGTCATCCCTGACACCGCCCAGGAAAAGCCCCAGCAGGGAGAGGTCCTCGCGGTTGGTCCCGGCCGTCGTTCGGATCAGACCGGCGAAATCATCCCCGTCGACGTCGCCGTTGGCGACACCGTCGTCTACAGCAAGTATGGCGGCACTGAAATCGCTGTCGAGGGCGAGGATCTCCTCATTCTCAACGCGCGTGACGTGCTCGCCAAGATCGGCTGAGGTCTGTCCACATGACAAAGATTCTTAAGTTTAACGAAGACGCCCGTCGCGGCCTCGAGGCGGGCGTTAACAAGCTCGCCGATGCCGTCAAGGTGACGCTCGGCCCGAAGGGCCGCAACGTCGTTCTCGACAAGAAGTTCGGCGCTCCGACCATCACCAACGATGGCGTCTCGATTGCTCGTGAAGTCGAGCTCGAAGACGTCTTCGAAAACATGGGTGCTCAGCTTGTGAAGGAGGTGGCTACCAAGACCAACGACATCGCTGGCGATGGCACCACCACCGCCACTGTGCTCGCTCAGGCTCTCGTGCGTGAAGGTCTGCGTAACGTGGCTGCCGGTGCCAACCCCATGGGCCTCAAAAAGGGCATGGAGAAGGCAGTTGCTGCCGCCGTCGAAAACTTGGCCAGTCAGGCCGTGCAGGTCGATGACAGCAAGGACAAGATCGCTCAGGTCGCGTCTATCTCTGCTGCTGACACCTCCATCGGCGAAGTGATCGCTGAGGCCATTGACAAGGTCGGCAAGGACGGCGTCGTCACGGTCGAAGAGAGCAACACCTTCGGCATGGATCTCGACTTCGTCGAGGGCATGCAGTTCGACAAGGGTTACCTCTCCCCGTACTTCGTCACTGATGCTGAGCGTCAGGAAGCGGTTCTCGACGATCCGTACATTCTGCTCGTTCAGGGCAAGATCACGAACGTTCAGGATCTCCTTCCGGTTCTCGAGAAGGTCATGCAGTCGGGCAAGCCGCTGGTGATCATTGCTGAGGACGTAGAGGGCGAGGCTCTGGCCACGCTCGTCGTCAACAAGATTCGTGGCACCTTCACCAGCGTCTCCGTCA
>JAACCU010000314.1 GCA_009937405.1 Actinomycetota bacterium
CCCAAAACCTCAAATGGCAGGTTCATCGTCCGAGTTCCCGACGCTGAACCTGCCAATTCGACTTGGGGGAGCTATTAGCTGAGACCCATGGTTTCGAGGCCGTAGCCGGCAGAGCCGTGCTCCGCGACGTCGAGTCCAGCTATCTCTTCTTCGGCGTCAACACGGAGGCCGATGGTTCGCTTGAGGATCGAAAAAAGGATGAGGCTGGTGCCACCGACCCAGGCGACCACGATGACAACCATCACGGCCTGCACGAGCAGCTGCGAGATACCGCCGCCGTAAAAGAGGCCGACGTTCTCGGCGCCGAGGAAGGCGTCGTCGTAGCGGGCGAAGAGCCCGACCGAAAGCGTGCCCCAGATGCCGCAGACACCGTGGACAGAGATAGCGCCAACTGGGTCATCGATCTTGATCGCATCGAACCCGAGCACCGCGAAGACCACGATCAGGCCGCCGATGAAACCGATGACGATGGCAGCCCACGGCTCAACCGTGCCAACCGGAGCGGTGATCGAGACGAGGCCCGCCAAGGCACCATTGCCGGCCATGGCGACATCAGCGACGCCCGTCTTCATCCATATGAGAGCCGAGGCACCAATGACACCGGCAGAGGCGGCCATCAGTGTGTTCATGGCCAGGAACGGCACGATGGCGTCGGCCACAAGCTCTGATCCGGCATTGAAGCCGAACCATCCGAACCAGAGAATGAAGACGCCGACAACGGCATAGCCGATGTTGTGACCGGGAAGTGCACGGGCCTTGCCATCGGGACCGTACTTGCCAAGACGGGGGCCAAGCAGCGCGGCACCGACAAGGGCAGCAACCGCACCAGTCAGGTGCACGACGGTCGAACCGGCGAAGTCGGAATACACGCGACCGCCAATCTCAATCTGGGCAATGAGTCCGCCGCCCCACGTCCAGTGAACGACCACCGGATAGATCACAGCCGTCATCACCGCCGAGAAGATCAGATAGGTGGAAAACTTCGTCCGCTCAGCCATGGCACCCGACGCAATGGTGACGGCAGTGGCAGCGAACACGACCTGAAAGAAGAAGCTTGTGGCGGGCGTCAGCCCGGCCGACGTATCAAAGATTGCGCTGGGGTCAGCCGAGTCCTTGAAGAAGAAGTCGTTGAGGCCACCCCACCATTTGGAGTCGGAGGTGCCGTAGGCAATCGTCCAACCAACGATGAAGAACGCCATTGCCCCGATCGACATATCGGCGAGGTTCTTCGCCATGATGTTGCCGACATTCTTAGCCCGCGTGAGTCCGGCCTCAACGAGGGCGAAGCCGGCCTGCATCAAGAACACGAGACACCCCGCGATAACGAGCCACAAATTGTCCATGACAGCTTGGACGACTTCAGCGGTCAGCCCGTCGTCCTCAGCGGCCACAGGCGATGCCCACAGTAAGGCGACTCCGACAGGTGAGATGATGAGCGAATGTTTTCTGAACATGTCGACACGCTACGAAGCGACGATTTCGCGACCGTTCGTTTGTTGTTACCGCTTTGACGCGAATGTCTGACCGCTATCTGTCAGATCGGTTCGAGGAGATACCCACGGGAACGAACCGTTTTGATCTGCAGCCCAGACAGCTCGATTCGGCGACGTAGTCGAGAGACGTGCACGTCAAGGGCATTGCGTCCCGGCGCGTCACCGCCCCATACCGCTCGGGTCAGATCCGGCCGCGACACAACCGATTTGAAACGATCGACGAGAGGACCAACGAGTCGGGCTTCCACCGGGGAGAGAGGCGTCAGAGAGCCGTCGTAATGCACAACGTCGTCGCGGTCGACAGATGGCACCAGCAATCGTTGAGCCCGCTTGGCCAGCGTGTCGACGCGGACACGAACGTCGCCCTCATCGACCGGCAGCCTGACCCAATCCTCGAGTTCATCCACCGGGCGAGGCGGCGAGGCGTCCTTACCGATTACGAGGAGACGGGGAGCGCGCTGGCTCCGCAACGTCTCCAGCTTGTCTGCTCCTGCCGGCCATCGAACCAGTGCCACATCCATGGCGGTGACCGTAGGAAACACGGATTTCTCGAATGTTTCGACAACGTGAACCCCGCCGGAAGCGACACAAAAGTCCCCGCCTCATCCACTGACGTGCCATCAGAAGCCGGCGGATACGCGGTGACCTCGCGGAGAGAGGTATCTTTGCGACGCCATGGAATCGCGTCTCAAGCCTCACCAACTCGTACGAATCATGGGCATCGGTATTGCCCTGTTTACGTTCGGGTCATACCTCTTACCGTTCATCACCGACTGGCATGACGAGTCGACGGTCACGCGCGAGGTGTTCGTCAACATTCCGGACGCGATCAAACTCGGGTTCTACACCGTCATCCCCGCCACCCTCATCTGGGGATCGTGGGCGTTCTCCAACCGGATGAAAAACTGGGAGCGCGGCCGCCCCGACAACCGGCGCACCACAACGAAGAACGTCAAGCGTCGGATGGGCGATTTCCGCGCCGGCGTCTACATGAAGACGCTGATGCGTGAACCCGTCGCTGGAATCATGCACTCGATGATCTACTTCGGGTTCATCATCCTGCTCGGCGTCACCACGGTGCTCGAAATCAACCATCAGGTTCCCGAGGACATCAAGTTCCTTCACGGCGACGTCTACCGCGCCTACGCCATGATTGGCGATGGCGCCGGCCTCATCTTCCTGATCGGCATCGTGTGGGCAATAATTCGCCGCTACGGCCCGTGGGCGTGGCGCCCCTACCGCATCCGCATCAAATCCAAGCCCGAACACGCAGTGATCCTGGGCGTCTTCTTCTCGATCGCCGTTACCGGCTTCGTGGCGGAAGCATTCCGTATCGCCCTCGACGGCATGCCCCAGTTCGAGCAGTGGAGCTTCGTCGGCTACCCCCTCGCCACCCTGGTCGAAAACAACGACAGCCTCGCCGAATGGCACCAGTTCTGGTGGTCGGCCCACGTCATCAGTTTCATCGCCTTCCTGATCATCCTTCCGACCACGATGCTGCGCCACATGTTCACATCACCGC
>JAACCU010000315.1 GCA_009937405.1 Actinomycetota bacterium
GCGTTGCACGCCGGGTTCCCCCACCCCTGAGCAATTCCTGCGATCAGCAACGCCAACGCGACGAGCCAGATGTTGCTCGCCACCCCCATCACGAGCATGCCGACAGTTCCGAAGGCCATGGTTCCGAGAACGGCGCGGCGCGGCCCAATGACATCAGCAAGTCGACCAGTCGCCGGAGCAGTCAAGGCGCCGAGTCCAGTGTTCAACGCACCCACCAACCCAAGGGTGGCCCGGCTGATCTCCAAGTCGTCGATCATTGCCGACGCCAGTACCGCCATAGCAAACAGGCTGAACGTCGACATGACCATCGCGATGATCATCATCGCGGGGATGAGACCTCTGCGGGCGGGCATTTCGAAACGCTACCCTTCGGTATGGAAACCCGCGTCACGGGCCCAGCCGTTGGGCCACCCACACTTGAGCGAATTCGTCGAGCTCCGAAGGTGTTGCTCCACGATCACCTCGATGGCGGTCTGCGTCCTGCTTCTATTATCGAGCTCGCCGACGAACACGGCTACAGAAATCTTCCGACGACAGACCCGGCCGAATTGTCGCAATGGATGTTGCGAGGCGCGAACCGTAAAGACCTGACGCTCTATCTCGAAACCTTCGCCCACACCGTCGGCGTCATGCAGACGGAGGCCGCTCTGCATCGCGTGGCCCGAGAATGCGCCGAAGACCTCGCCGCCGATGGCGTCGTCTACGCCGAGATCCGCTTCGCACCCGAGCTCCACACCGAGCGAGGGCTGAGCCTCGATGCTGTGATTGAGGCCGTACTCGCTGGATTCGATGCTGGGTCCACCAGCACTGATCTCACCATCCGCGTGATTTGCTCGGCCATGCGCCACCAAAACAACGCGCTCGAAGTTGCCCAAGCCGCCGTCCGGTACCGAGACCAGGGTGTCGTGGCCTTCGACATCGCCGGCCCTGAGGACGGTTTCCCGCCCGACGACCATCTCGTCGCCTTCCAGTTCTGTCAACGTGAAAACTTCCACATCACGATCCACGCCGGCGAGGCATACGGCCCTCGTTCGATCTGGAAAGCCCTGCAGTTCTGCGGCGCCGAACGGCTCGGACACGGCATCCGAATCATGGAAGACATGGAGCGCGATGCCAACGGAGACCGAACGCTGGGCCGACTCGCCCACTATTTGCGCGACGCTCGTATACCGCTGGAGGTTTGCCCAACCAGCAACGTCAATACCGGTGTCGTGGAGCGGCTGGCCGATCACCCGATTGACGAGTTGGTCCAGCTCCGATTCCGCGTCACGGTAAACACCGATAATCGCCTGATGTCAGGTGTCACCATGTCTTCGGAGATGGCCGCGCTGAGCGAGACGTTCGGTTACGGCTGGGACCGCCTGCGCTGGCTTACCGTCAACGCCATGAAGTCGAGCTTTCTTCCCTTCCGTGAGCGTCTACGGCTCATCGAGCAGGTCATCAAGCCCAGATACGCACCCCTAGAAGCCTCAGATTTGGAGCTACCCATCTAGAGTTCTGCCATGCGTAACAAGCAACGGTGGATCGCCTCGGCACTCACTGCAGCAGTTTTGGCCACGGCCTGTTCGACCACGACCCCCGAAGAGTTGGCGGACGAGTACGACCTCAGCCAGGGGACCGACGAGTCGGCCAACGCCGATGATGCCTCTGGGTCCGGCAGCGGCGCCACGAACGCTGACGATGACTCGTTCAACTATGCGCCGGACCCCGATCCCACGCCCCTTGAGTTCGACTCGGACACCCTGACCGGCGCGCTGGACAACGGACTCACCTACTACCTCCGCGACAACGACAGCCCTGGTTCATCGATCCAACTACGGCTCGTCGTGAACGCTGGGTCGGCCCAACAGGAGGTGGCTGACAGCGGCGTCGCCCACTTCCTTGAGCACATGTTGTTCAACGGCACCGACGATTTCCCGGGCAATGAACTGAAGGACACACTCGAAAGCCTCGGGATTCAGTTCGGCCCCGAACTCAACGCGTTCACGTCATACGACGAAACCGTCTACGAACTCTGGGCTCAGACAGATAGTGAGGCAACTGTCGATACGGCGATTCAGGTACTCGCGCAGTGGGCGTCAGCGGCAACGATCGATCCGGCTGAGGTCGCCGCCGAGCGCGGTGTTGTGCGAGACGAACTTCGACAACGCACCGAATCTGCCGATGGTCATATCTTCGTCGACTTCATAGAGCTGTACACCGATGGCACCGGCTACGAGGGCTCGTCCCCGATCGGTACGGCTGAGTGGGCCGACACCATGGAGGAGGCCCCGCTGCGGACCTTCTACGATCGCTGGTACCGCCCCGACAACATGGCGATCATCATCGTCGGAGATGTGCCCGTCGACATCCTCGAGGAAAAGCTGATCGACGCGTTCGGCGAGATCTCCGCACGTGGTGACGACCACCCCACCCACACCGTTGTGACACCGGCAATTTCACCGAACCCTGTCGCTGAAATCATCACCCATCCCGAGAACGTTGTAGACAACCTCTCAGTCGATTTCCCGTTCACCACGTGGGATCAGGGCACAGTCGGCGGCTCGAAGCTGATTGTTTGGGAGACCCTGATCGCCGAGATGCTGACGCGCCGCCTCACCAATGCATGGTTCGATGAAACGCTGAACTCAGACAGTGAGCCATACATCGCCGAATTCTCCCTGAACCGAGGCCTTCGGTACTACGGCAGCAATCTGGCAAGCAGCGACCTCGGTGCAACACTCGAGCAATACCTGGCGATTCTGCGCGGAGCCGCCGACTCGGGCTTTACTGAAGAAGAAGTCGCTGATGCCGTTGCCGAGTTTGGTGCGGGCATTGATTCCTGGGAGGCATCGCTCGGTTCGACCCAGGACGCCGACTACGCCTGGTGGTACACGAACCATTTCCTCACGGGCATTTGGGGCGAACCTGAGCAGGCATGGATCGACCGAGAGCGCGAGGTGATCAAATCGGTCACCACCGATGAACTGTCCGACCACTGGCGCTGGTCGCTCGCCACCGGTGGCCCGATCATGGCCGCAGTCGGCGCCGACGCAACCACCCTGCCCACAATCGCGGAGATGTTGGAGATTGCGGAGAGCACAGTCGGTAGTGCTCCTACCAGCGACTTCGAAACGATCGACAAGCTCATGGATTCCCCCGAACCCACGGAACCCACGAACTCGTACACGGTGCTTCAGGATGCCCAAGTCTGGGAGTTCGACAACGGCGCCATCGTCGTGTTTCAACAGACGGACATCGTCGAAGGTTCGATCTCTTTCGAAGCCACCTCAATGGGTGGCTACAGCGCGCTCAACGACGTCTCGTTCGCGGAGGCGGTACTGGCGTCGAATGCCGTCATTGGGTCGGGCGTCGGGCCCTACTCGCCTGCCCAACTCGATCAGTTCCTCTCGGACAAGAGCGTCGGCATCAACTCGGTCATCTTCAGTGAAGGAGAGGGATTGAGCGGCAACGCTGACACCGAAGACATCGAGACACTGTTCCAGATCTATCACCTGCTGATGACCGCCCCCAGCATCCATGAGACCGCATTCCGCAGTGCTATCTCGAGCGGTCAAATCCTGCTCGATCAGCTCGCTGCGGATGCAGCCACAGAGGCAGAGCTTGAACTGCAGTTCATGACCTATCGCCGTGAACTCAACAGTTGGGTGCCAACACAGGGCGAATTGGATTCGGCCACACCAGACTCGCTACTCGAGATATTCACATCCCGGTTCGGCACCGTCGACGACCTCGTAATTTCGATTGCCGGCGATGCCGATGCGGATGTCGTCGGCAAGCTCGCGGCTGCATACGTCGGCACGCTGCCCCCCGGACCCGACGACAGCTTCACCAACCAACTTGCGCCGGCGCGCACCGAAGTCGTCGCGATCGAAGTTCCGCTCCGAGGCGACGCAGAAAATGGCGGGATCGCATGGCACTTCGATTCGAGAGCCGACTGGGATCTCGGCGACGCAATGACCGGTCGGGTCTTGGAGACGCTCATCCAGACGTTGATAATCGACTCGCCTCGCGAGGACCTCGGTGCCTCCTATGGCGGGTCCGCGGTCGTCACACCATGGTCCGTCCCAATCGAGCGAATGGATCTCACCATCCAGATCAACGGTGATCCAGAGCGCATCGACGAGATCCGTGCAGCCGTATTTGCCGGGCTAACCGACCTCACTGAAAATGGACCAAGTCAGAGCGCCTTCGACCGAGCAGTTGCAGTACTACGCGCCGATTACGACTTTGTGAGCAACTACACCTTCACCGAGCAGAATGCCGGAGCAGTCAGCGGACTCGACGACGGTGCCATCACCACCATCAACCGCAATCGCGAGCTCGATCAGGTCAGTCCCGCGGACGTCAGACGGCTGGCCGCCCGGCTGATCGACTTCGAGACATATGGCGAGGTAGCACGCGTCCCCGCGTAGGGCGCCAAGGCCGGCCTCGTGGCATGCTCAGGTCATGCGCATCACTGTTGCTGATCATCCGCTCGTTACCGATCGCCTCACCCGTATGCGAGCACGCGAAACCGACCGGGCTGGGTTCCGCCGCTGTCTTACTGAACTGAGCGGTTTCCTCATCTACGAGGCGACCCGTGGTCACGCCGTTACACCGATCGAGATCGACACCCCGATGGGTCCCTCGGTCGGTGCCCGCATCGCCGACGTCCCGATCCTCGTACCCGTCATGCGAGCCGGTCTCGGGATGCTCAGTGCAGCCCTCGACGTGCTCCCCGACGCGCGGACGGGTTTCGCGGGCATGAAACGAGATGAGGAGACCCTTCTCCCCCACGCCTACGTCAATACGGTCCCTGATCAACTCAATGGGCGCGACGTCTTCGTCCTCGACCCGATGTTGGCCACTGGAGGTTCTGCGATCCAGACCTGCGCAGAGCTCCGACGATCTAGGGCCGGACGTATCACCCTTGTTTGTGTCCTCGCCGCCCCAGAGGGTGTGGAGGCTCTACGGGAGGCCGGGGTTGCCGATGTGCTCGTCACCGGGGCGATCGACGAGCGACTCAATGACATGGGCTTCATCGTGCCAGGCCTCGGCGATGCCGGGGACCGTCAGTTCGGGCTCAACTGATCGATGGCCGCCCCACGCAACCTGATCGCTGTCGAACCGACGAGTCGGCCGGAGATGCACCTGGCAATGGCGTCGGCGGTTCAGGAGGCGGGAGGCACCGTTGTCCCGATCGGCGAGGCGAGTAGCCTGATGTTCGCCGACCCAACCGCCGCTGACTCATTCCCCGAACTGATGGCGCAGGCCACCAACGTCGAGTGGGTCCAACTCCCGTACGCGGGTGTGGAGACCTTCGTTCAGCACCTCGACCCTGCCTACACATGGACATGCGGCAAGGGCGTGTACGCGCCACCCGTCGCCGAGTGGATCATGACAGCGCTACTCACCGCGTTTCGAGACATCCCTACGTTCGCCCGCGCCGAACGTTGGCCGGCGCCAACGGGCCGAAACCTGCTCGGCACACGGCTGGCTATTCTCGGGGGCGGCGGGATCACCGAATCGTTCCTGTCGCTGATCGAACCCTGGGGCTGCGACGTCACCGTGGTTCGCCGTCAGACCGACCCTGTTTTGGGAGCAGCCCGCACCGTCACCACCGATGAACTCGACGACGTCCTCGGACGCGTCGATGCCGTGATCATCGCGCTCGCCCTCACGTCTGAGACACAGGGCATTATCGACACAGGCCGACTCCAGGCCATGCGAAACGACGCCTGGCTACTCAACGTCGGTCGAGGCGGCCATGTCATCACCGACGACCTCGTCAACGCTCTCCGCAACAATGAGATCGCCGGTGCCGTCCTTGACGTCACAGATCCAGAACCACTCCCTGACGGCCACCCGCTGTGGGAGCTCGACAACTGTCTGATCACGCCCCACGTCGGCAACACCCCAGCCATGGGACTCCCACTGATCGCTGACCGGGTCCGAGAGAACGTGACCCGGTGGATCGCCAATGAACCACTCGTCGGCCCCGTCGATGTGGGACTGGGCTACTGACGTAAGTGCCGAGCGCTAGCCTCAGGCAACCATGCTTGACCACGTCTTCACCGATGCCATCGGTGCGCTGCGCGACGCCTTCGAAACCGCCCGCCTTGAGCGACAGGCGTTCGAAGAGCACTTCCAGAGCGATGTTCTCCTCGGAGATCTCACCTGGCAGACCTCCTACGGTCTCCCTGGCGAAGGGCTCCCACCTCGGGTCCAGGCCGATATCTCCTGCGCTTGGCCAACCTGGTCGCAGACCGCCTACCGGAGCTGGTACGTGGAAGAGGAGCTTAGTGAGGCGCCACGAATTGAGATCGAGATTGTTTTTCGACGCCAACGGCTCACAACGTTTCCCGACCCGGTCGTGGTTATTGGTGCGCTACCCCTCGACTCACCGCGGATCGGCACCGAAGCACTCACCCGCAGCGGACCAACGGTCCAGTCCATCTACGGCTCAGACCTCGCCGAGGCCGAATACGCGATCGAGGTGAGTTACGAGGGCGGCTACGAACTCGACGAAGACGGCCTGGCAGACGGTTCAACCCTCGACCGGCATTTTGGCTCTCTCGGCGGCTGGATCGCAGCCACCCTGGTCACCGTCGGCGACCTCCCCTACACCTGACCCTGTAGTTTCCGCGCCGCGAACGGGCCTCAGACAATTTGCTTGACGTCGAGGAATGTAAGGATCAGAGGCCGCGGCGGACTTCGCCGAGATCTTCGAATATCGGGTAACGATTTTCCTGCATAGCGGTGAACGCCTCGGCCATATCGGAGGGCTGAAACATGCCGGTCTGCCACAGCGCCATGTACTTCAAACCCTCTTCGACGGAGTGATCACGCGTGAAATTGATCATCTCTTTGGTGCCGTGTATGGCAAGCGGCGTCTTGCTAGCGATCTCCGCAGCGATCTCATGTACGCCGGAAAGCATTGCATCATGATCGGCGAACACTTCGTTGACCAAACCAACCTCAGCAGCACGAGTCGCTGACATTCGTCGACCGGTGTAGGCCAACTCGCGGACAATTCCCTCGGGGATGAGCTTGGGGAGGCGCTGAAGGGTGCCAACGTCAGCTGTCATGCCGATGTTGATCTCCTGGATGCAAAACCAGGCATCCTCGGTGGCATAGCGACAGTCAGCGGCCGTGACCAGGTCGACGGCGCCACCAACGGCACCCCCTTGGATAGCCGCCAGAACAGGCATTCGGGCCTGTTCGAGCGCGGTGAACGCACGCTGAAGATGCAGGACGTTGTACCGGAAGTTGGCGTGGCGACGGCCTGCGCTGAGGGATTCCTCTCCCTCGATGCCCACACCACCAAAGACGCTCAGATCCATGCCGGCGCAGAAGTGTTTGCCGGTGGAACTCAAGACGACTGCCCGGGTCCGGCCGCCATCAGACAATCCGTCGATGATCTCGGGTAGCTCGTTCCAGAACTCCGGAATCATGGAGTTGAGTTGTTCCGGACGGTTCAGGCGAATGTGTGCCACGCCGTCGGCTTCTTCGATCTCGAAACAGGTGTATCCCATGCCTTAAGGGTACGGGGTCAGCTTTCGCTGGCCTTCATCACCACGCCGGGGATGGTCGAGGTGTCAAGATCCGCTGCGGCATCGCACTGTGAGGTCTTGCCGTTCACTGAGCCACCGCAGCATCACTGACCAGCGACGAGCCCCGCCAACGCCACGTGCGGACGAGCCCCGATGTGGGAGATGATCTCGCCCGCCGCGATGCTGCCCAGTTCCGCACAATGCGCAAGCGAGGCGCCACGCGCCAAACCATACAGAAAGCCTGAGGCGTAGAGATCACCAGCGCCAGTGGCATCGACCACCCGTTCGATGGACGAGGCACCAACCTCGATCCGCTCATCGGGCGTGACGATCACCGAACCCTTGGCCGAGCGAGTAAGCGCTGCCATCGGGACAAGGTCGGTGATCTGGCGACTAGCCGCCTCAAAGTCATCGGTGAGGAACAGGGAGCCGATCTCTGCCTCGTTGGCGAACACCAAATCAACCTTGTCGGCCAGCAGGTCAAGCCACTCATCGCGGTGACGATCCACGCAAAACGAGTCGGACAGCGTGATCGACACAAGCCGCCCAGCGGCCCTGGCCACGTCCATGGCGTGATGAATCGCGGCCTTGGCCTCATCCGTGTCGTAGAGATAGCCCTCGCAGTATGTGATCCGGCCCGACTCCACCACAGCGTCGTCGATGTCGGCCGGATCGAGAAAGGCGGAAATCCCGAGGAACGTGTTCATCGTGCGCTCGGCATCAGGGGTGACCTGGATTAGGCACCGGGCGGTCGGGTCACCGACCAACGCAGGGCTGACATCAAACGCAACACCGGCCGCGCGCAGGTCGTGGGCGAACACGTCGCCGAGTTGATCGTTGCGGACCTTGCCGAGGTAGGCGGCCGATCCGCCGAGGCTGGCTACGCCCACTGCGGTGTTCGCCGCCGAGCCACCAGAGGCTTCGATCCCGGGTGGCATCGCCGCGTAGAGGGTCGTGGCGCGCTCAGCGTCAATGAGTGTCATCGCTCCCTTGACGAGGTCGTGCTCGTCGATGAAAGATTCTGGGACTGTCACAATTACGTCGACGATGGCATTACCCACGCCGACGACATCCAAGGTTGGTTCCACTGCAGGCTCCGTACGCGTCAAAGAACGGGCCGAACCCTACCGGACGTAAGAGTCAGGCAGCCGCTTCCAGATCACGTCCCC
>JAACCU010000316.1 GCA_009937405.1 Actinomycetota bacterium
AGGGGGACCGCGGATTTCCCGAGACCGAGCTGGGCTACCAACTCGGACTCGCCGCCGGACTCCTCGACAGCAACCTCGGCGTGCGTGTGCTGCATGTGCCCTTCGACGGCTTCGACACTCACGATGACCAGGCGGATGACCACAACGAGATGATGAATGATCTAGGTGCATGTCTGGCTGCGCTCCAAGATGGTCTGGCATCTCGGGGTCTCGCCGACCAAACCCTGATCATGACCACCAGCGAGTTCGGTCGTCGGCCTGAGGAAAACGGCAGCGGTACCGGCCACGGAACTGCCGGACCGGGGCTTCTCTGTGGTCCGGTCGTGGCCGGACTCCACGGCGATGCTCCTGATCTCAACGCCTTGGACGACGACGGAAATCTTGTAGCCACCATGATGGTCGAGGAGTACTACGCCACCATCGCTGAAGGTTGGTTCGGGATTCCAGCCGCATCGGTCCTTGCCGACAGTGCCCCGACCAACGGCTTCGGTGCCGACCTGTTCAGCACGTGATCATCCCGCTACCGTGAAGGCGTGCCGATCATTGCAATTGTCAACCAGAAGGGCGGCGTGGGTAAAACTACGGTCGCACTCGGACTCGCTGCCACAGCATGGTCACGAGGGCTCGACAGCCTGGTGATCGATCTCGACCCTCAAGGCAACGCCACCACCGGCCTTGGAGTCTGGGACCCGCCGTTCAGCGTGGACCAAGCCCTCGCCGAAGAACGCCCTGGCTCTATCCCCGCACTCCGAGTCGCTTCGGGTTGGCCCGAGGACGGCGGCCGACCGCCCTCGGTCGTACCCGCCACTCCGGCGCTCGCCATGCGTGAGTCACAATTGCTCACCGATCCGATCGGCGCCAACGACCGCCTCGCCGTTGCCCTCACGGGCATCGAGCACGATCTCGTCATCATCGACTGTCCACCATCGCTCGGCCTGCTTACCGTCAACGGCCTTTTTGCGGCCGACCGGGCTCTGGTAGTCACCGAACCGGGTGCATGGGCCTCTGACGGGGTTGGCCAAATTCTGCGCACGGTCGAGCGCATCGCAAGCCGCAAGCCGGCTCCTCTTACCATCGCAGGCGTGGCCGTCAACCGGTTGGGCCGCACCCGCGATGCCCGCTATTGGGACGAGCAGCTTCGCCGAGATTATCCTGACATCGTTCTGCCGCCGATCCATTTGCGTGCCGCTATCCCTGAGGCATCGGCAGCATCATTGCCGATTCATGCGCTCGGTACTCGCCCGGGCGCGGCGGAAGCGGCGGCCGAGTTCGATCAACTCTTCGATCTGGTGCTCTCATCATCAGACCCCGTGCCAATCTCGACTCCGGAGGTCGCCCATGACCTATGACCCTCAGGCCAATCGGCGGCGACCCAAGCCGGGCACCGAAGACTCGGCACCTGTCGACGCCCTTCTCGGTGAGCCGACAGCCAATGAAACGTCAGCGCCGACCCATGACGATCCCCCCCCTGAACCTGCGGTGACACCTGCGCCGGCCGACCCTCCCTCCGACAGGTGGCTCCTCAGTTCGGGAGTGATTAGCGCTGCGGGCGGGGTCATGGCACTGATGGTGGTCCGTCATCTTTGGAAGCGGAATCAAAGCGGGCAGAACCCACCGTCAGTCGAATAAGTTCAGCCGACTTCGCCGGATTACTCAGCCGCCTTGCGGGCCTGGCGCTTCGCGACCTCGGCCGTGCCCTCTGGGCACCGATCCGCGTAAGGACACCAGCCACACAACGGGCCGGTACGCGGCTCGAACTCATCGGTATCGCATGCAGTGTTGATCGCGGTCCACGTGTCGCTGAGCTTCTCGATCACGCCATCGAGCTCCGGTTGAGTGACGTCGATCCCCACGGGACGCTGCCCGAGATAGAGCAAACGTGCCCGAACAGGCATTTCGCCGGTGGCTTCCTTCACCGCCGCGGCGTAGAGCAACACCTGGTCGAGCCGGCTGCGGCGGTAACGGGACCCAGGGGCCTTGCCCGATTTGTAGTCGGTGACAACAAGGCCATCGGCTTCGTCTTCAAGCCGATCGACAATCCCGCGAAACGGCACGCCACCTAGCACCGCTTGGACATCTTGCTCCGTGGCACGGACATCGACGGTGGTGGGATCTTCGAGGGCCCAGAGGCCTTCGATCGCCTGCCACGTCTTCCAGCGGAAGTGGCGGCTGCCTTCGTCGTCATGGCCCAGCGCCTGGTAATCGTTGTCGTTCTCAACATCTGCCCACTCGTCACGAGCGATGAGTTTCGCGGCGGCAGGCGTGCGCTCCGCAGCCGGCTTCTGCATCAACAACTCGAGGACACGGTGGGCAAAGCTGCCCGCAAGCGCGGCCTCCCCAGGCGGATCGGGCAAACGCTCGACATAGCGGAAGCGCCATCGGCGGGGGCACTGCTCGAATGTGCCCGCTCCCGACGGCGAGAGGCGCGGCGGCGGTGTCGGCACGCCTACCTCACGAATAGCTACCACGGGCTCCATCCGGCCACGCCCGTCGGGTTCAGGTTCCACGTATGTAGTTCTACTCCACGAGGGTGACAATTAGCAGAGTTGGCGCCTATGTTCACCCAATGAAGACACGCGCCGCAGTTGCCTACGAAGTGAACGGTCCTTGGGTCATCGACGAGTTCGAACTCGAGGATCCTGGCCACGAAGAAATTCTCATCAAGATGGCCTACGCCGGCCTTTGCCATTCCGATGAGCACGTGCGACTCGGGGACTTCACCGAAGCAATGCTCCCGATGGTGTGCGGCCATGAGGGATCCGCAGTGGTTGAAGCAGTAGGCCCGGGTGTTCGCGGACTGGAGGTCGGGGACCATGTTGCCGCCTCGTTCATCCCGTCGTGTGGACGCTGCCCGTCGTGTGCGGAGGGCATGCAGTACCTCTGCGACAACGGCGAAGAGATCCAGCGTGGCAAACCACGCCACAAGGGCCCGACAGGGATGGTGCGAGCGATGAGCGGCATCGGCACCTTCTCCGAGTACTCAGTGGTACACGAGAACTCGATCGTCAAAGTCGGCGACTGGTACCCGCTTGATGCGGTTGCCATCACCTCATGTGGCGTGGCCACCGGTTGGGGTTCCGCAGTCAACGTGGCCGGCGTGAAGGCGGGCGACACGGTCGTGGTAATCGGCACCGGCGGTATTGGCATCAACGCCGTCCAGGGCGCAGCAATGGCTGGCGCCGCCAATGTGATCGCCGTCGACCCAGTCGAGATGAAGCGAGAGTTCGCCCAGACCGTCGGCGCAACCCACGCAGTCGCCTCGATCGAGGAGGCTGGACCTCTGGTTCAGGAGTTGAGCTGGGGCCGAGGCGCCAACGCAGTGCTCCTGACGGTCGGCGACGCAACCTCCGACCTTTTCGCCCCTGCCATGGCCCTCGTGGGCAAGGCCGGAAACCTCACCCTCACCTCACTCAGCAACATCATGCAGAACGAGATCACCCTCAACACTGTTGATCTCGCCATGATGGGCAAGCACCTCCACGGCTCGATCTATGGCTACTGCAACCCTCGCAGCGACATCCCGAATCTTCTCCGTCTCTACGACCAGGGCAAGCTCAAACTCGACGAACTCATCACCGCTCGTTATCCCCTCGACGAGATCAACGAGGGCTACCGGGCCATGCATGCCGGCGAAAACATCCGCGCCGTCATCGACTACTCCCTCTAGGCAAATTACCCGGGCAACAAACCTCGGCATGAGTTGCTCACACCCACCGAGGCGAACGAGCGGCGCGTTGCCGTAGAATCCAGCCATGGGTCGCATCCGTAATACATTCACACTCGCTCGCACGTCATGGCATGTGCTGCAAAAGGACCGGGAGCTTCTGGCGCTACCCGTGCTCTCGTTCCTCGGCGCACTCGCGGCCCTCCCCCAGGAGGCGCTGAGAGCCTTGTTTGGTCTCGAAACGACAACAACGGCAACCGGCGTCGGGTACGCCATGACGCGTTTGTCGAGCATGCTCTGG
>JAACCU010000317.1 GCA_009937405.1 Actinomycetota bacterium
GCGAGCGATTGTCTCCATGCAGCTCACCGCCGCTCCCGCCAGCCCTGTCGCCGACCCCTGAAGTTCGGACGCGACCGCGAAATGAGCAGCTAGCTGACGGCGTAACACGTCTCGGTTTGTCACGATGTTTTCTGCCAGAACCGGATGGTTGGGTGCACGCATCCGTGCCACCCGTGCCACCGGGGCGGTGGTATCGTGCAAGATCAATCGCTGATCGACCAGCCGCTCGATGCGAGCGGAAAGCGACCCTTCGCCGAGAGCGGGGATCTCAAAAAGATGGGCACACCGTTCATGGAAGCGTTCGATCGCCACTCGATCCAGTTCATCGAGATCTTCGAAATAGCGAAACACACTGCGGTGGCTTATATGTGACCGTTGAGCCACCAGGTCGAGTGACGGCCGCAGGTGACCCTCCCCGTACAACTCGAGCAGGGCATCGACGACGCTTTCACGATTGCGATCGCGACGAGCGCGACGGCCATCCGCTGGTGGGACAGGCTTGTGCCTTGACGTATCGCTCATCGTCTCCAGCGTAATATGTCAGTATAACTGCCACAAGTTAAGGTGAGCTAGCCGCAGCCGCCGGTCAGCAAGCCACCAGCTTCGCAATGAGCCCGGTGCTGGCTTCATTGCGGGCATAGTCAAACGCCGTTATCTCGATGATGATGCCCGCGCTTCCGCGGATGACGATGCCGGTAGGAAACGGCCCGAAGAGACCCCGCATCCAGAACGACCGTCCGCGAATTGCGCGTGCAATTCTCGCGGCGCCGGGATGATGGCCAAGGAGGTAAGCAGTGCAAGCGGGCTTGCCGCCCTGGCTCGAGTTCTCTCGCAAATCTCAAAGTCATCGATGTGTCGAGCTTCGCTCCACCCGCTCCCTCACCCTGCCAACGAGAACGTAGGAGTGGGAGAGTTTCACACCAAGGGCATCAGTGAACGCGAAACCCCCTTGCCGGGTGGAAACGTCCGGGCAAGGGGCTTTGACATGGGTTCGAGGTAGGTGGACTAGAAGCCGATGAGGCAGAACGAGTTCAGAGACTGCGTGAAGTAATTGGGATGCACGATGTCGATGGGGCTGTATTCGACAACCCAAGCCGGGCAGCCGCCAGGTCCGCAGGGCACCGGAAGTTCCTCTACGAGAGGACCATCGTCGCTGCAAATCCACGGAACTGCTCGCAGATATCGATCAGTTCCATATGGGGACTTCCACCAAGACAAGGGGACCATCATCCTCATCGGGGGTCGGCGCCGTCTTCGTTGAATGAAACAAGTGTCGTTGCGACGGCGAGGCCGCCGACAACTCCAATCAGGACAAGAATGCCTTGCGTTAGTTATTTGCTGTGATTATTCATTTTTCGGTCTCCTTGGTGACTTGGTCACGTGTAAGAGTCCCGACAACCCCCGGACCTAACAGAAACTGAAAAAGAATTTTCAACCAGTTTCCAATTCTCTACCTGGGCACAGCCGTCTACCATCCAGCCATGCAGAACAATATTGGTCGATTCATCACCAAGCGGGCAGAACTCAACCCCAACACAGAGGCCATCGTCGATATCGCGAGCGGCACGCGGATGACCTACCCAGAGCTGAACGTACGGGTGAACAAGGCCGGTAATGCCCTGACCGATGGCGGTCTGAATCCAGGTGATCGTGTCGCCACATTATTGATGAACAGTCCCGAATTTCTGGAGACGTTCTTCGGCGCGGCCAAGGTTGGCGGCGTGATTGTTGCGCTGAACTGGCGCCTTGTCGCCGACGAGTTGTCGTTCATCCTCACCGACTCCGGCGCTTCGGTGATGGTCTTTGATAGTGCGTTCACCCAGGTGGTGAGCGAGCTCTACCAGCGGGGCACCGATGGCACCCTGGTCACCCGTTGGATCCATGTCGGCGACGGGGCCGACCGTCCCGACTTCGCCGAAGGCTATGAAGACATCCTTGGCGCTGCCTCCAATCACGAACCCGATGCCCAGACCGGGGACGACGACCTCCTGTTCATCATGTACACCTCGGGCACCACGGGCCTGCCCAAGGGGGTGATGCACTCGCATAACACTGCGCTGTGGTCGGTGATCACCGCCAACACCACCGCCGATACGCGCTACGACGACCGCTACCTGATCTGCCTGCCGCTGTTCCATGTCGGGGCGCTCAACCCAATGCTGAGCATCGCCAACCTGGGCGGCACCGCGGTGATCATGAGCGAGTTCGACCCCGTGCGGATCTGGGAAATCTTCCAAGAGGAGAGGGTCACAGTCACGCTGGCCGTTCCCGCCATGCTCCAATTCATGCTCCTTACCTACGACGCCGAAAACCATGACATTTCGACTCTTCGCTGGGTGATGAGTGGTGCCGCCCCGGTACCGGAAACCCTTATCAAGACATACGAGGCAATGGGTATCGAAATCCATCAGGTCTACGGACTCACAGAGAGCTGCGGGCCAGGCTGCCTGATCGCTCCTCAGGACGCGCTCCAACGAGCTGGCTCGACCGGCAAAGCATTCTTCTACGGTGATGTGCGGATCGTCAACGAAGCCGGCGACGATTGCGCACCAAACGAGCCGGGCGAAGTGCTGCTCTCGGGCCCCAACATGATGTTGGGCTACTGGAACCGTCCCGAAGCCACCGCCGAAGCCCTGGTCGACGGCTGGCTCGTCACCGGCGACGTCGCCATCTTCGACGAAGACGGATTCGTTTACATTCAGGACCGCATCAAGGACATGATCATCTCCGGCGGCGAAAACGTCTACCCGGCCGAGATCGAGAACGTCATGCTCGCCATGGCGGGTGTGAACGAGGTCGCCGTGATCGGCATTAGTTCGGAGAAGTGGGGTGAGTCACCGCTGGCCGTGGTTGTTCGCGCCGACGATTCCATCAGTGCCGAGGCAGTTCTTGAGTTCACCGACGGCAAGCTCGCTCGCTTCAAGCAGCCCAAGGCCGTCGAGTTCGTTGATGCCATCCCCCGCAACCCCACCGGCAAGGTCCTCAAGCGCGTGCTGCGGGATCAGTTCGATTCAGCCGCGACCGAGTAGCGGCTGAAAACGTCCCCGCGGGGACGTCGTTCAATCCACCCGCGAACTCAAGAAGGCGCCGACGAGCACCACAACGGTGCCGGCGATAGCCCAGCCGCTGATGGTTTCGTCTCGGAACACGACTCCCAACGCGATCGATACCGCGGGGATGATGTAAGTGACGATGGAGAACCGCACTGCGCCAACGCGTCCACTGAGCGTCACCGCGATCGCGTATGCGATCCCGGTGCCGCCGATTCCGAGCGCCACACAAGCAATAAGCGAACTCCAGGCGAACGAAGAACCGACGATTCCCACCACCCCGTAGGGGATGCAAAAGGGGACTGCGAAGCCGAGCGCCCGTGCCGCTACAGGCAGGGAACCATGTTCGCGCTGGAGAGGCCCGGCCAGGTTTGCCGCAACGCCATAGGACCCGACAGCGACGACGACCAGGAGCACGCCGATGGCATTCGTGCCTGCGCTCGACGCCTCAGGGATACCAATCAGCAAGATCCCGACAAATCCGACGCCGACGCCAAACAGACGCCGAGGGCCCGTCGGAGTCCCGAACGCCAGCCACGCGATGAGCACGGTCATGAGCGGCATCGCGCTATTGAGCATTCCCGCAACCGACGAGTCGATCCATTGCTGGGCAATAGGGAACAAGGTGAGCGGGAACGCCATCCACGTGAGGCCCACCACCGCGCACTTGGCCAGGTCACGGCGGGGAATGGACCCACGGGCACCAGGCAGGACGGCGAGCGTTATCGCTCCGAGGCCGACCCGGAACAGCGTGACGAGGCCGGGCTCGAACGCATCCAAACCAATAGCCATCAGCAGGAACGACGAGCCCCAGATCGCTGACAATGCGAGCAGAAGGCACCAGTCTGTTGTTTCGAAGTGGGCGTCCTCAGCGCGAACGGTCACGAGGGCCGAACGAGCTGTGTCCGCTCCCCAGCGCACTCTTCACCAGCGGCGCAGCCCTCGACATGGTCATTGACCA
>JAACCU010000035.1 GCA_009937405.1 Actinomycetota bacterium
CGCCTGGAACTGTTGGTACAGCTCCATCTGGGTGCGCCGCGCCGCCGCGATATCGGCCATCGGTGTGGTCATGGCGCTGTCGTAGCTCTGACGAATGTTGGGGTTGAAGTCGTCGTCCCAGCCGTCAGCGTCGCGCCCGTACTGGGCGACGAACAGATCGGAACGGATTCGCCAGTCGACGCCCGGCGCCGCTCGAAGGTCGACGGTCGGTTCGTGCATCGATCCAACGATCCGTTCCAGTCGATGGGCACGGTCGCGGAAGGTGCGGCGAATCGTGGACGACACGAGTAGCCCACCGAGGTCCTCGCTCACCCCGATCCGTAGATCACCGACGTTGACCGGGGCGAGGCGGGCCAGCGCTGCGGTGTCGAGGGGGAACGCCATGGGGTCGAGGCGGGTGCGGCCGGCGATGACCGAAAGAAGGAGCGCGGTGTCTTCGACGGTGCGAGCCATTGGGCCCTGGACGGAATAGAAGGTTTGGGTGACGGCGCGTCCCTCGTGGGGAACTACTCCCGGCGTGGCGCGGTAACCAACCACGCCGCAGTACGAGGCGGGTATGCGGAGGCTGCCGCCATGGTCCGAGCCCGTCGCCAACGGGGCCATCCCGGTGCTGACCGCCACGGCGGACCCGCCCGACGAGCCCCCGCAGGTGAGATCCACCGCAAAAGGGTTGCCGGTGGCGCCGAAGAGTGGGTTCACGGTGTTGGCGCCGATGGAAAACTCGGGGATGTTGGTCTTGCCGATCACGATGCCACCAGCCGCACGGATTCGCGCCACGATGCCGGCATCGGTGTCGGGGACGTGGTCGGCGTGACTGGGACTGCCGTAGGTGGTGCGCAGATCGGCGGTGGGTTGAAGATCCTTGATGGCGACGGGTATCCCGTGCAACGGACCCATGGGCGCCGTGGCATCGGCGGCAGCCGCTGCGGCGAGAGCCTGCTCTCCAGCGCGGGTGATCATGGCGTTGACCGCAGGATCGACGGCTTCGATGCGATCGAGGCATGAGGTCACCAAATCGACGCTGCTGAGTTCGCCGGCGCTGATCTGACGTCGGGCTTCGACTGCGGTGAGATTGCATGGCGCCATCCTGCGACGTTAGTGCCGGACCAAGCGAGGGGTGGTTGCGGAGCTCCCGCACGATTTGATGACAGGATAGGACAATGGGTTCGCTGCTGGATTTTTCCGATCGCACTGTGGTCATCACCGGGGCAGCGTCAGGGATCGGCGCCGCGACCGCTGAGTTGTTGCTGGAACGCGGGGCCGAAATCCATGCCCTCGACATTGCGCCGGTCGCCGCACCCGTTCAACGCGCCCACGAGTGCGACATGGGCGACCCGGCCTCCATCGATGCGGCAGTTGCAGCGCTGCCGAACCGTGTCGATGCCCTGTTCAACTGTGCCGGTGTGCCCAACGGTGGGCGCTTCACTCCCGAGGAGGTGATGCGCATCAACTGGCTCGGGCTGCGCCATCTCACCGAATCGCTTCTACCGCGGATCGTCGACGGGGGATCCGTGGTGCACGTCGCCTCCACGGCGGGTCGCGGCTGGCCGGAGCGTGCACCGGTGATGATGCAGCTGATGGCGGCGTCGTCGTTTGCCGACGGCCTCGGCTGGGTCGACGCAAATCTTGATGTCTGCGGGGACGGCTATGCGTTGTCGAAGGAAGCGGTCCAGTACTACACACTGTCTCGCTCCCTTCAGACCCGGCAGCAGGGTGTGCGGATCAATTCCATCTGCCCCGGCGTTACCAACACTGCACTGGTGGACGACTTCCGCCGCGGCGTAAGCAGCCAGGTGCTTGATCGCGCTATCAGTATCGCTGGACGGATGGCCGAGCCATCCGAGATGGCGCCGGCGCTCTTGTTCCTCGCCGACGACGCGTCGTCGAGCTACATCAACGGCGTCAACCTCAACATCGATAGCGGCACCGGCGCCGCTCACGCCACCGGCGCCTGGTGAGGTCAATCTCGACCAAGTCAAGTCAGCACAGCGAAAAGATGAAGGTCTCGTCGTTTCCCAAGAGCAGGAGCCGCCGGAACGCCTTGGGCCGAGGCTGAGGGCAACCGCGGCCTTATTGGTTTCGCCGACGCTCGACGCGGACAAGGCACCAGGACCGACCCTTTGGGTAGGGTCTCGTGGCATGACTCTCGAAGTCCGGCCCTCGCTGACGTTCTCTGAAATTCCGGTCATCGACATCAGTTCTGCTGTGGCCGGCGACCCAGACCCCGTCGTCGTCGCATCGGTTCGCGATGCGTGTATCGATGTTGGGTTCTTCTACGTTCGCGACCACGGAGTCTCGTCCGATGTCGTCGAGCAGCTTCATGGCGAAGCCGTTCGCTACTTCGCCCGCCCGATGCAGCAGAAGCAACGCTGCTTGGTCAACGAGCGAATGCGCGGCTACCTGCCGCTGTTCTTTCGCAGCTTCGAGGGCGAACACGATGCCGGCACCAGCCATCAGGAAGGGTTCTGGGTCGGCTACGACCACCCTTTGAATAGCGCTCGGCCGCTCGATGGCCCAAATCAATGGCCGGAGAACGCTGAGGCCTTACGACATGCGCTAGGCGACTATCTCGCGGCAACCCAACCATTGGCCTTGGCGCTTATCAGCGCGTTCGAACAAGCGCTCGGCGTCGCACCGGGCAGCCTTGCTGGGCTCTTCGACCGGCCGACCACTCGTCTGAAACTGAACCATTACCCACCGCAGGAGAATCCAACCTCAGAAGACGACATCGGGGTGATTCCCCACACTGACGCCGGGGCGTTCACGATCTTGTGGCAAGACCACACGGGCGGGCTCGAAATCCAGAACAAGGAAGGGGCTTGGGTCGGTGCGCCGCCGATCGACAACAGCTTCGTCGTGAATCTGGGAAACCTGATGCCGACCTGGACCAATGGACTGTTTTCCTCGACATCGCATCGGGTGATCAATCGCGGGAATGTCGACCGCTACTCGATCCCTCTTTTTGTCAACCCCGACCAAGACGCTCACATTCGTTGCCTCACCGAGCAGTCGAATAACGAGCCCGGGTTTCTCTACGGTGACTACCAGCGCAACCACTGGCGCCGTGCCTTTCCAATCGCCAGCATTCCGTAGCAAGCCGGCGTTCACCGACAAGCGCTGGTAACGGGCAATGTGCGCCTGTTTGTCGCCTCGCCATAAACCTGCGTTCGTGTCAATATTGAAGCAACAACAGGGGGCGACGAATGGCCGAAGAGACAACCTCATTCATGGCGATGAAGGGCGCGGGCTACTACTCGCGCGCAACGATCGGCGCCAAGTATGTGATGGACAACGCGGCCGGGCTGGTGCTGGAGGCGCTGGCCCGCATGGATCCGCCAGATGACGGCACAGTTTTTCGTATTACCGATATGGGCGCAGCCGACGGCGGCACCTCGCTTGACATGTGGCGGCGAATTCTGACCGACGTCCGCTCCCGCTGCCCCAGCCGCCCGATAGAGATCATCTACACCGATCTGCCGCGCAACGATTTTAGTGAGACCTTCCAGATCACACATGGCCTGACCGGTCAGGCGACCTATGCCACCGAGATACCCGACGTGCACATCCTCGCCTCGGCCACCTCATTCCATAAAGCGATCCTGCCTGCCAACACGCTCGACATCGGCTTTTCGGCCACCGCCAGCCACTATGTCTCTGCCGCTCCCTGTCAGATCGCTGACCACGTCCATATGGTCGGCGCGGCCCCCCGGGAACGTGAAGCGTTTCAGGCCAAAGGAGCCGAGGATTGGCAAAACATGCTGCTGCGCCGGAGCGAAGAAATGAAGCCGGGAGCGCGGCTGGCACTGTTCAACTTCGGCATCGACGAGGAAGGCCGCTACCTCGGCAACACGGGTGGAGTAAACATGTTCGACACCTTCGCCCGTCATTGGCGAGACATGCGCGATGAGGGTGTTGTTTCGGCCGACGAGTTCGCGGCTACGAATTTTCCGCAGCATTATCGCACCCGCGCCGAGTTCGTGGCGCCGCTCGAAGACCCCGACAACCCGGTCTATCGGGCCGGGTTGCGCCTGGAGCACGTTGAATC
>JAACCU010000036.1 GCA_009937405.1 Actinomycetota bacterium
CTTCTTCATTAACGGTCTGCAAGCCTGATTTCTTTAATTATTTTTTGGCCACAACCAAACAACTCTCGGCCAGGTGTGCCCAGAGCAAATAGGAGTGCCACCATGAAGCGATGTCCACCCGGATTCCTGCGCTCTGGCAACCACCCGTGCTGTTCGCCCACCGGGGGGCAAAAGCACACGCCCCTGAGAACACGATCGAGGCGTTTGACTTGGCCGTGCGTCTCGGTGCAACCGGTCTGGAAACCGATGCGTGGCTAACGCGAGATGGGCAGGTTGTCCTCGATCACGACGGCTGGCAGCGCCGATTCCCACGCCGCTGGATCGCCGATGTTGAGCGGGACCGGCTCAACGCTCACATCCCTACCCTGGTGGAGCTCTACGCGGCTGTCGGCACCGCCCACCCGATCAGCGTCGATCTCAAGAACCCAGATACGTTCGGCCCGATCGTGGCGATCGCTCGGGAGCACGAGGCACTCGATCGACTCTGGATCTGTCATCCCGAACTGAGCCTTCTGCAGGAATGGCGCGACCGGGCGCCTGACGCTCGTCTCGTGAACTCAACCGCGCTCGAGCGTCTCGAACGCGGCCCGGAGCGACGGGCCGCTGAGCTGGCGGCCGCTCGAATCGATGCGGTTAACCTGCGCCAGAACCAATGGAGTGGTGGACTCACCACATTGTTCCACCGGTTCGATGTCCTGTGCTTTGGCTGGGACGCTCAGCATGAGCGTCAGCTTGCCAGTCTCATCGACATGGGGATCGACGCGGTCTACAGCGACTACAGCGATCGGATGGCGGCCGTAGCTAGCGAGTACGCAGACTAACGACTCCCACCGGAGCTAGAGGAAGCCCATGTCGCTGAGAGGCCAGACCTTCAGGAAGGCTCGCCCTGCGACAGTGTCCCCATCGATCGGCCCGAACGACCGGCTGTCGATGCTGCTGTTGCGGTTGTCGCCCATCACGAAATACCAACCTTCTGCCACGGTGCAGCGATCGGGCTCGGGCGTATTGGTGCAGCCGAGGCCGGTGATCGCGGCCACGATCGGATCGGTTGGCGCTCCCTCGACGTAGGGCTCGTCGAGCAGCACATCGTCGATGAACACTTGACCATTCACCAAGGTCACTGTCTCACCCGGGAGGGCGATCACACGCTTGATGAAGTCATCGATTTGACCACCGGCGCCCGGAGGGCGCTCGAAGACGATGACATCGCCTCGCTCAATATCGCCGAAGCGGTAGTTCAACTTGTTGACAAGGACGCGGTCATCGACGTGCAGTGTGGTCAGCATCGATTCCGACGGGATGTAGAACGCTTGGAGAAGGAAACCCTTGATCAGTAGGGCGACGGCGAGGGCACCGACGGCCACAGCAACCCATTCGACAAGAGTTCGCAGCGTGGACTGAAGTCCTCGCTTTTTGCGGGTAACGGCAATCTGAGTCTGGCCGCCGGCCCAGAAATCGGGTTGGTTGGCGTCGAGCACGTCGGCTTGGCCGGCGCTTGCGCGAGCAGGGCGGCCGGAGGCGAGGCCCGAAGCGTCATCAGTCACGAGAGTGACCCTATCTGTGGAAGCAAGGAGCAGGGCGCCACGACAGCCGTCATTGGTATCTCGTCAAGACTCGCGCTGCGGCGTGACGACATAGGTCGGCGGGGAGGGGTGGGTCGAGGCGGAGAATTTCTGCGGCCGGTCCCAGGCGTAGAAGGAGCCGTTCGAGCCACCCAATGGCCGTAACCGCCATCGTGACATCAATGTGATCGTCGTTCTCGACGACCTGTTCCACTGGATATTGCTCAATAACCCAACGGGCCGACTGAGCAAGACGAAGAATCACCCGGGGATCGTCACTATCGGGCGAGAACGAGGACGCATTCGTGGGCCCAACATCGGCGTTGGGCTCATCAGTGAGTGCAACGGTGCGAATGCGATCAACACGAAACACGCGCTCGCCGACAGCACGGTGACACCACCCGCTGAGGTACCAGTTTCCTTGATCGCTAAAGAGCCGATTGGTGTCGACGCGACGCTCGGTGAGTTCGTCCCGCCCGTAGGCGTAGTACTCAATGTCGATCTGACGCTGACGGGCTAGAGCATCACGCAAGACCGCAAGGGTGTCGCTTGGAGCATGGCCGAGCCGCACATCGACTGCGTCAGCGGCGCTTTCCCCCAGCGCCGTGCCAAGTTTGGTCAGTGCCCGTAGGAGCGGTCCAGCTCCATTGTCATCATCAGATTCAGCGAGGGGAAGGACCGAACGGCCGGCGGTAAGAAGACGAGCACCCTCCTCAGGGGTGAGGCGAAGTGGTCGACTAAACCAGTCGGCATAGCGGATGTGAACCCGCTCGTCGCCGATCTCGACCTCAATCAAGGAGTCGGGGGTGAACGGATGAACTCCGACAAAGAACACCACATCCTGGAGGTCGTCGAGAAGCTGCGTTCTGGGGTAGTCGAACCGGGTGACGATGTCTTCAATGAGCGCCCCGTCGTCTTGTTGTGCCACCCAGGGGATGACCGAGAGGAGGCGGGTGAGGCGGTCTCGGGCGGTAAGCCGGTTGCTCATTGCATCGCCCCGAGCCAGGTGACCATGTCGTCTCGGAGCTCGGCCGGCTCAAGCACTTCTGCGTGATCCAGAAAGGTCAACACGAACGAACGGAAGGCCTCGACATTGCGAACCTGGAGAGTGGCTACCACTCCCCCGTCAACGTCATCTACCTCTCCGAGAATGTGGCGCGCCCAGCTTGCCTGAGTGACGTCGATGAAGACCTTGGCGGCGGTCGGTTCGCCGTCACCGAGCTCCCAGCCTCGAAGGTCCAGCGGATCAGACACGGTGCCGACGGCCTCTTCGGCCGTTCCGGAAACCTCGACTGGGCCTTGCAGACGGTCGACGCGATAGAGGCGTTCGGCACCACGGAGCCGATCCCAGCCTGTCAGGTACCAGTGTCCCCGGGAGAACGAGAGTCGCCACGGCTCCACTATCCGATCGGTGTCGGAGTAGCGGAAGGCCACGGCCTTGCGGTCAGCGGCGGCCGAGATGAGCGTGGCTAGGGCGTCGTCGAAGGGCACGCGGCCGACCTGATCAGCAATACTGATGCCGGTCTGACCAATTTCACCGGCACCGCCGAGTTTCATCAAGCCGGTGTCGTTCCCATCGAGCCGAACAAGATTGGTCGCCAAGTGCAGGGCTGCGAGCTCGTCGGGCTCAAAGCGTAAGTCGTCGCCGGCATAGTCGGCTCGGTTGATCGCATAGCCATCAATCGGTGGATCGGCTCCCGGAACAGTGGCGACTTCGATCGGCATGCCCATCGCTCGCAGCTCGTCCTTGTCTCGCTCGAATGCTCGGCGAAAGGACGGCTTTGCGTCGGGGTAGCCGCCGA
>JAACCU010000318.1 GCA_009937405.1 Actinomycetota bacterium
AACGTCAGCAATGGAAACGTCAGCAATGCAAACATCGCCGGGCTCGTCGATCAGATTCACCGGTTTGTGCTCGACGAGGGTGATGCAGTCGACGTCCATCAAGAACTCATCCGCCTTGCGCCTCTGCTCACGTCGGCTCAACGAGCGGACGCGAGGCGAAAGATCGATGCCCGGCTCGCCGGTCTCGGCCCGCTCGAAGAGATCCTGGCCGATCCTGAAGTCAGCGAGATCATGATCAATGGTCCCGGTGCCGTGTGGGTTGAGCGTCATGGCCGGCTCGTTCAGCACTCGTTGAAACTTGAACGCCACGAGATCGATCTCCTGATCGAACGGATCGTGGCCCCGATCGGCCGAAGGGTCGATCGCCGGTCGCCGCTCGTCGATGCTCGGCTGCCCGATGGAAGCAGGGTGAACGTCGTCATCCCTCCCATCGCCCTCGACGGGCCTTGTGTCACCATCCGCCGATTCGTGCTGGCGACGCACGCCCTTGAGGCGTTCGCTGATCCTGATGTCTGCAGTCAGCTCCGGGGGTGTGTAGCGGCGGGCGCCAACATGGTGGTGAGTGGGGGCACCGGAGCGGGCAAGACCACGCTCCTCAACGCGATCGCCGCCACCATTGACCCCAGCGAGCGAATCATCACTGTTGAGGATGCCGCAGAACTTCAATTCCCTCATGCGCATGTGGTGCGACTCGAAGCGCGACCCGCGTCGGCGGAGGGCGTGGGCGAATTGACGATCCGGGCTCTTATCCGAAATGCCTTGCGGATGAGGCCGGACCGGTTGGTGGTCGGTGAGGTGAGGGGCGATGAGGCGCTGGATCTCGTTCAAGCGCTCAACACCGGCCATCGCGGGTGCCTTTCTACGGTGCACGCGAACGGGCCGGTCGATGTCCTTCGACGACTCGAGACTCTGGCCCTCCTCGGCGGCGCCGGCCTCCCGCTTGATGCTATTCGAACCCAGATCGCGGCGGCGCTCGATGTCATCGTCCATGTCGAACGTGGACTTGATGGCAAGCGGCGGGTCTCTCAGATCGCCGAGGTGGTGGGTCCTTGTGAGGTCAAGGCCTTGACGGCGGTGCCATGCTGATGGCCGCCGTTCTCGTGGTCGTTGGGGTGTTTGCTTTTCCGGACATGCGCGCGCCGAGCCGAGCGCTCACCGTCCCGGCGACATCACGCAGGCGGGGCCTGGCCACGTGGATTGGCAGGCGCAGCTACATCCGCGCCCGTGCCCATCGACGCCTCGTCGACGATCTTCCTGATGTGCTCGAGATGATCGCCCGTTCCCTTCGCGGTGGGGCCAACCTCCGTGGCGCGCTCGCCGATGCGACGGAACACGATTCGCCGGCGGCGCAATCCCTGCGACCTGTGATGTCGCGCATCAACGCGGGCGACCGACTCGGTGACGCGCTCGACGCTTGGGCCAGCCGACTCGATGATCCCAACGCTGATTTAGCGCGCGCCGTTCTGCGTCTTGGGGACGCCACGGGTGCTGGGGTGGCGAGTTCACTCGAACAGGCTGCGACAAGCCTTCGTGATCGTGCCGCGCTTACGGCCGAAATTCAGGCGCTGTCATCTCAGGCTCGACTCTCCTCGATAGTGATCGGTTTCGCTCCGCTGGCCTTTCTGGCAGTGTCCGCGACCGTGGACCCCGCCTCGGCCGCAGTTCTGGTCACTACGAGGTTTGGGTTGGTTTGTCTGGCGTTCGGCCTCGGTTTGGATGTGATCGGGGTTCGATGGATGCGTCGGATCGGCGCAGGTGTCGCCCAGTGAGTGCGCTGCCGTGGATTGTTGGTGTCCTCGTCGGGGCTGGCGTTGTCGGGCCCAACCATCCGGCCCCTCGTGGGCGCAATGCCCGTTCGACGTCGCGCCGAGCCATGGTCGTTCCTCTCCCGCTTGCCGGTCGTCGTCAGCGTCGAGATCGAGACGATGCCACCACACGGAACCTGCCTGACCTCATCGATCTCCTGTCACTGGGTGTTATGGCGGGGCTAACCCTTCGTCAGGCGGCTGAGGCAGTCGTGTCCTGGCTTCCGCATCCTTATGACGAGGCAATCGGCCGTGCATTGGAGCGGTCAGGGCGCGGTGAGCCATGGGCAGACGCGCTTAGTGGCGCTGCCCGCGAGCTTGGGCCGAGCACCCAGCATGTGTTCTCGGTGTTGATCGCTGCGGAACGCGACGGGGCGCCGGTCGCTCCGGCCTTGCATCGTGCAAGCGACGAGGCACGGCGCCGGTGCCGCACACGAGCCGAGGAACGCGTGCGCCGCATCCCGGTGCTGATGCTCTTCCCGTTGGTCTTCTGCATCCTCCCGGCGTTCGCGCTTCTCACCGTGGTCCCGCTGCTGGTGGGCACGCTTCGCGATCTCCAGTTGAGGTAGTCCCGGCACTTCCCCCACCACTGTGTAATCCGCGTGCACCGCACGCTGAGAGGACCCCATGAAGCAATCGAAAACCATGCCTGCAACCACCAGAGCCGACCGCGGCCAAGCAACCGCGGAGTACGCGCTCGTCATCCTTGGAGCGGCCGCCCTAGCCGTCCTTGTGTTGGCTTGGGCCAGCACAACCTCCGCGGTTGGGGATCTGCTCGACAGTGTCCTCGACGCTGTGGCCAGCCGGGTCGGGTAAGCGTGGCCAAGGGGGCGGAGACCGAATGGGAGAAGGGTCAGGCAACCGTCGAACTTGCCTTGCTCCTACCGTTCTTCGCCGTCTTGTTCATGGCGATCATCCAAGTAGGGCTTGTTGTACACGCCCGCGTGTTGGTCACTCACGCGGCGCGTGAGGGAGCGCGGGCGGCAGCGGTAGGCGCGACTGATGAAGAGGTTCGTCAGGCCGTGGCAGTGGCCGGCGACCTTCCCGTGCACCGACTCCGCGTTGAGGTCGCACGGGTGAACGGTGCTGCCACCGTCTCCGTCTACTACGTCGACCCGACTGCCGTGCCGCTCGTGGGGGCGATGCTCGGCGACGTTGAACTTGCGGCCACCGCCACGATGCGGCTCGAGTAAGCCCCGCGGGGGAGGGGATGGTTGGGTGCCGTGATGGCGGGAACGTCCTATTTCCCTTGAAACTCGGGGGTAGCTGGCCCCAAAATGCGCCGGATCAGGTCGACCGAGCCGTCCTTGTCGAGCGGTTCGTTGCCGCTCCCACATTTTGGCGATTGCACGCAGGAAGGGCAGCCCTGCACGCAACCGCATGCCTCAACGACCTCAAGCGTTGCCCGGAGGTGCTCGGCGGCGGCCTCCCAGCCCAATTCGGCGATGCCCGCGCCACCCGGTGAACCGTCGTAGATGAATATCGTGGCGCCATTGGTGTCGGCGTGTCGAGCAGTCGACACGCCTCCCACATCCCAGCGGTCACAGATGGTGAAGAGGGGCAGCATTCCGATGGCCGCGTGCTCCGCGGCATGGAGTGTGCCTGGCGGATCGAAGCCGGCCGCGGTCAGCTCATCGATGAGGTCCGCATCGATCACATACCAGAACGCTCGAGTGGTGAGCTGCTGCTCTGGCAGGGAGAGTTTTTCGTTGGCGATGATCTCGCGGGAGCGTACGTCGCGACGTTGGTAGCCGTGGATCCGCGTCGCCACCTCGACCGAGCCGAGATGGAGCGTGGCGCGACCGACCCGCTGCCCGCCATCGACGCAGAGCACACGAATCTCGGTGTCGGACCGAGCCTGGGTGTATTCCAACCCGTCGGCTTCAACCACACGAGCGTGTCCTTGTTCGAGATCAAGCTCGACGACGTCGAAGGCTTGGCCGCGGTGGAGGTAGACGGCTCCGGCATGGACAGAGGTGAGGGCGCGACTCTCGTCGACTGTGCCGATGACTCGATCGTCGTGGAGGTGCAGAATCTGAATCTCGCCGCGTGACCCTGACCGCAGGCTTACTTCTCGGCTCGGATAACCGGTGCTGCACCAGTGCGCGAATGGCTCTTCTCGTCCGTTTCGCCACCGCCGCTGCAGTCGAAGTGCATCCTCGCGCACAAGATTACGTACGCCGTCGTCCAGCTCTTCTTGGCTCCACCAGCGGAGGTCGTCATAGCTGAGCGGAAGCTCATAGGCCGCGCACGCGAGATGGGGATCAAGAATGAACGGGTTGGCCGTGTTGACCACCGATGGCTCGGGTGGGCGGCTGAAGACTTCGTCTGGATGTTGCATCAGGTAGCGGTCGAGTTGGTCCTGACCGGCAACCAGCACAGTGACCGACGGCTCCGAGCGACGACCGGCACGACCGGCCTGCTGCCACATTGAGGCAATGGTGCCGGGGAAGCCGTTGAGTACACACGCGTCAAGGGCGCCAACGTCGACGCCAAGCTCCAGAGCGGAGGTGGCGACGATGCCCGAGAGCTCACCGGCGGTGAGTTTGTCCTCGATCATGCGCCGTTCGTCGGCCAGGTAGCCGGCCCGATAGGCCAGGACTCTGCCATCGAGGCGGGGTGGCAGGCGGCGGGTGATATCGGCCGCCACGAGCTCCACGCCCTTGCGGCTCCGACAGAAGGTGATGGTGCGGTGCCCTGTCTCCACGAGCGAGGCGGTAATCGACGCGGTTTCGGAGTTGGCCGATGAGCGAGCGCCGCTTTCGTCATCGATCACAGGCGGATCAAGCAAGGCAAACGATCGCGGCCCACGGGGAGACCCATCATTGGCGACTGCGTGCACTGGTGCACCACACAAGGCGGCGGCCAGACGTTCGGGCTGGCCGATCGTGGCTGAGCAGAAGATGAAGGTGGGGTCAGATCCGTAGTGGCGGCAAATCCGCCGCAGCCGACGCAGCACATGGGCAACATGGGTGCCGAACACGCCTCGTAGCACATGCAGTTCATCGATCACGACGTAGCGAAGTCGCATTAGAAGGGCATCCCACTTCTGATGACGGGGGAGGATGCCGCCGTGCAGCATTTCGGGATTGGTGAGAACCACGTTGGCGTTTTGGCGGATCCACGTCTTTTCTTGCGGCGATGCGTCACCGTCGTAGGCGCCAGCCTTCAGATCAGGGATGCCGAGCTTCGCGAAGGATCGGACCTGGTCGTGGGCTAGCGCCTTGGTGGGGTAAAGGACCATCGCGGTGCCTGGCCGCAGCGGGTCGAGCACCGCCTCAGCGATCGGCAGCTGGAAGCAGCGGGATTTGCCTGAGGCCGTGCCCGTTGCCACGACGACGTTCGTACCGGCTCGCACGAGATTGATTGCCTCGGCCTGGTGGCTCCACAGCGAGTCGGTGCCGAGGGCAGCCTCGACAGCAGGGGGAAAGGGTCGGTCGAGTAACCCCATTGCCGCTGGGCGAGCCGCGGTGTGCTCAATGTGAACGACCCGGCCGTCGTTGGCCAGTTCGGTGAGCAGTTGCTCGAAGGGAGGAGGCTCGGGAAGCGCCTCAGCAAGCGCCATGCTCTGATGCTACGACAGGGGTGTGACCGAATCACATGGTTGTCGTCCGATACCGTCACCGGTGTGCAGATTGTTGTGCAGGCCCATATCGAGGGCGACTGGACTGTGCTCACCGTGGCCGGGGAACTCGACGTCGTCGGCGCGCCCAAATTGAGACAGTCAGTCATGGACGCGGTCAAGGACGGCAGGCACTGTCTGGTGCTCGATCTCAGCGGTGTCGACTTCATCGACAGCTTTGGCATTGGCGTGATTGTCGGTGCGCTCAAGCGGGTCCGCCTTCTTGATGGCGATCTCAGGGTGATCGTGCCTGAAGCGCGGGTGCGGCGCGTGTTGGAGGTCTGTGACCTTGACCGTGTCTTCACTCTTCATCGCTCGCTGGCTGACGCGCTGGAGACCATTTGATGGATACTGAGTAGATGGCCACCGCAGAGCAGGAACCAGTTGAGATCGAGTTTCGGCCTGGCCAACTCGTACTTGAGATTCCAGCGCGGACCGAATTCGTTTCCCTCGTTCGTGTTGTAGTCGCAGCGGCTGCGGAGCTCGAACCAGACATGGAAAACGATCGAATTGACGATCTTCGTATTGCGGTCTCGGAGGCTACGACCAACGCCATCGAGGCCCACGGGCTGTCGGGATCGTTTGATCGGATCCGAATCCAATGCAACCTGGCCGACGATGAAATCAGTGTCGTCGTGCACGACGAAGGCGTGGGCTTTGACCCGGCCACGGTGCCAGACCTCCCCGAACCGGAATCACCTGATCGTCTCGAGCATGAGTCTGGACTGGGTGTGCATCTGATGCAGTTGCTGGCCGACGAAAGTGAGATTTCTTCCGGCGAGGACGGCACCGACGTGACCCTCGTTGTCTACTCTTCGAAGCGTCGCCGTCGGCCATAGTCCACCTGATTCGGGATGCGACGCCGCTAGCGTCTCAAATCGACATGGCGCATGATCACCTCGAACCTTCCCCGCTGACCTGGCTCGGCGGCAACCGACGCTTGGCTCGACGCGTCGGTCGACCGGTTCGCAACTTTCTACGAATCGAAGCTGCCGGTGGGCTTTTGCTGATTGTCGCAACGATCGTTGCGCTGGTTTGGGCCAACTCGCCGTGGAGCCACAGCTATCACGAGCTGCTTGAAACGCACATCTCTTTTCAAGTCGGCGATCTATTCCATCTCGACGAGCCGCTTGAGGCATGGATCAATGATGCGCTGATGGCGATCTTCTTCTTCGTTGTCGGTCTGGAAATCAAGCGCGAGTTGGTTGCGGGTGAACTGCGCGACCCTCGAGCCGCGGCCCTGCCTGCCATCGCTGCGATCGGCGGGATGGTTGTTCCTGCCTTGGTCTTCCTCGCATTTGCTAGCGGCGGTATAGGCGCAGATGGCTGGGGCATCCCGATGGCCACTGATATCGCCTTCGCGGTGGGTGTCGTATCCCTGCTCGGGAACCGCGTGCCTGGCGCAATGAAGGTATTTCTGCTCACCCTCGCCATTGTCGATGACATCGGGGCCATCGCCGTGATTGCGATCTTCTACACCGAAGACCTTTCGACCGACTGGCTACTCATTGCAGTTGGCCTCACCGTGCTTGTTGTCCTCATGCGCCTCATGCGTATTTGGTACATCCCTGTGTACGTGCTTGTTGGTTTTTTCCTCTGGCTCGCAGTGTTTGAGTCTGGGATCCACGCCACTATTGCCGGCGTTGTTCTCGGCCTCCTTACCCCGGCGGTTCCGCTGCAGGGCGAGACGCCAAATGACGACGTTCACGTCGGTGCCGCCATCTCTGGTCGGGCCAACGCCACGGTTGTGCGTCGGGCCAACTTCGAACTCAAGGAGCAGGTTTCGGTTGCCGAGCGGCTGGAAAGTATGCTCCATCCGTTCTCCAGCTTCTTGATCATCCCGATCTTTGCTCTTGCCAATGCCGGAATCGAGATATCGAGCGACTCGCTTTCGAATGCGCTGTCGAGCGACGTTACCCTCGGCGTCGTGTTCGGTTTGGTTGTCGGCAAGCTCGTCGGTGTTTCCTTCGCCACCTGGATTGCGGTGAAGTCCGGCATTTCTCGTCTGCCTCGGGGCGCATCATTTACCCATGTGGTGGGCCTCGCTGCCATTGCCGGTATTGGCTTTACGGTGTCGTTGTTCATTGCCGGCTTGGCGTTTCCCGCGGGGTCCGGGGCTATTGACGAAGCGAAGCTCGGCATCCTGGCCGCGTCGCTTCTCGCTGCCGTCATCGGCTCGCTCATTCTTCTGCGTGCGAACGAGGTCATCGAGATAGATATTGATGACCCTGATGTCGTGAACGCTTGACAAGTCCGCCCATTATCCGATCGGTTCGACCATCGTGGCTAAT
>JAACCU010000319.1 GCA_009937405.1 Actinomycetota bacterium
GACTGTGCCGGTAACGACTACGACTGTGCCGGTAACGACTACGACTGTGCCGGTAACGACTACGACTGTGCCGGTAACGACTACGACAATTGCCACCGAGGTGCTCGGCGAAGTTGAGGTTGCCGGAGAGGCCGAGGCGGTTGTAGCAGTTGTGTCCTTCACTGGCTGATCTTTCACAGCAGTAACGCACCACACCTTAGAAATCTGATGGGGGTAGGGCTTCGGCTCTGCCCCCATCAGCGTTTTGGCTTCGATCTGAGCCAGAAATCCAGCGCAGCGGGTGGAGGGGTCCGCTACCCTTTCCCGGTAACGCAATTCCGTGAGAGGAGAGCGCCGTGCCAGCGACCGTAGTCGTCGGTACTCAATGGGGCGATGAAGGCAAGGGTAAGTTCACTGACCTTGTCGCCCGTGAGATGGATCTGGTTGTGCGCTATCAAGGCGGCCACAACGCAGGCCACACCCTGGTCGTAGATGGTGTCACATTCGCCCTGCAACTCGTGCCGAGTGGCGTGTTGTACGAACACACTGTGCCGGTTATCGGCAACGGCGTCGTCGTGGATCCGCGAGTACTACTAAAAGAAATCGATCAACTCACCGCTAAAGGTGTGGATTGCACTCGGCTGAAAGTGAGCGGCAACGCTCACCTGATCATGCCATATCACCAAGAACTCGATGCCTTGCATGAGCGTCACCTCGGAGCTGGCAAGCTCGGCACCACCAAACGCGGCATCGGTCCGGCCTATGCCGATCGGGCGATGCGCACCGGACTGCGGGTGCAAGATCTTCTCGACGAGAAGATCTTTCGTCAAAAGCTCAGCGTCGCTCTTGGGCACCACAACCAGGTGCTCACCAAGGTCTTCAACCGATTGCCCCTCGACCCTGATGAGATCGCCGAAGAATACCTCGGGACGTGTGCGCCTCGTGTCGCTCCGTTCATTGCCGACACCGTTGGTCTGGTGCACGAAGCAATCGAGTCGGGCAAGCAGGTGCTCTTCGAGGGTGCCCAGGCGACGTTCCTTGATCTCGATCACGGCACATACCCGTTCGTGACGTCCAGCAACCCGGTCTCGGGAGGCGCGTGTGTCGGCGCTGGTGTTGGGCCGCGCGACATCGGCCGGGTCATCGGAATCGCCAAGGCATACGTGACTCGCGTTGGTTCCGGGCCGTTTCCCACGGAGCTCTTCGACGACGTCGGTGAATACCTCGTCGACGTTGGCCACGAGTACGGCACGAACACGGGGCGTCGACGGCGTACCGGCTGGTTCGATGCGGTGATGCTGCGTCAAGCAGCCCGGGTAAACGGATTGACCGAAATCGCCCTCACCAAGCTCGACGTGCTCGACTCGCTCGATTCGCTTCAGGTGTGTGTCGCCTACGAGTCCGGGGGTGACCGCTATGAATACATGCCGTATCACCAGTCGGTCATCCACGATGCCAAGCCCGTCTACGAAGAGCTTCCGGGATGGAACACAGACATCTCTGGAATCACCGAACCCGGTGACCTGCCGGGTGCAGCCGCGGACTACATCGCATTCCTTGAGGATCAGATCGGCGTGCCCATTCGGCTCGTCGGGGTTGGTCCTGGCCGCGAACAGTTCCTTGACCGGGAGGCGTAGCGCCCAGTGGCCGGCTCAGCCGAACGGTTGATCCCAGTCGATGGGCGGCGCCAAGCTGTCCGCCGGTTTGTCTTCAGAGGGAGCTGTCGGCGAGGGGATTGGCGCGCCCGGAAGCTCGTCGAGGAGATCAGTTGCGGTCGGCGCGTTTATTACCGCGTTGAGCGCAGCGATAGCGTTCAGTTCGGCTGCAGCCGCCTCGCCGCTCTGAGCCGCGGCGATGAACGCCTCGAATGCTTTGATCCGCTTGCGAACGAGCTTCGGAGGTTGGGCGGGGCGAGATACATGTGTTCGAACTCCACCGATGGCCATCGCACACTCCTTGCAGTAAGGCTTTTTCGGCCCAAAAGGGTACACGACACACGTGTCACAAAACTCACGGGCACAACGGCGACAAATCGCCGTCGCGCTTTCGAACGAATGATCGAGACAAAGCCCGGTGATGTCGTTGGACATGTCGAAACTCCCAAAGTCGCGTGCGGGTCCCCGTCGGCACGCGCCGTCCTGTTCTTGACGGGTTCGGTTCAGAAGATGAAAGTCGGATTGTGACAAGAGAGCCCATTCCCAACGTGTTGTCTGCTCGCTACGCCAGCGATGCGATGAACGAAATCTGGTCGCCAGAACGCAAGATTGTGCACGAACGCAGGCTTTGGATCGCCGTGATGCGAGCTCAAGCTGAACTTGGCGTCGACATTCCTGCCGATGTCATTGTCGACTATGAGGCTGTAGTCAACAATGTTGATCTGGGATCAATAGAGGCTCGAGAAGCCATCACCCGTCATGACGTGAAAGCCCGCATCGACGAGTTTTGCGCCCTCGCCGGCCACGAGCACATCCATCGGGGGATGACCTCTCGCGACGTCACCGAAAACGTTGAACAGCTCCAAATCCGCGAAGGCCTCGAGCTGATCCGGGACCGTGTCGTAGCCCTGCTAGCCCGGCTCGGAAGCCTCGCCGACCGTTACGCATCGATGGTCATGGTCGCCCGCACCCACAATGTGGCAGCCCAGGCCACCACGATGGGGAAGCGCTTCGCCGACGGTGCCGAAGAGGCCATGATCGCCTTTGAACGCCTAGAAAACCTTCTGCACCGCTACCCGCTTCGAGGATTGAAAGGCCCGGTCGGTACCCGTCTCGACCAGCTCGACCTTCTCGGTGATGCCGATGCCGTAGATGCCCTGGAACAGGCGGTCGCGTCGCATCTGGGATTTTCTCGAGTGCTCGACTCCGTCGGCCAGATCTACCCCCGCAGCCTCGACCTCGATGTGGTCAGCGCGTTGGTGCAGGTGGCGTGCGCCCCGGCGAGCGTTACGACCACCCTGCGACTCATGGCCGGACACGAGCTTGTCACCGAAGGGTTCCGGCCGGGTCAGGTCGGTTCGTCGGCGATGCCGCACAAGATGAATGCCCGCAGTGCCGAACGCGTCAGCTCGCTGCGAGCGGTGCTCGACGGCCATCTCACCATGGCATCGAGCCTCGCCGGCCGCCAATGGAACGAAGGCGACGTCAGCTGCTCAGCGGTGCGCCGCGTCATGTTGCCGGATGCTTTCCTTGCCACCGACGGCCTGCTTCAAACCGCTATGGCGGTCTTTGACGAGATGGGGGTTTTCCCCGCAGTGGTTGACGCCGAACTCCGCCGCGACCTTCCATTCTTGGCGACAACCCGCCTGCTCACTGCGGCGGTGGATGCCGGCCTCGGACGTGAGGAAGCTCACGAACTGGTGAAGGACCACGCCGTGGCTGCCGCCCTCGATCGCCGCGACGGCGATCGAGGACCCTCGCTCCTGGAGCGGCTGGCATCCGACCCCCAAATACCGATCGACGCTGCTGCCATCGAAACGCTGCTGGCTGATCCGCAGCCGTTCACGGGCACGGCCGTGGCCCAGGTGGCCCGTGTCGTTGCTCGTGTGGAAACAATCGTGAAAGCGCACCCCGAAGCCGCAGCCGCGGTGGCCGAGATGCGAGTTTGACGCGTTAGCCCCGGGCGATGCCGGCGCGTTTGAGCAGGGCGGCCGGCACGCCGACTTCGCGCCACGCGGCATAACTGATGCCCTTACGTTCACCATAGAGGGCGGCCGCACTGGCGAATCCGTCTTCGAGCGCAGTGAGATCCACAGTGGTCTCGGCCGCCTCAAGAGACGTGCCCAGATCCATTCGTTCTTGTACCAGTTGGAGCCGTGACATCGGATCTGCGGTAGCGAGTTCACCGGTGATAGCTGTGATGCGCGTCCGTATCGACTCGGGCGAACGCTTCCGACCTCGCTTGGGACGGTTGGTTTCATGGGCCTCGAGGTAGGCGCGGACGGCCCGTCCCTGGCGTCTGCCCTCGGCCAGAGCGGCCTTGTGTTCGTCGGTCATTTCGTGTCCGGAGCGGCCTGTCATGAGAAACAGCGTAGACCGGCATGGGGCGCCTTCGCCATCGCCACGGTCTTCGCGTTGGCCATTGCTCGTTTGACGTTCACCGATACGATCGCGCTCCGTGAAGAACGCACCTACCGCTGCCTATTCGATCTCAATGAGAATCACTTTGGACAATGTGCCAGGAACCCTGGGCCGCTTTGCGCTAGCGATTGGCGATGCTGGCGGAAACATCGCCGGCGCGACGGGCTTCGAGGCGAAGGGCCCAACGGTCGCCCGCCAGATTGATATTCATGCCCGCAGTGAAGATCACGGCCTCCAACTGGTCGATGTGGCTCGAGCCTGTGTTGGTGTCAACGTCCTCGACTGGTGGGACCGCACGTATCGGCTCCATGAGGGTGGCAAGATCGAAGTTTTACCACTGTGTTCGGTTGGTGATGCTCACGACCTGGCGATGGCCTACACGCCTGGTGTCGCTCGTGTCTGTATGAGTATTTACAACGAGCCGGCATTGGTGCATGAATACACAATCAAGAAAAACACCGTGGCGATCATCTCCGACGGCACTGCGGTGCTCGGCCTTGGCGACATCGGCCCCGCCGCTGCGATGCCGGTGATGGAAGGCAAGGCCCTCTTGTTTAAGGAGTTCGGCGGTGTCGACGCGTTTCCCATCTGTCTCGACACCAAGGACCCCGACGAGATCGTCGAAACGGTCATCCGGATGGCCCCAACGTTCGGTGGCATCAACCTTGAAGACATCGCGGCGCCGGCCTGTTTCGAAATCGAGGACCGACTCAAAGAAGCCCTCGACATCCCCGTCTTCCACGACGACCAGCACGGCACGGCAGTGGTGGCCTTGGCGGCACTGAAGAATGCACTGAAGGTCGTGGACAAAGATCTGGCGAACATCTCCATCGTGGTCTCCGGTATGGGTGCCGCAGGCGTGGCGATCGGCAAAATTCTGCGCGATGCGGGAGCGGGCCACATCGTCGGCGTCGACCGTCTGGGAGCGGTGCACGCGGGCCGCGACGGGCTCAACTCGGCGAAGGAATGGTTTGCCAACAACACGAACGAAGAACGCAAAGCCGGCACGCTCCAAGAGGTGCTCGAAGGGTCCGATGTGTTCCTCGGCGTGTCCGCCCCGAATCTGCTCGATGCATCAGATGTGCGGAAGATGGCGAAGGATCCGATCGTCTTTGCGATGGCGAACCCCGAACCGGAGATCCGCCCCGAGGAAGCCGACGGTCTCGCCGCAGTGATGGCGACGGGTCGTTCCGACTTCCCCAACCAGATCAACAACGTGCTGGCATTCCCAGGGATCTTTCGGGGTGCCCTTGATGTGAACGCCCACTCGATCACCGAATCGATGAAGGTTGCGGCGGCAGATGCCATCGCGGCCTGTGTTGACGAGAACGATCTCAATCCTCGCTATGTGGTGCCCTCGGTATTCGACAAAAGCGTGGCGCCTGCGGTGGCGGCGGGCGTGGCCGAAGCGGCAGTGAGCGAAGGCGTCATCCGACGCTGACGACCTCAAAACGACCAACGCCCCGACCTTAAGTCGGGGCGTCGGAAGATGTGGTCGGGACCGGCGTCGATCCGGTGACCTACCGCTTTTCAGGCGGTCGCTCTGCCAACTGAGCTACCCGACCGGGTACAACCCTCGTAAGGGTTGATTGGCGGTCCTGACGGGATTTGAACCCGCGGCCTCCACCTTGACAGGGTGGCGATCACTCCAAACTGATCTACAGGACCACTCGTTCGAATCGCTGACAAGTCAGATAATCGAACGAAGTTGAAACGGTAGGGGAGTAAACCGCAGTTCACAACCCGCATACCGTCGTACCCCCTACGGGATTCGAACCCGTGTTACCGGCGTGAAAGGCCGGCGTCCTAGGCCGCTGGACGAAGGGGGCCTCCTCGCTGGATTGCTCCGGTGAGGATAGTCGGCTATCCGACCGAGCGAACAGTTTACGGGATGCGACGCACTACCGTCGCGCCGATGAGCAGACCAATGCGGGTTCTTCGGGTTATGGCGGCTGGAGGTGTGGGTTATGCGCTCGGCGCCACACCCAGCGCCACGCTGGTTGCCTCCCGCGTCGGGAACGGCCACGACCTCACGGCGCAAGGCACCGGCAACCCTGGAGCGATGAACGCATCGCATGTACTCGGAAAGCGGTGGGGGGCTGTGGGTATGGCCGCGGACGTGAGCAAGGCGACCACTGCGGGCAGGGTCGGTTCGGCGCTTGCTGGGGATCTTGGTGCGCATGTCGCCTCATCAACGGCAGTGATCGGCCACTGCTATCCGCCACGGCGGCCCGGCGGCAAAGGCGTGTCTGCATCGCTCGGTCAAGTGATCGCCACGTTTCCCGTCTACCTTCCGATTGACGTCGCCGTTGCGGTCGCCACGTCGGCGTTGCCGTGGTTCCGCCAGCGCACCCGTGTCGCAACCACGATTGCGAGTGCCACCTGGGTGGGCTGCGGTTTCTTATGGTGGAAGCGGAAGCTTCCCAATCCCGGCGGTGTTACCCCCACGGTAGCTTTACCGATTGCCGCCGCAGTCAGTTCGGTGGTGATCGCCATGCGGTTCCGCGCTGAGGCCGAGCAGGTGGCAGCGTACGAAGAAACAACATAGCGACGGGGTGTAGCAGTGACCGAGAACTCAGCGATTGGGATCGTGACCGATTCGGCCTCGCAGATCCCAAAGGCGCTAGCCGACCAACTGGACGTGACCGTCGTCCCGATCGTCGTCGCGATCGATGGCATCGAATATCGAGAGGGCGTGGATCTTGAGCCGGATGACTTCTGGGCTCGAATCGTTGACGGCGAACTCCCCGAGGTCACAACCTCGCAGCCAAGCCCGGGTGCTATCGCCGAGGTCTATCGGTCACTTGAGAAACGCGGGATCACCGAGATTGTGTCGATCCATGTCGGCGCCGAGGTCTCAGGCACTGTGAATAGCGCCACGCTTGCCGCGGACATGGTCGATGCCAACGTCATCGTTGTCGATTCCGGGACCGCGTCGTTTGGGGTCTCCGCGTGCGTCTGGGAAGCGGCTGCGGTACGTGACGCCGGCGCGAGCGCTGACGATGTCGCGGCGCGGGCACGACAAGTTGGTCTCCATGTCGCCACCACGTTCATTCTTCAGGCGCTCGAATTTGCCCGCGTCGGCGGACGTATAGATACGACCGACCTGGGGGGTGGACCCGGCGAGCCAATCATGGTGCTCGGCGGTATTGGTACCCGGCTCGAGGTCACTGGCCAAGGACGCACGGTTGAGGAACTCTGCGATCACATGGCCGACTCGATGCTTGCTGCCCGCGTCCCGATACGTGCTGCCGTGAGCCTGGCCGACGACGCCACCTTGGCGTTCACGGTCGGCATCGAGGAACGTCTGAGGGCCTCCGATTTGGGCGTCGATATGGTGCGGTACCGAGTGGGTCCGTCCATCGCGGCGCACACCGGGCCGGGCACCGCTGGTGGCTTTTGGTGGCCGGCGAGCTGAACGCTCGCCATCTACTCAGTCGTCAAACCCGTTCATGGCCTCATCAACCAGCGAGCCCAAAAGAAAACCGAGCCACTCATAGAGGGCAGCGATCGGAATGAGCGGATCTTCGTCGTCGAGGTCCTCGATTGGGTCATGCCCGAGAATGTCGATGTCTAGTCGGGCCGCCAGCACTAGACGCAGGGCATTGAGGCTCTGCATCCACGCGGTGATCCCGATCTCGTCCAGGTCGATGCCGTCGATTCCTTGTTCCACGACCTCGATGGCCTCGAGGCGCTGAACGAGAAGGTCGTCGTCGACCATGTCGCGGTACGCGGCCTCGGCTTCGTCATCGTCGGGGCGTGTGGGCGGGCTGAGACGATGCAAGGCGGGGTCGTCGGCCGCCATCAACATCTCGCGCAGCTGGGGCAGCACAGTGCGCAGGAGGTCTTGGTCATCGGCGGGGAGATCGACCCGGACCACATTGCCCACCCACCGAAAGCGACGGTGTCCGAAGATGCTCATGCGTCCTGCTCGAGCGTCGCCCATAGCCCGTGACCGTGGAGCCGAAAGACGTCGAACTCAGTTTTTTCTTTACTGCCGGACGAAACGACTGCCCGGCCCTCAACGTGGACCTGCATCATCAGCTGGTCGGCCTTGGCTTTGGAGAATCCGAAAAGCTTGCGGAACACGAAGGTCACGTAGGTCATGAGGTTGACCGGGTCATCCCAGACGACAACCTTCCACGGATGATCGAGTGAGACTGACTCGTCGACATTTACGTCGGGCGTAGCGACTGGTGCGGTCATGTAGTGCGCGATCGTGCGGTGAGTTGGAGCCGCACGATACTGATCCAGGTCAAGGACGCGAGAGTAATGTGAACGGCGACGAGCAACACCGGAACACCGGTGAAGTACTGCCAATATCCGAGTACTCCCTGCAGGATTAGGAGCGCCGCCACGAGCTGTGCTCGGCGGGCTATCTCCTTGAGCCCGGCCTGGCTGCTCAACCGCCAAAGTGCGGCGACCACGATGAGCAGGATGATGGCGATGACGGCGTGGATGCGAGCGACGTCGCGCACGATGAACGGAAGCCGCTCCGCCACCTCGGCCTTATTGCTGCCGCTGTGGGGGCCGGATCCGGTGACGATTGTGCCGCTGATGAGCAGAACCGATCCGATGCTCCCGGTCGTCCAGATCATTTGCCGAATTCGTGGCGGGGCTAGCTGCGGCCTCGGATCCGCCGCCTTATGAGTAAGGACGACGGCGTTCCACAGCAACACCATCGAGAGAAGGAAGTGGCCCATCGTGAAACGTGGATCCAGGTCGGTCTTCACAAGGACCGCGCCCAGGACCACCTGCGCTCCAACCCCAGCGACGAGACCCCACGACCATCGCACGAGGTCGGGACGGCGAGGGATCCGACGGATCGAGCCAAGGACGGCGAGTATCACGGCGATGGTGACGACCCCAGTGAACAGCCTGTTCACGAACTCAATGAGTGCGTGGTACTCGAGGGAGGCGACGAACTGATCTTCTTCACAGTTCGGCCAGTCTGAACAGCCGAGTCCGGAGCCGGTGAGGCGGACGGCTCCACCGCTCACAACAATGATTGTGAGAGACCAGAGTGCCCAGCGGGTGTAGCGCGCATAACGCTCGGGGGAGATCTCTCTGGCGACCATACCGAGACGTTACGGCCCGCTGGCTGATGTCGCCCTCTCGGCCGTAGCCTGAACCGGTGACCGCCCCTACTGAAGTTCGCCCGCGGCCTCGTGCTCTCGCTTTTATCGCGCTGACGAAGCCGCGCATCATTGAGCTGTTGCTCATCAGCACGGTTCCCACGATGATCGTCGCTGACCATGGCGTGCCGTCGATCTGGCTGATGGTTGCCACCGTTGTCGGCGGCACTCTCGCTGCCGGCGGGGCCAACGCCTACAACATGTACATCGACCGAGACATCGATGCCCTCATGGAGCGCACCAAGGGTCGTCCACTGGTCACCGGCGAAGTAACTCCACGCGAAGCTCTCGTCTTTGCCACCGCGATTGAAGTCACATCATTCATATGGCTGTGGGGCTTCGTAAACCTTTTGTCGGCCGCGCTCGCTATCGCGGCAACGCTCTTCTACGTCTTCGTCTACACCATCTGGTTGAAGCGCACGTCGAAGCGAAACATCGTTATCGGTGGCGCCGCCGGCGCCGCACCGGTCTTGATCGGCTGGTCGGCGGTCACAAACTCGCTCGACTGGGCGCCGATTGTTCTCTTTGCCATCCTGTTTTATTGGACGCCCCCGCACTTCTGGGCGTTGGCTATCCGTTACCGCGATGACTACGCCGCGGCCAACGTGCCCATGCTTCCAGTGGTGGAAACAATTCGCACCGTCGCCGTGCGGATGCTCCTCTACACGCTTGTTCTGTGGGCGCTGACCTTGGTTTTTGCGCCGGTCGCCAACATGGGCGTGATCTACATTGTGAGCGCTGTCGTGCTCGGTGGCGTCTTCACTGCGATGGCGGTGCCAGTGCTGCGGAACCCGGACCCAAAAGTCGCTATGCGGATGTTCGGTTACTCAATCAGCTACATCACTCTGTTGTTCGGTGCAATGGCGCTCGACGAGATTGTCCGCAACGGCGTCTGATATTCCTGCCGCCCGGTTTCCTGCGGCTGCCCTATAGCCCTGTAGGCTTACCCCCTGTATGTGCCTGAGATGTCTGGGTCATACGCATACGATTTTGCACCCGCGACCTGAGCGCGCGCTCACCGATGCGGTCGGAGGACCTCTACAACGATGACGATGACCGAGTCACCGCCGGCGACGGAACCCCAATCAATGATCCCACCGTCGAGCCCTGCCATGGGTCTCTACGACGGGCTCTCGACCAGCGACCACAAGCGCATTGGTCGCACCTGGATCCGTGCCTCATTACTCATGCTCCTCGGCACTGCCGTTATCGGCGTGCTGATCGGCTTCGAACAGGTTGATGCCAGCAGCGTCGACATATTCGGTGGCGATAACGGCTACTTCCAGATGTGGGGCTTGTACCGATTTGCCCTCGTGCTGATGGTGGCTGCGCCACTGATGCTCGGCTTGGCCATGGTGGTCGTGCCGATGCAGGTCGGTGCGAGCAATATTGCCTTCCCTCGTGCGGCGCTTGCCGCCGGATGGGGCTACATCCTCGGCGCCGGTATCACCGTTGTCTCCGTGCTTGCCGGTGGCGGCTGGGGTGCGCTCGACGGGGTTAGTCGTGATGAGGCCGATGCCATTGCGCTCACGCTGCTTGGCACTGGCATGATCATCGTTTCGTTGCTTCTCGGTGCGATTTGTGTGGCGACCACAGTCATCTCCTTGCGTACCTCTGGCATGAACCTCATGCGGGTCCCGCTGTTTGCCTGGTCGATGCTCGTCGCCTGCACCGTCTGGCTACTGACCCTTCCGGTCGCCGTTGCCAACCTGGCGATCATGTACATCGATCTGCGTGGCGGCCCGCTCACCTTCGGCAACCCCGAAGGAAGCGATGCAATGTACGCCCAGCTCGCCTGGGTCCTTGATCAGCCCCAGGTTTACGCCATCGCCATTCCGGCCCTCGGTATCATCGGTTCGATCGTCCCTGTGGTCGCGGGCATTCGCCAGGCTGCGCACTGGGTCATGGTTACCTTCATCGGGGTATTCGGCTTGCTGTCGGTTGGCGGCTGGTCACAGCCCTATTTCGCCAACACCAGTGACGAAATCCTCTACATCGCCTTCGGTATCGCTGTCGTTCTGCCGGTCTTTGCCGTCATCGGCGGGGCCGCGGCCACGCTGGCGTCCGGCGATGCGCCGGTTGGTCTCCCGGCCGCACACCTTTTCGGAGCGCTCGGGGGCGGCGTCGTCTTGTTGGCAGCCGTTGTTTCGGGTGCGATCAAAGTCATCGAACCGTTCGATCTCATCGGCACCAGTGCTCACAGCGGTCTCATGAACCTCACCGCTCTCGCTGCCATTACCGCAGCAGTCGCCGGCATTTGGTTCTGGGCCCCCAAGATTGGCGGCGATTTCCTACCGTCGGGTCATGGACGCCTCGTGATGCTCGGCTTCACTGCTGGCGCCCTGCGTGTCGGAGCTCCTCAAGTTGTCGCCGGTTTCTTTGATGCGCCCGACCTGATGCTCTTCGATACCGAAGACAGTGTTGTCAACGCCATGTCGCTCGTATCTGCAGTGGGCGCAGTCCTCGTGGCCCTGGCTGCGGCCGGCGTGATCAGTGCCATTGTTTCGAGCAAGCGCAGTTCGGGTGACGCCCCAGGCGACAACCCATGGAACGGCCACACACTCGAATGGGCCACCACATCGCCCCCGTCCGTCGGCAACTTCGCCGAACCGCTTGCGAAGGTCGTGTCCGAGGCACCCCTTCTCGACCTCACCGATGAGGAGGTCGACGCCTGATGGCTGCCACCGCCACTTCGCTTCCCGCCGCCCCAGCGCGCCGGCCCCGCACCGCCCTCGTGGGGGCGATGCTCGCCTCCGGCGCGGCGTTCATGACCTACATCGGTCTGCTCGCCGTGTATCTGATTGAGCGGTCCAACGTCAGTCTCGCTGGTGCCGATTGGTTCCCCGAAGGTGTCGTCGAGCTCGGCCCATCCGGCTGGATATTCTGGACCATGATCATGTCGATCTTCACGGTTCAGTGGGCTGAGTGGTCGATCAAGACTGGTGATCGCACAAATGGTCTCTGGGCACTCGGCCTCACCGGCCTGTTTGCCGCTGCGGTGTTCAACCAGCTCTGGTTCATCATCAACGACACCGGATTCACGCTCGCCGGGTCCACCCCCGAGTTCATGTTCTTTATTCTCAACGGCGCCTTCATTGTGTTCTTGATCGGCGCCGCTGTGTTCTTGGCGCTCACCATGTTGCGAGCGTTGTTCGGCCAGTACGGCACTCGCCAAGCTGATGGAGTCGGTGCTGCTGCGATGTTTTGGAACACCGTATGCACCATGTATTTCATCACCTGGTACGTCGTCTACGTAACGAAGTAGGAAGCAGATGTTTACAACCGGCTTCAAGCTCTATTTCGGCATCGCCGTCGGGCTATTTATCGCCGCCATCGTTCACGGCTACACCACCGGTGGCGGCCATGTCGGCCCGCTCACGTGGGGATGGAAGGGCGGCGTGGGCGACCATATTGGCTATGTCGTTCTCATGGGCCTCTCCGTGGTCGCGGGCACGCTTGCGCTGGTACTCGTCGCCTTCCGTGACGCTGACCCGGCTGCTCAGGCGCACTACGTCGGCGTAGAGCAGCTTCCGTCCACCCCCGCGGTTACCGGCAGCATCTGGCCTGTCGTTGGCGCCTTCGGTGCCGGCACCATGATTGTTGGCCTCGCCCTTCACTCCGCCATCTTTGTCGTTGGCCTCGTGGTCTGTGCCGCTGTGGCGATCGAATGGTCCATGGATGCCTGGGCAGACCGCGCCACCGGCGACCCGGTTGCCAACAAGGAGCTTCGCAGCCGCATCATGTCTCCGATCGAGATCCCGATGGCTGGGGCTACCGTCGTTGGCATCATCGTGCTGGCTGCCTCTCGAATTCTGTTGAACTCGTCCCCGAACGGTGCCGTCATCTGGGCGGGCGTGATTTCCATCGTTATTCTCGGCCTCGGCACGCTTTACGCCACCAAGCCAAAGCTCAACAAGAACATCGTCGCTGGCCTCGGACTCGTCGTCGCTTGTGCCGTTCTTGCCGGCGGCATCGTGGCCGCCGTCGACGGGGAACGCGAGTTCCACCCCCACCATGAAGATGACTCCGCGGAAGAGTACAGCGAATGAGGAAGCACAACGTGAGTGAAGTCACGACGTCCCGATGGTCTCTCAGCAAGCTCATCGTTCTGCTCGGCCTCGTCTTGGCTGGCTGTGCCAGCGACGCCGAGCTCGACACCCTGAAGCCGCAGTCCGATGTGGCTCGCAGTATCGATGATCTGATGGATCCGGTTCTTGCGGTTGCCGGTGTCGTCATGGTCATCATCTGCGGCGCCATTGTTTATATGGCGATGCGCAACCGCGTATCCCATTACGAAGATCTCGACTTCCCCGAGCAAATTCACGGAAACAATACTCTCGAGGTCACATGGACGATCGTTCCCGCCGTCATCATGGCGCTCATCGCTGTGGCCACGGTTGTGACCCACCTCGCGGTCAACGACACCGAAGCCAACGCCTACAGCGTCGAAGTTGCCGGTGAGACCGAGTCGTGGGAACCCGTTGTCGTCGTTGTCGGTCAGCAATGGTGGTGGGAGTATCGTTACTACTTCGACCAGGACATCGATGTCGAGGCCCTCGGTGATCCTCGCAACTTGCCTGAGGCTGACATTGTCACGTCAGGCCAGATGGCCATCCCGATTGGCCAGGAGATCGAGCTCATCATCTCCAGCCGCGACGTGATCCACTCTCACTGGATTCCCGCCTTAAACGGCAAACGTGATGCTCGACCGGGCTTCTGGGCCCCGTGGAAACTCGAAGCCGACGACCCCGGTGTCTACTTCGGTCAGTGCACCGAATTTTGTGGTCTGTCGCACTCCCGAATGCGTATGCAGGTCACGGCCATGACCGACGCCAACTTCCAGGCCTGGGTTGACCAGCAGATGGCTCTGGCAGAAATCCCGGCCGGTGCCGAGGACTATGTGTCCGAGCTTCGTGCCGGCAACAACGCCAGCTTGGGCGACTCAGATTCGGCCGCTGCTCGTGGACTCGAAGCGTTCGTGTCGAACTGCTCTTCCTGTCACCTGATCAATGGTGTCAACGACCTCAGCTACAGCGGGGCCTCCACCGAATCGGGCGCCGCCCCCGACCTCACACACTTCGCTAGCCGCACCACCTTTGCCGGCGGCATCTTCAACACGTACAACCGGGATGGCTCACTGAACCGTGACGATCTTTCGGCTTGGATTCGTAATCCCCAAGCAATGAAGGGCATGGCCGCCAACGATCTCGGCGATGGTGTTGCCCCGCGCGGCATGCCTACCCTCGGTTTGGATGAACGCACCATCAGCGATCTTGTCGCCTATCTCGAAACGCTTGGTCCGAAGCCCTCGGATGAACTACTTGCTCAGACGGAGGTGGACTGATCATGGCGACTACTGAAGAACCCCTCGCTCTCGAAAGCGGTCAGGCCGACATTGCCGAGCGTCCGCTCGGTGTAATGACCCGCCCCCAGGGCGGCAACGGTTGGCGCGACTGGCTCAGCACGGTCGATCACAAGAAGATCGGCATCATGTACGGCATTGCCGCGATGCTCTTCTTCATCGTGGGCGGTATCGAAGCGCTGTTGCTTCGCACGCAGCTGGCATTCCCCGAGCAGGGCTTGCTGAGCCCGCAGCTCTACAACGAACTTTTCACAATGCACGGCGTCACTATGGTGTTTCTCTTCATCATGCCGCTGGCGGCAGCCTTCGCGAACTATCTGATCCCGCTCCAGATCGGCGCTCGAGATGTGGCCTTCCCCCGTCTCAATGCTCTCTCATTCTGGACGTGGATGTCAGGCGCAGTCTTTCTCAACTCAACATGGTTGGTGGGTGGCGGTGGCGCCGACTGTGGTTGGTTCTGCTACTCGCCCAACAGCGGCATCACCTTCTCGCCGACCCATGGTGTCGACTTTTATGCCATCGGTTTGCTGATTACCGGTATTGCCTCACTTGTGGGCGCGATGAACTTGATCGTCACCGTGCTCAACATGCGGGCACCGGGTATGAGTCTGTTCCGGATGCCAGTGATGACCTGGATGCTGCTGATCACCCAGTTCCTCCTGGCCTTCGCTTTGCCGGTTATCACAGTGGCGCTGTTCCTGCTGCTGTTCGACCGAGTGTTCGACTCCCAGTTCTTTGATCCGGAGGCCGGCGCTGACCCACTGTTGTGGCAGCACCTGTTCTGGATCTTTGGGCATCCCGAGGTGTACATCATCGTCTTGCCGAGCTTCGGCATCATTTCGGAAATCATTCCAACGTTTAGCCGAAAGCCCATCTTCGGATATTCGTTCATGGTCTTCTCTGGTATCGCCATCGGCTTCATGGGCTGGGGCGTATGGGCCCATCACATGTTCGTGTCCGGCATCGGCCCGATATCAGTGCTCGCTTTCTCGCTGTCGACGATGTTCATCGCCGTGCCGACCGGCGTCAAAATTCTGAACTGGCTGGCCACGATGTGGGGCGGCAAGTTGTGGTTCACCACGCCAATGCTCTTTGCGGTCGGCACTGTGGCCATGTTCACCATCGGTGGTCTCTCGGGGGTCACCCACGCAATCGCCCCGGCCGACACACAGCAAACCGACACCTACTACATCGTGGCCCACTTCCACTATGTGATCTTCGGTGGTGGCGTGCTCGGCCTCATGGGCGGCGCCTACTTCTGGTGGCCCAAGGTCTTTGGCTACATGCTCAACGAGACCCGCGGCAAGATTCATTTCTGGATGATGTTGGTCGGATTCAACCTGACCTTCGGCCCGATGCACGTCCTCGGGCTGCAAGGTATGAGCCGTCGAATCGACACGTACTCCAAGGGATTCGGATTTGACTTCTGGAACCTCGTGGCAACCATCGGCTCCTATCTCATAGCGATTTCTGTCGCCTACTTCATCTACAACACCCTGCGTTCGCGCAAGGAAGCCGTTCACTTGCCACCTCCGGGCCCCGACCCCTGGGATGCTCGCAGCCTTGAATGGATGCTCCCGTCGCCCACGCCAGAACACAACTTTGACGTGATCCCGACCATCGAATCTCAAGATGAGTGGTGGCACCGCAAATACGGCTACGACGAAGATGGCAACGTTATTCGTGTGGCCACTATCGAAGAAGCTGCTCAAAAGGGCGATGCCGTCGGCGTGCACCTGCCGTCGCCGTCGTTCTGGCCGCTTGTGCTTGCCATTGGCATGCCCCTTATTGGTTACGGGATCATCTTCAACCTGTGGCTATGTGTGCTCGGTGGCCTGCTCAGTGGTGGCGCCATCTATGCCTGGATCCTCGAGCCCGTCGACGACCCTGATGCCGGTCACGGGCACGACGATGACCACGATGACGATGATGGTGACGCTGTTGCCGTCGGCGCTAACGACTCCGCAGGAGACGCCTGATGTCCACGGATACGGCCACGGCCGACACGCACACTGAGCACGATCCTCTTGCCACCAACACCGGCATCTCCAACAACAAGTTGGCAATGTGGTTGTTCCTCGGCACCGAGTGCCTGCTTTTCGGTGGGCTGATCTCCACCTACCTGCTGTACAAGACACGGGGCAACGGAACCACCGTGCCGACAGACATCTTTGACATCCCGTTCACCTCGGTGAGTTCGTTCGTGCTTCTGATGAGCTCGCTCACCATGGTGCTGGCGCTCTCCTCGCTGCAGCGCGGCGATGTCGAACGGTCACGGGGTTGGCTGCTCACCACCGCCATGCTCGGCGGCGGGTTTATTGGCGGCCAAGTTTACGAATTCACCAGCTTCTACCGTGAAGGCATTGGCTTCACCACAAACCCGGCCAGCTCGGCCTTCTTCACCCTTACCGGCTTCCACGGTGTTCACGTCAGTCTCGGCATCCTCATGCTGATGTCGCTTGTGGTGGCGTCGATCCAAGGCCGCTTGAAGCCCCAAAACGCTGAAACGGTCGAGATTGTCGGCCTGTACTGGCACTTCGTTGACATCGTGTGGATTTTCATCTTCACGGTCATTTACCTGATTCCGGCCGAGTAGGAGCGAGCAATGAGCGAAACCGCTGCCGTCGAGCATCCCGACGACCATCCCGACGACCATGCCGACGACCATCCCTCTGACCGGGAGTACATCAAGATCGCCCTGATCCTCGCTGCCATCACTGCGGTCGAGGTGTTCACCTACTTTGAATCGGTCTTGGACTGGGGAGCGTTCCTCATCCCTTCCCTGATGGTGATGATGGTCGTCAAGTTTTGGCTGGTCGCCCGGATCTTCATGCACCTGAAGGCCGATGGTCCGGTCCTGTCGCGCCTTTTCGGAGGCGGAATCATGCTTGCAGTTGCCGTCTACGTGATCGCTCTGCTGGCGTTCAATTTCTTTTAGTGCCATGACCGCTCTGCTTGCGGTCAATGCATGGGAATACGAGCTTCACCCTGAGGTGTGGCTTCTGATCGGGGCGATCGCTGTCTTCGGCGTGTACTCAGTGCGCGCCATTGGCCCACTCGCCGTAACCGATGGTAGCCAGATCATCACCTCGCCCCAGAAGCGATACTTCCTGGCCGGGCTCCTCCTACTGTGGCTTGCCGCCGACTGGCCGATGCACGACATCGCCGAAAAACACCTTTACTCAGTGCACATGATTCAGCACCTGCTGATCAGCTTCATTGTGCCGCCCCTGCTGCTGCTGGCTATGCCGGCGTGGCTTGCCCGCTTACTCATCCTTGATGACGGCATTGCCCAGCGTCTCCTTCGCCGGCTGACCAAGCCGCTTGTTGCCGGCGTGCTTTTCAACGTGTTTCAGATCCTCACCCACTGGGGCGCCGTTGTGGACCTCTCGGTGGAGAACGGGGTCTTTCACTACGTCCTCCATCTCGGCGTTTTCTTCACGGCGTTGTTGATGTGGTTCCCGATCTTGGGGCCGTTGAAAGAGATGCAGATGAGCGAGCCGGGGAAGATGATCTATCTCTTCCTCATGTCGGTTGTGCCCACAGTGCCTGCGGGCTGGCTTACGTTCGCCGAAGGCATCGTGTATTCGAGTTACGACCATTCTGATCCGTTGTGGGGTATCTCGCCGACGCACGATCAGCAGGTCGCCGGCGTGGTGATGAAAATTGTCGGCGGGTTCTACCTTTGGGCGTTGATCGCCCTACGGTTCATGCGCTTTGCCAGCGGCCAACGCGAGGCCGATATGGCTGCGCGCCAGAATCGCTCGTCGCACACCCCAGCCGCCGTCAATAAGGATGGTGCCGAGGCCAGCGAACCACCGGTAGGGGAAACCACGAGCTAGGTGTTCGATGAAGCGTTCCGCACCGAGATATACCCCATATTTGGTAATTGCGACGGTTGGCTAGGGCCTGAGCGCTACCGTCTGTAGATGCTCGACATCAAGCTGATTCGCCACGATCCCGCGGCTGTCAAAGCCGCTATCGCCCGCCGAGGCGAAGACGCTTCCTCGATCGATCAGGTCGTCGAGTTCGACCTTGAGGTCCGGGCGCACATGGTTGCGGTCGATGAGATTCGCGAGGAAAGCAATCGCGTCTCGAAGGAGATCGGCGAACTTTTCCGTAGCGGCGAACGTGACAAAGCCGAGGACCTCAAAAAGACGACCGAAGGTTCAAAGGAGAGCGAGCGTGAACATGCTGATTCGATCGCTTCCCTTCAGGACCAGATCCGAACCCTGCTTCTCAACGTCAGCAACATGCCGTCGCCCGAAGCACCCGACGGCCTGACCGAGGACGATAATATCGAGGTCCGAGTCGAGGACTTCGACCCGGCTAGCTACGCCGACCATCAGAAGATTCCCCATTGGGAGATTGGCGAGGAGCTCGGCATTCTCGACGTCGACCGGGCCGTTCGGATGTCGGGATCAATGTTCGCCATGTATCGCGGCCATGGTGCACATCTGCTGCGCGCCCTGATTTCGTACGGGCTCGACCGCAACCGTGACGCATTCGAAGAAGTTCGTCCTCCGACCATGGTGAAGACCGAAACGATGATCGGGACGGGTCACCTGCCGAAGTTCGCCGACGACGCCTATCACCTTGAGCGTGACGATCTCTGGGCGATCCCCACCGCCGAGGTCCCGCTCACATCGATGGTGGCCGGAGAAATCCTCGATGAAGCTGAGCTTCCCATGCGCCTGATGGCGCACACTTCCTGTTATCGCCGCGAAGCCGGTTCGGCAGGCCGCGACACCCGCGGCCTACTTCGGGTCCACGAGTTTGACAAGGTCGAGCTCTATTCGTTTTGTACCCCCGATCAGGCCCAGGACATGCACATGGAGATCCTTGGTCGCGCCGAGAGCGCCATTCGTGATCTTGGTCTCGCCCACCGGGTGCTTGACCTTGCCTGTGGCGACATCAGCGGTGCCGGCGCCCGCACCTACGACATCGAAATCTTCGCCCCTGGCGCCGACCGTTGGCTCGAGGTTTCGTCGGTCTCATGGTGCACCGATTATCAGGCCCGCCGCGCCAATATCCGATACCGCCCTGAAGGCCAAAAGGGCACTCGGTTCGTGCATTCGCTCAACGGATCGGGACTCGCTGTTCCCCGTGTTTGGGCGGGCATTGTCGAGACCTACCGCCAGGCGAACGGATCAATCAAGATGCCTGAGGTTCTTCTCCCCTATCTCAACGGCATGACGGAAATTCCCTGTCCTTCCTGATGGTGGGCAGGGTCGCTTGGCTCGACGACGCCCCCGGGGCAACCCGTCCCGACCCCCGTGAAGGCGCCGAGCACCCGATGCGCAAGGTCACCAAGCAGGTGGCCGTCGATGGAGGATGGGACGAGGAACGGCGCCGTAAGGTCGCCGAACTCTTCGATTCCATGGCCGCAGACTGGACCGCAAACCACGACAGCGTCGAACGTCGAGCATCCATCACCGATGCTCTTACCCGCGGTGGTGTACGGGGCGGCCGGGTCGTCGAACTCGGATCCGGATCAGGCATGGGTACCCGCCAACTCGCCGAGCGTTTTGACGACGTTGTTGCCCTCGACCTGTCGCTACAGATGCTTCTTCATGCGTCAGGCATCGCCGGCGCTCGCGTTCAGGGTGACTCGGCGGCTCTCCCGCTGCGAACCGACTCGGCTGACACCTTGGTGCTGGTGAATATGTTGCTGTTCCCGGGAGAGCTTGACCGCGTACTCACACACCACGGTCAACTGGTCTGGGTCAACACCAGTGCTGAACGGACGCCGATTCACCTCATGCCAGAGGAGGTGGTCGAGGCCTTGCCGGGCAAATGGACGGCTGCTGCGGGCCGCGCGGGAACGGGCTTGTGGTGCGTGGCGTCTCGCCTCAGCTGATCTGAAGACCGAGCCACGCTGCCCCGACCCCGAGCACGATGGTTGCTGCCCCGTAGGCGACGGCGCGAGAGCGACGGATAGCCCAGAGCTCACCCAGGTCATCTACCACTGTCGAGAAGGTGGTGAGGGCCCCGATTCCACCCACGCCGACGGCCACATCGCTCCCCCCTTGGGAGTCCACGAGTGCGGCAAGCACGAACGCTCCGATGATGTTGACGAGCAATGTGGCGAGTGGTCGAGGAAGCACAACTCCGGCGCGCCATCGCACCATGGCGCCACCGGCGGCCAGGGCACACAAGGCCAAGGCCGTCATGTCGAGATCTCCGAGCGTTCAGCGCTACGTCGGGCAATTAGGTGGGCGGGGATGGCCAGCGCAAACGAGCCGACAGTCAAGGCGGTGGCTCCGCCAATGTCGGAGTGGTCAAGGCGCCACGCCACATCGAGCGCAAACGACGCGAAGGTGGTGAGACCGCCACAGAACCCGACACCAAGCGCAAGCCGCTCTGGCTCATCGGGGCGCGGCCAGCGAACAACGACTAGCCCAAGAAGGGCTGAGCCGGCGGTGTTCACGACCAGCAACGTGACGGTCGGCCGATCCATGGCACTTAGTACGCCCCAGCGAGCCAACGAGCCAACAACCCCGCCTACGGCGACATATAGGGCGGCTCTGTTCACCCCCGCACCGTAGAGTCTGGCCATGGACCTGAGCATGATCCGTCATCAGTATGAACAAGCAGGCCTCGATATCGGCGACGTTGATCCAGATCCGATCGTGCAGTTCCGGGAGTGGATGGATGCGTGGGCCGCCACGGGACCGCGTGATCCGGGGCTCATGGTGGTGGGCACGACCGATGCCGACGGATGGCCGGCTACCCGGGCAGTGCTGCTGCGCGGCCTCGACGACCGGGGCTTCGCCTTCTTCACCAACCGCTTGAGTGATAAAGGTCGTGCCCTCGACGCCACCAAGCGGGCCAGTCTCAGCTTTGTTTGGCACGATCTAGAGCGGCAGGTTCGCGTTGTTGGCGAAGTTGAGCATCTGCCTGATGCCGAGTCTGACGCCTACTTCGCCACCCGACCCCGTGGTAGCCAGATCGGGGCCTGGGCCAGTGAGCAGTCGAGCATCCTCTCTAGTCGGGAGTCGCCCGAAGCCATCGTGGCTGAGGTCGAACACCGATTCCCCGATGAGGTGCCTCGTCCCCCGCACTGGGGTGGCTATCTCGTAGCTCATCAAGAGATCGAGTTTTGGCAGGGTCGTCCGAGCCGCCTTCACGATCGAGTTCGGTACCGACGCAATGGCGACGACTGGACCATCGATCGCCTTGCCCCCTAGGACCTTGCCCCCTAGGACCTTGCCCCCTAGGACCTTGCCCCCTAGGACCTTGCTTCC
>JAACCU010000320.1 GCA_009937405.1 Actinomycetota bacterium
ACCGGAAAGAGCACCGTCGGTCGAATCCTCGCCATCGAACTCGGTCGCGACTTTGTCGACACTGATGATGTGATCGTGTCTCGTCATGGACCGATTGCCGAAATCTTCGCCGACCACGGGGAGGCCCACTTCCGCTCAATCGAGCGCGACCTGGCTCGTGAACTCGCGGCGCGACCAGGACTGGTCGTTGCCACTGGTGGCGGGATGCTCCTGCAGGACGATGTTGTTGAGGCGCTGGCGGGCGATCAGTTGTTCTGCCTCGCCGCGGCGGCGGACGTGATCGTTGCCCGAGTGTTGGCTGATCCGTCGGGCGTGGTGCGCCCACTTCTGGCCGGTCCCGATGCGGAGGCGAATGTTGTCCGGCTACTGGCCGAGCGAGCGGCGCACTATCGCAGGTTCGAGCAGGTGGACACCGATGGTCTCACTCCGGTGCAGGTTGTGGCCGAGATTCGGCGGCGGATCAGCCCGGCAGTCGACAACGGTTGACGGTCTCGCCGATCCCCTCGATCGAGCACCGCACTACTGTACCGTTGGCCATCCACTCTGGAGGCGTGCGGGCCGCGCCAACACCGCCCGGTGTCCCCGTGGCGATCACGTCGCCCGGTTCGAGCGTGATGATGCGGCTCAGGTCCTGCACGATGTCGATGCAGTTGAAGCAGAGCTCAGAGGTGCTGGACGACTGTTTCACCGCGCCATCGATTGTTGTGCTGATGGCGAGACCCGATCCGTCTCCCAGCTCATCGCGAGTGACGACGACCGGCCCGAGCGGGGTCATGCCCTCAAAGGTTTTACCGGCGAGGAACTGGGTAGTGCGGCGCTGGTAGTCGCGCACAGAGACATCGTTCAAAACGGTGTAGCCGCCGATGGCGGCGAGCGCTTCGTCTGCGGAGGCGTCGCGCACGGTCGACCCGATCACGATGGCCAGTTCGGCTTCCCAGTCGATATGGGTGGAGATATCTGGGGAGGGGAGAGCAATGTCGTCGCGTGCACCGATGAGGGCCGAGCGGTATTTTGCGAAGTAGGTCGGCGCGGCGGGTTTGTCTCGGCCCATCTCAGCAATGTGATCGAAATAGTTGACCCCGACGCACACGATCTTGTCGGGCGCGGTCACCATCGGTGCGAGGCGAGCATCGGCGAACAAGATGGACCCTCCGGCTTCGACAGCGCCGCCACGGGCAAACACAGCACCGACATCTGGCGCATCGAGAAGCACGACCTCGTCGCCTTCCACCCGGCCTGCGCTAGTGGAGCCGTCGAGGATCACTGTAGTGAGGTGCATACGTTCAGTATGTCGCGAGTCGAAGACCGAGTTCGTCGATCTCCGCTGGAGTTAGGTTGGCAAAGCTGAACCGGAGCATGCCTTCGTCGGTTGTCGTGAACGCGGTGCCGGGAATGACAAGAGTGTCGAGTTCGACGATCAACCTCCGGACGGTTTCATCCGTGGAGCGCTGATCGTTGGACCGAACCCAGCCGAAGTAGGCCCCGCTTGTCACAAGCTCAAAGCCGCCTGGGGCCGACGCCATCGTCGCGACGAAATGGTCTTGAAGGCGGGCGATGCGCTGCGCTTGCTCGCGTCGCCAACCGCGCGCGTGTCGGAGGCCGGTTATCACCGCTTCTTGTCCAATTCGTGGTGCACCGATCGCTACACAGTCAAGAATTTTGAGGGCTTCGCGCTGATGGTCTGCACCGCTCACAATCGCGCCGACTCGATAGCCGGGGATGGCGAGGTCCTTGGAAAAGGAATGAAGAGTGATCAATGTGGTGCGCCAGGCCGGATTGTCAAACCCGTCATGGGCGGGCGCCTCGGTCGGCCGGAAGGTGCGGTAGGTCTCGTCGAGGATCAGGGCAATGTTGCGTCGTGCGGCGAGTTCGACAAAGTCGGCGATCACCTCGACCGGGAGGGTTACGCCGGTTGGATTTCCCGGTGATACAAGCATGATGGCGCGGGTGGTGTCGTCGATCAGGGTGGCGGCCTCTTCGAGGTCTGGGTGGAGCTCTGTGGTGCACCCCAGATAGCGGACCTCGATGCCTTCAGCCTGAAGCCACATCTCATGGTTGAAGTAGAAAGGCGTGGCAAGAACGATGGAGTCGCCAGGCCCGGCCAGAGCGTTGACCGTCGCACAGAAGGCTTGGTTGCAGCCGGCGGTGATCGTCACGTCGGCGGCGGTGATGTCGCTTGCCGCATAGCTGCGGCGCAGATCTGTGGCGAACTCTTGGCGTAGTTCCACTAATCCCGCAGCCGGCGGGTATCGAGACGTGTCGGACTCGCGGGCGGCTTCGGCGATACGGTCGAGGACTATGGGCGCGGGAGAATACCCGGGCGCCGCTTGTGACAGGTCGAGCAGAGGACGGTCGTTCACCCGATGATCGAGCATGGCAAAGGCAGCGCCGATAGGCGAATCAATGAGTTCGGTTGTTCGGGCCGCAAACTTCATGGCCATGAGTGTGGCCGCTCGATCGGCTTCGCGCACGGAGCAGTTCGGTGATCTCTGTCGAGGACTACCTCGCTCGGATCGGCTTTGAGGGTCCGGTAACCAATGACCTCGCCACACTCGAGCGACTCCAGCGAGCCCATCTGACCGCGGTTCCTTTTGAAAACTTGAACGTATTTCATCGTGTCGGAGTTCGTACTGACGCCGAATGGTCAACCACGAAAATTGTCGAAGGCAATCGGGGCGGCTGGTGCTTCGAAAACAACGGGGCCTTTGCCTGGTTGCTCGATCAACTAGATTTTTCTGTCCGGCGCCTCGGTGCCGCGGTGCTGCTTGGCGGTCCCAATCGCCTGATCGATCACCTCTGCATCGAGGTCGACGTCGACCAGTCGTACCTCGTCGATGTCGGCTTCGGCGAGTCGTTCATCAGGCCGCTTGCGTTGAATCAGGCAGGAGCGCAAGACGGAGGCACAGGCACGTTCGAGTTCCTGAACAGTCCCCAAGGGTTGACGCTGACCGAGCATGACGACGGCGTGCCGGCCGCTCGATACCGCTTCAAGCGGGTCGCCCATCAGCAGGCAGATTTTGACGGGGTGAGTGAGCGGCTATCGCCCGACGAGACAGGGCATTGGCTGCAACAGCCGTTCGCTACGCGGCTTCTCGATGGGGGCCCCGACCGTGTGACGCTGCTCGCCGACCGGCTCAAACTCGTCCGTCACGGTGCGCTTACCGAGACCCCGGTGGCGGCGGAGAATTGGGACGACGTGTTGTGGGAATGGTTTGGTATGCGAAACCCGACGCCGTAGCGCCGAAGTCGTGGTTCACGCACTAGGCCCGGTGCTGAAACGCATCGAGAGTTTCGACACGCGATCGCGAAGTTCGTGGAGATCGATGTCGTAAGCGGCGAGCCCGTTGGCGATCTCTGGCTCAAAGGCGCCCCACCCAAACTGAAGCGCAGCGCATAGCGCCACTTCAGCAAGGAGATCCTGGTCGGTGGTCTCACGATCTTGGGCCTGGGCCTGGCCGGCAACGATGCGTTGGAGCAAGTCGGTGACTGGAGAGTCGTCACTGTCAAGTTCGAGCTTTGAGAATGTGCGATAGGTCCTAGCTTCATCCGTCGTATTGAGCGGAAGGAGACCGGCGACTTCCCATCGCAACGCCATCTCTTCGGTCGACTCAGCGACGGCGGCGGCGAACACTGCATCCTTTGAGCCAAAATAGTGATGGATCAAGCCGTAGTTGACCCCGGCGGTCTTGGCGAGCTCACGCCCTGAGATCTGGCGCGGTGAACGCAGCGACATGAGTTGGAGTGCGGCATCAATCAAAGAGCGTTGTACGGCTTCAGGGCCACGGATTGCGGAGCGAGAGCTGTTGGTCACCGGTAGAGCTGTCCGACGTCGCGCACGGCCCCCTTGTCTGCCGATGTTGTCATGGCCGCATAGGCTTTTAACGCGTCGCTGACCTTGCGGGTGCGGTGCTCGGCCGGCTGCCAGGCATCTGCGCCTTTGGCATCCATGGCCGCCCGTCGCGCCGCGAGTTCATCGTCGGAGATGCGTAATCCAATAGTCCGGTTGGGGATGTCAATGTCGATGATGTCGCCATCTTCGATCAGAGCGATGGCGCCTCCTTCGGCGGCCTCGGGCGAGGCGTGGCCAATGCAAAGGCCGCTGGTGCCACCGGAGAATCGCCCGTCAGTGATCAGAGCGCATTCCTTGCCGAGCCCACGGCTCTTGATGTAGCTGGTGGGATACAACATTTCTTGCATTCCGGGGCCACCCTTGGGGCCCTCATAACGGATGATGACCACGTCGCCGGTTTCGATCTGGGACTCGTCGAGGATTCCCTCGCAGGCCGAATCCTGGCTCTCGAACACTCGCGCAGGACCAGAAAAGGTGAAGATCGAGGGGTCGACGCCCGCCGTCTTTACGATGCAGCCGTCCTTGGCGATGTTGCCGTACAGGACCGCAAGACCGCCGTCCTTAAAGTAGGGCTTCTCGCAGGTACGAATGCAACCGTCGACGCGGTCGGTGTCGAGGGAATCCCAGCGGGTGCTCTGGCTGAAGGCGGTCTGCGTGGGGATGCCGGCGGGCCCGGCGCGGAAAAACTCGGCGACTTCCTCAGAGGGGTCGCGCATGATGTCCCACTGGTCAAGCGCATCGGCCATGGTTTCGCTGTGAACGGTCGGTAGCGAGGTGTCGAGCAGCCCGCCTCGATCGAGTTCGCCGAGGATCGCCATGATGCCGCCGGCACGATGAACGTCTTCAACGTGGTACTCGCTGGTGGATGGCGCCACCTTGCAAATGGCAGGAGTGGTGCGGCTCAAGCGGTCGATGTCATCCATGGTGAAGTCAACCTTGGCCTCATGGGCTGTGGCCAGGATGTGTAGGACAGTATTGGTAGAGCCGCCCATGGCGATGTCGAGAGTCATCGCGTTTTCGAAGGCCCCTTTGCTACAGATCGAACGGGGAAGAACCGAGTAGTCGTCTTCCTCGTAATGCTTGCGGGCGATGTCGACGATGCGACGACCAGCCTCAAGGAAGAGCCGTTCGCGGTCGCTGTGGGTGGCGACGACAGTGCCGTTGCCGGGCAGCGAAAGCCCGAGTGCCTCGGTGAGGCAGTTCATCGAGTTGGCGGTGAACATGCCTGAGCAAGAACCGCAGGTCGGGCAAGCCGACCGCTCCATTTGAAGTACGTCTTCGTCACTGACGGAGGTGTCACCGGCCTTGATCATCGGGTCGATCAGGTCGAGCTTCACTTCGACGCCCGCCAGACGAGTCTTGCCAGCCTCCATTGGACCACCGGTCACAAAGATGGTGGGGATGTTGAGACGCATCGCCGCCATCATCATGCCGGGCGTGATCTTGTCGCAGTTGGAAATGCAGACGATGGCGTCGGCGCAATGGGCGTTCACCATGTATTCGACGCTGTCGGCGATCAGATCGCGTGATGGAAGGCTGTAAAGCATGCCGTCGTGGCCCATGGCGATGCCGTCGTCGACGGCGATGGTGTTGAACTCCTTGGCGATGCCGCCGGCCGCTTCGATCTCACGGGCCACAAGCTGGCCGAGGTCCTTCAGATGTACGTGGCCGGGTACGAATTGGGTGAACGAGTTGGAGATGGCAATGATCGGCTTCTCGAAGTCGTCATCGGTCATCCCGGTCGCGCGCCAGAGCGCTCGCGCTCCGGCCATATTGCGACCTTGGGTGGTTGTGCGGGACCGATACTCAGGCATCTGTTCAGCCTAGGACCGATTCGGCCGTCGGTCATGTCTGGCCGGATATGATGCCCTCCATGCTGCTTGCTGATATCTACGACACGCCCTACAACATCGTTCTACTGATTCATATCCTTGCGATGCTGGTGGCTTTCTCACCGATCTTCGCCGGCCCCTTCGGTGGTTCGCGGCACTCGATGAAGGTCCATGGATCGGCCCTCGCGTTGGGTGGTCTTCTCGGCTTTGGAGTGTCGGGGATGTCCAAGAGTGGTGACGATCTCGTGTTCGAGGTGAAGGACGGTTGGCTGATGGCTGCCGTGGTTGTCTGGATCGCCATGAACGGTGTCCTGCACGCGCTGATTCTCCCAGGAGAAAAGGCTGTGGCCGACGGGGAGGCCGGCGCCGCGAAGAAGGTCGTGCTCGGCGGTCAAGTGATGACCGGACTCCTGGTCGTGGCCCTCTACCTGATGGTCTTCAAGCCTGGCGCCTGATCGCGGCGACGCCTGCGGGCAGCGTCGTAATCGCAAGGAGGGTTGTCCCTCACACGATTGATTTCGAATCGTGTCGGACTCGCCGAGGTCTACGACCACGGACTTGTCTTCGAGACTGGGTGGAACGCGCTCGCCGACTGTGAGCGATATATGGTCGGGCGATGTTCGCGCCGTTTCGACTCCTTACGACGCTGCGAAGTTCGGTTGAGACGGGGCTAGTTCTGGCGACCGCAGTCGCCACCACCACGTTCGTTGCGACCCCGTTGATTCTTCCCTCGATCGCCGCCCGGTTCGAGATCGGGATAGGCCGTGCTGGTGTGTTCTCGGCCGTCCAACTCGCGGCGTTCGTGGTCGGCTCATGGAGCGCGGGCAGACTCGTCGACCCCAGTCGACGGTTATTTGTGTTGTCGCTGCTCATGCTTGTGGCGGCGAATGTGGCCAGCGCCGAAGTGCAGTCGTTCTGGACGTTCGTGGGTGCTCGCGGCGTCGCTGGGCTGGCGCTTGGCATTCTTACCTGGCTTGCGTATTCGCAGGTGTTCGGAGATGCGGACAGGACCGGTGACATTGCGGTGATTGGTCCGCTAACCGGTGTAGCGGCGGCCCCACTGCTCGGCGCGGTCCTGGAATGGGCAGATGTTCAGGCCGTCTTCTGGCTACTGGCGGGACTCGCACTCGTGCCCCTTATTTCCATTCCACACTTTGTGTTACCGCCGCCGAAGGATGCCAGTCGAAGTCGCGCCGTACCGCAAGCGTTTGTGCTCATTGCGGCGTTGGGCATCGTGATGCTTGGCGGCTCCGCGGTCTTCGTCTATGTAGGTGCGATGGGTGTTGAGCAGTACGGGATGGATCCGTTCATGATCTCGCTCGTTTTTTCGGCCAATGCCGCAGCCGGGATCCCGTCGGCGCGGTGGCGGGGGAGACGACCCTTGGCGGGCGCGTGGATGTTGCTTCCTGCCCTGTTTGCGGTGCTGCTCGGATTCATGGACCAGCCTGTGCTTTTTTGGGTTGTCATTGTCTCTTGGGGATTCTGTTTCTGGACGTCGATTCCGGGCATCTATGCCTTGCTCGCCGAGCGATCCCGGCATCCCGCTGAGCGGGCCGGCGACGCCCAGGCGGCGATGGCTGCTGGACGTTCCGCGGGTCCGTTACTCGGCGGTCTACTCGTTGGCGCGGGCGGCTTCGAGACGCTGGGTGTTGTCGGAGGCGTTGTGATCGCCGTGGCGGCGTTATCGATCCTGGTGGTTGAAATCCGCCATTAGAGCGATGGCTGGCGCCTTACTCGACTGACTCGTGGGCCCAGAGCGCGGCGCCGAGGGCGCCGGCGTCATCGCCGAGCTCGGCCATGACGACCTCGATGGATGGGCGGTGGGCGGAGCCAAGCGTGAGGCGCTCGAGCCATGACTGCACGCCCGCCCGTAACGGCTCGCCGATATCGGTGAGACCGCCGCCGAGCAGAATCCGTTCTGGGTCAAAGATCATCACCAGGTTGGCCAAACCTTGGGCGACCTGGCGGCAGAATCCGTCGAAGATTCGCTGCGCCTCCTTATCGCCGCGTGCCAGAGCCTCGGTGACGGTGAACCCATTGATGGCGGTCACCGACCCGGCGAGCGAAAGTGCCGCCGGGAAGAGCCCGGCTGCAGCCTGCGACCGGCGGATCAGTCCGAGTGCCGAGCCGGACGCGTAGTACTCCCATGGGCCTTGTTGCCCGGTGTGGTGCATGGGGCCGTTGGCGTCGACGACCATGTGTCCGGTTTCCCCCTCAAACCCGTTGTGCCCGTGGATGAGGTGACCGCCGGACACGAAACCCGTACCGATGCCGGTACCCAGGGAGGCAAGAATGAAATCGTCGCTGCCGCGTCCACCGCCGTGCTTGGCTTCGGCCCATGCAGCCGCTGTGGCGTCGTTCATGACCTGCACGGGGGCATTTGTGGCAACAGCTAGCTCACTGCCGAGGGGATACTCGACGAGTTCGGGCAGGTTGGGCGAGTAATGGATGACGCCGGATCGGTGGGCGAGGCCGGCGACGCCGAGGCCGATTGCCGAGATCTCTCCACCGTGAAGCGTCTGCATGCGCTCAATCATCCGGATCAATGTTTCGAGCAGAACAGGCCCTGGGCCGGCGCTCGACTCACGATCACGGTCACGCACCTCGCCTGTACGTGGATCAATCAGCAATAGGCGGGTGTTGGTTCCCCCGACATCGAACCCCAGCAGCATGGAAAGGCAGACTAGGCGCCTCGCTCATGCGACCGGGTGTAGTCGACACCCAGGACGGGGCCTGAGCGTTCAAACTCCCGTGCACCGACGTGCAGAGCCACCCGATGCTCGAGCTCAACCTTTCGCTGGGTCTGGTGGCCAACGCTCCATGCGTTCTACGATGATTCTGCTTGCCACTGGATACGAGACGAGTGGGAGGGCGTGTCCACCGACGAACGATGCCCGATGGTTGCATCTGAAGGAGCTTTCCTTGGCTGAGCGTATTTATATCGACCGCCCGTTGCCGCCGGGGTTCGATGAACTCTTCGGCCCCGACTGGGATGTCTATGGACCGGACCCCGCCGAACTCCCGACGTGTCGAGCGGCGATCGCAGGTTCATCGCTGTGGGGGCCCGAACGTATCGCTGAGGGCACGGTGCTTGAGGTCATTTCTCGGAGCGGGATTGGCTACGACACGGTGGATCTGGCTGCCGCCGCTGCGCAAGGCGTAGTTGTCTGCAACACGCCAGACGCTCCATCGATCTCCACCGCCGAGCACACACTGAGTCTGCTCATGGCGGCCACCAAATTCACCGCCAACAACGTCGCTCGTCTCCGTCAGGGCCGGATCGATTACTACGCCGCAAACGAAGGGATCGAGCTTTCCGGGGCAACGATCGGCGTTGTTGGCTACGGGCGTATCGGAAGCCGTGTCGCTCGAATTGCAGCAGCCATGGATATGCGAGTGATCGTCTGCGACCCCTACGTGGAGGTTGCCGAACACGAACAGGTCGACATGGAAACGATCCTGACCGAGAGTCGTGTGATCACCATGCACACACCGCTCACCGACGAGACGCACAACATGCTTGATGCCGCTGCGTTCGAGGCGATGCAGCACGGTGTCGTCATCGTTAACGCATCCAGGGGCGGGGTGATCGACACCCAGGCCCTCATCGGCGCACTGGATTCGGGCAAGGTCTATGCCGCCGGACTCGACGTCACCGCGCCGGAGCCACTCGACCCTGATCACACGTTGCTCAACCGCGACAACGTCGTGGTCACACCCCACATTGCGTCGGCGACCGACAAAGGCCGCAAGCGCATGTATCGCGGCGCGATTGAAAACGCCCGTCAAGTTCTTGCCGGTACACGACCGGTCAATGTCGTGAACCCTGACGTCTACGAGAGATGAGTACCCGGCAACTCATCTGAGTCGGAGCGGTCGCTCTTCGCGACAACATCTCGACGCGAGCCGAGAATCGCCTGATGGAGAGCTAGGTGGCGGCGAGTTCAGCGAATGCGTTGATCGACGTCTCCACGTCGTCTTTGCTTACATCAAGATGGCAGACGAGGCGGGCGAGCGATCGGCGCGGTGTTGGCGTGATAACTGTGCGGATGCCCCGCTCGAGCAGCTGATCCTGCAGGGCTGGCTCGTCGCCGTCGACCTCGATGAATACCATGTTGGTGGCCTGGTCGACGACGGTGATGCCATCGATGTTGCCCAGCCCCTCGGCAAGGCGAGCAGCGTTGGCGTGGTCGTCGGCAAGTCGGTCGACATGGTTGTCGAGGGCATGAAGCCCGGCGGCGGCCAGGACGCCGGCTTGACGCATCGCGCCACCGCTCATTTTGCGCCACTTGTGTGCTTCATGGATGATGTCCGCGGGTCCACTCAGCACCGAACCGACCGGTGCGCCGAGCCCCTTTGAGAGACACATGGACACGGTGTCGAACTCAGAAGTGAAGTCTTGGGCCGAGATGCCGAGGTCTACGACGCCATTCCACATACGGGCACCGTCGAGATGGATTGACAGATTGTGTTTGCGGCCAACCAGCGTGGCTTCCCGCATGCGGTCGACGGACTGGACGTGGCCATCTTTCGTGTTTTCAAGGCAGAGGAGCTTTGTCCGGGCGAAGTGATGGTCGTCGGGCTTCACCGACGAGTCGATGGTGTCAGGGTCGGGGAGTCCGTCGGCGTGCATCGGCACGGGCTGGGGTTGGATGCCGCCGAAGACGGCGCCGCCACCACCTTCCCAACGGTACGCGTGGGCCATGTCGCCGGCGATGTACTCGTCACCGCGCTGGCAGTGGGCGAGTAGTGCGACAAGGTTCGACTGGGTGCCGCTGCTGACGAACAGCGCCGCTTCCTTGCCGAGTCGTTCCGCCACAGTGTCCTGCAGCAGATTGACGCTCGGGTCGTCGCCAAAGACGTCGTCGCCCACCTCAGCGCTGGCCATCGCGGCTCGCATGGCCTCGGTAGGTCGGGTAACGGTGTCGGAACGAAGATCAATCACACCCCCCATCATGGCC
>JAACCU010000321.1 GCA_009937405.1 Actinomycetota bacterium
AGCTGAACTGGAAGACAAGGAACTGCCCGGGGCATATCACAAGCTCCGTTTTGCCGGCACCGAAGGTCGCCCCGACCTCTGGATCGACACCACTCGCCCAGAACTCGTCCCATCGTGCGTTGCCCTCGTCGCCCATCCTGACGACGAGCGCTACCAGCCCTACTTCGACACCGCGACGGTCGTTTCGCCGGTCTTTGGCGTCGAAGTCCCCGTTCTGGCCCACAAACTCGCCGACCCTGAGAAGGGCACCGGTATCGCCATGATCTGCACGTTCGGTGACACCACCGACGTCACCTGGTGGCGCGAACTCCAACTGCCGGTTCGCACAGTTATCGGGCGTGACGGTCGCTTTGCCGCTGAGACGCCCGAATGGATCGACGGGGCTGTAGCCGACGAGGCGTACCAGCGTCTCGCTGGCAAGAAGGTCGCTCAGGCGCAAGAAGAGATCGTCAAGATCTTCACCGAAACCAGCGAGATGGAGGGTGAGCCTCGCAAGATCACCCATCCGGTCAAGTTCTTCGAGAAGCGCGACAAGCCCCTTGAGATCGTGAGCTCCCGCCAGTGGTACATCCGCAACGGCGGCCGCGACACCGACCTGAGAGAAGCCTTGGTCGCTCGAGGTGACGAGATCAACTGGGTTCCCGCCTATATGCAGTCCCGCTTCGCCTCCTGGATCGAGGGACTGAACGGCGACTGGCTCATCTCGCGCCAGCGCTTCTTCGGCGTCCCGATCCCGCTCTGGTATCGGCTCGATACCGAAGGTGAGCCGATGTGGGACAACCCACTGGTCCCCTCTGAGGATCAGCTTCCAATGGACCCGTCGACCGATGTTCCCGCCGGCTACTCGGCCGACCAGCGTGGCGCCGCCGGTGGCTTCATGGGCGAACCCGACATCATGGACACGTGGGCGACATCGTCTCTGTCGCCACAAATTGCCTGTGGCTGGCGCACCGACCCTGCGCTGTACGCGGCCACGTTCCCGATGGACGTTCGACCCCAGGCTCACGACATCATCCGCACCTGGCTGTTTTCCACCGTCGTTCGAGCGCATTTCGATGCCGACACCGTCCCGTGGCGAAATGCCTCGTTGTCGGGCTGGATCCTCGACCCCGACCGCAAGAAGATGTCGAAGTCGAAGGGCAACGTTGTTGTCCCGACCGAACTGCTTGAGCAATACGGCTCTGACGCCGTGCGCTACTGGGCCTCATCGGGCCGACCCGGCACCGACACCGCGTTTGACGAAGGTCAGATGAAGATCGGCCGTCGTCTCTCGATCAAGCTGCTCAACGCATCCAAGTTCGTCTTGGGATTCGGTGATGGGCTGACCGGAGCCGACCCTTCAAGGGTCACCGAGACGCTCGACCAGTCGATGCTGGCCAAGTTGGCCGACCTCGTCGACGAGGCCACTCGAGCATTCGATGCCTTCGATTACGCCCGTGCTCTGGAACGGACCGAAGCGTTCTTCTGGTGGTTCACCGACAATCACATGGAGCTGGTCAAGGCCCGCTCCTACGGCGAGTACGGCGATGAGCGGGCTGCGTCTGCGCATCACTCGTTGCGGATGGCGCTGTCGACGCTGCATCGACTGTTCGCCCCGTTCCTGCCCTTCGTCACCGAGGAGTGCTGGAACTGGTGGCAGGACGGGTCGGTCCACACATCGGAGTGGCCTGAGGCCACTGCTATTCGAACCACCGCTGGAGATGTCCGCGGCGATGCCGCGGATGTTGCCGCCGACGCGCTGTCAGTTGTTCGCCGGGTCAAAAGCGAGGCGAAGCGAAAGCTGCGAACACCGGTTGTCTCGGCCACGTTCTCGGCATCTGCGGCGCAGCTCACACTGCTCGATCTCGTCATCGATGACGTGAAAGCGGCAGGCATGGTCGCCGCGGTCTCCCCCGGTGTCGCCGTCGACTCGACGGAGATCACGGTCAAGGCTGAGCTCGAACCTGAGCCCGAAACGGTCGAGGGCTAGCCGTGGGTGCCAGCGATCGCGATCGTTGGAACGACAAGTGGGCGGAGCGAGGCTCCGGCACCAGCCATGGCTCACAACTTGTTGAGCTCGTCGGGCCGCATCTACCGCCATCGGGCCGCCTGCTCGACATCGCCGGTGGTGGGTCAACAAACTCGTTGACGTTCGCCCGCCTCGGACTCGATGTCACCGTTTGCGACGTGAGCGACGTCGGCCTGATCCAGGCCCGCCAACGGGCATTGTCAGAAGACGTCATCATCTCCACCATCGAGGTCGACCTCGACACCGACCCAGTACCCCTTGGGCTGTGGGACGCCATCACCGTCGCCAACTATCTCAACCGCGCCCTCTTCCCCGCTCTCGTCGCCGAACTGGCTCCCGGAGGCATCCTCGCCATCGTCATCGCCACCGTCACCAACCTCGAACGCAGCGAGAAGCCCGGCCGTCGCTTTCTCCTGGAGACGAGCGAGATCCTGGGTCTCATCAGCCCCCTTGACGTCATCCACCACTCAGAAGAATGGCGCTCCAACAACCGCCACGAGTGCCACCTGATAGCGAAACGGTGAGCGTTCAGCCGAGGCCCGCCAGCCGGTAAGCGCCCTCGAGGTCCTCGTGGTTGG
>JAACCU010000322.1 GCA_009937405.1 Actinomycetota bacterium
GTAGCAGGGATTCTCAGGGGTCCGGGGCCCGACATGCGGGCCCCAGTCAATATGGTCGGGCTGAGAGGATTTGAACCTCCGACCTTCATTCATCGTCCATTCGTCATCGCTACATGGGTGTTGTCGTGTCCTGGCATCAACAGTTCTTATGCCGGTTCAAGAATGTTGGCGATCGGGAAGATCCGGCGCCACGCCTTGAGTTGGTACACCTCGCAGATGTCGGCACCAAGATCCTCCACCGCATCATTCAACAACGGCGTGATCGGAGCATCCCATCGGGCATAGGAGAAGAAGGGAATCGAGTAGCGATCGGCACCCGAGCGATTGATCACACGGTGTGGCGTCGATGAGAACTCACCATTCGTCCAGATCTGCATCGCATTGCCCAAGTTGACGACCATCGTGCCCGGGATCGGCGGCGCTTCTACCCATTCGCCACTCTTGCTTTCGATCTCGAGACCGCCGTTCTCATCCTGCCAAAGAATGGTGAACGCACCTTCGTCTGAATGGGGCACGACGCCAATATTGCTGACGGTCGTCGGGTCGGTTTGCGGTGGATAGTGGTTGACCTTCAGCAGCGACTGCGCCGGGTTGTGCAGATTCGCAAGAAAGTCGGACTCCTGGCCGAGTGCCAGAGAAAGGGCGCGTTGTAGCACGCCGGCAAGGACGTGCACAGCTTCGTAGTAGGCCTCCATAGCACTGCGCAACGCCTCGCCTTCTTCTGGCCAAACGTTGGGGCCATCCAACTTGTTTTGTGGGTTGAACGGGCGGTCCACGCCCATCCAATACCCCTGTTGATTGCTGGTTGCCGCAGTCTCTTCACCTTCATAGGACCGGTAACGCAGCGGCAAATACCCGCGCATTCGGTCGCTCAGAACGCTCTCCATCTTGTGGTCCATCGGGCGGGCGAAAAACTCGCGAGAAGCGACAAGGAAGTCATCGATCAGATGCTGCGGGACGCCGTGATTTTGGATGTAGAGGAAGCCGACGTCTCGGCAGGCTGTGCCGACGGCGTCGATCGTCGCCTGATCGTCGTCGCCGGCAACAAGCTCCGCCATGTCGATGACCGGAATTTCAGTGAAGTCGAGCCGCCGGGATACCGGAATGCTCATGATGTGTTCCTCCTATAGGACGTGTGCCGTGCGTTCATGTTCGACCTGTGCGCTGGCGTTCACGCATTACCGCGTGCGCTTCGGGAGTCCCGTCGTGATACGTGCCGAGCAGCTGATCGATCGGGGTCAGGGTGTTGCCGTAGTTGCAGTCGAAGTACCGATGGTGGAGCTGGTGGAAGTAGTCGCCCGAAAGAAACGACGGGCGCCCACGTTCGACATGGCCCAACCAGACCCGCTCGAACCCGGCATGGGTGAGCGCCGGCGACAATAGATTCAAGAACAGCAAAGTCAGCACCAGGACCGGATGGCTGGGGATGAACCACAACAGCACCGGCGAACTCATGTACACCTCGTGCTCGATGGGATGCATCGAGATCCCCGACCACGGCCCTGGGTTGGAGTTGCGGTGATGCACCGCATGGGCCCAGTCATAGAGCTTGCCGACATGGAGTAACCGGTGGGTCAGGGAAAAATGGAGGTTCCCCCACACGAACGCGAACACCGTGAGCACGATCAGGTACAGCCAGTTTCCGGCAAAGTCACGGAACGGTGCGTGCCCGTTGGCGAACATCCACCAACTGACCGCTTCGAATCCGGTGGAGACCGTGACCCCGCTGACGAAGGTCCAAAACAGGTTGTCCCACAGCTGATGACCGAACATAAACCGTGTGCTCTCCCCCGGCCATCGTTCGTTGAACTTGGTGACCGTCCCTTGCCCTCGACGGCGATACAGCCACCAATGCAGACCGCCCGCCAACAGCGTGATGAGGCCTGCATTTCGCAACCAGATCGTTGCGATCCAACCCGGTTCGAAACGCTCCATCGACGCAAGGTCCGGCGTTGCGTACCTCCAACACAGCCAGGCAGCAGCGAGCCACATCGCACCCCCGGGCCAGAACTGCTTCCAACCAAAGAACCACAAGACACCTAACGGCTTGGGCGGCCACACGAAGATGGGCGCGGCAGGAATAGGGACGACCGGCTGCCATTGCTCCGCTTGTTCGGTTGACCCCACAGTTTTCGACCGTTCCCCCAGGTGGTGGACAGTCCATCCTGAGGGCCGCCTACGAGAGTCGTCAAGTGACAACCATCGCCTTCACTTGCTACTTTTGTCACCAATAGAGCGAAGGTCGGTCAGAGGAAACGATGAAGTTCGATATCGACTCACTCCGCGCCCTGCAAACGGTGGTCGACGCCGGGAGTGTCGAAGCAGCTGCCGATCAACTCTGCATCTCGCGCTCTGCTGTCTCCTGGAAACTCAAGCGGCTGCAAGAACGAACCGGTTGCAAGCTGCTGGAAAAGGAAGGGCGTCGGCTCCGCCTCACCGAGGACGGTCACGAGCTCCTCGCGTACGGACGTCAGATCATCGACATCCACGACGCAGCCGTGCGGCGGTTTCAACCCGTCAACTCGCCGTACGTCGTGCGTATCGGCGCCACCGAAGGTGCGGGGTCCGCTCCCATCCTCGACACCGTTGCCCCCTGGTTCCGCCGCACGCATCCTGACGTTGAACTTCGAATCAGAGTCGAACAGCCCGCCATTGTCGACGAGTGGCTCGCCGATGGAGCCATCGATTTGGCGGTGACGTTCGCATTGGATGAAGACGTGTCCCCTGACGACGTCGTTCTCGCTAGCGAAGACCTTGTATGGGCCCATAGCCCCGGACTCGATATCACCGAGCTCAGCTCGATACCGCTCATCACGTGGGGCTCCCGCTCCTTCTCTGCTCGAGTCGCGGATCGGGTGCTGACCGCAGAGGGACTAGAACATCATGTCGGCTACGAGCTGCCGTCCAGCGCCTCGGTGTGGGCCGCTATCACAAGCGGGGCGGGAGTGACCGTGGCAGACCGAGCGGAGATCGCCCAGTCCGACATCGCAACAACTGGACCTCCGCTACTCCCCGAGTTGCCGCGCATCAATTACGTGCTACGCCGCAACCCAGCCACCGCCGGTCATCCCCTAGTACGTCTCGCCGCCGACCAGCTCAAAGCGTCGTTCGGGTAAGTACTTTTCAGGAGCGATCGTCGGACGCGGCCCAGAATATGCGGTGTAGCTTCCCCGTCTCCTTAGTCGACCCTGATGGAACCGAATCCAGCCCGACCGCCTCAGCTTTTCGCACACCACAGGCACAGCCGACTACAGTCGGCCAGTATTCATCCGAGCTGTCTAGAAGGAGTAAGACGTGCAACCGACCGGTCAACCCATGCCAGGCAGTCGGCTCGACAAAAATCGCTTACAGGCCGTCATTATCTTGCTGCTCGCAATCATTGTCCTGTTATTGGGCGGCCTTCTCCTGGCCCAATGCGGTGATGACACCACGGACGCGAACGACCAACAAGCAGAGCCCACCCAAGACGACACCGCAGTGGTCACAACCGAACCGCCAACCACGACCGCGGTAACTGAAACGCCCACGACGACGCCGGTTCAAGAGATTACTACCGTCGACTGCGACGCCGTCGACGGGATCCTCGGCTTGCTGTGGAACGACTGGGCCGCTACCGCTGATGATGCTCCTGCATTTGGCTCGTTCAGCAGCGATTTACCGAATGGTCAGATCCGCGTCACGGCCTACGATCCGTCAACGCGGCTGCTCGCCGCTATCTGGGAGTTCAACGACCCACAAGGCGATGGTCTTGCCCAAGGCATCGTTTGGCTCGATGGCGAGATCATCGGCGACGTTTACTACCTCGACGGTGTCGATCCAATGGTGAATGGCGACTCAGAATTGCTCGAAACCCGTGATCTGCTCTCTTTTGAGCTCGGCATGGATGGCGGCAAGGCCATCGCCATCGGATGCTCATCCATCCCGAAACCACCCCTTATCTCCAATGACCGGCCGCTCACGATTCACGGAATCAGCCCGATCACTGCAGGCATGACGTTGGCTCGGGTGATCGAGGCGATCGGGGAATTTCCGTATGACCTGTCGGAGCAACTCGAGTGGGCCGATGGCTACTGCTACGTCTTGCCCATTGAGGACACAGGCCTCTCGCTCCAACTCGAAGGCCTAGGCCCCGATGCCTCACCGCTCGAAGCCATCGTTGGCGCGGTAATAGTGGACGGTGGGAATTTTTCGACGCCATCGGGAATGGCACTCGGAACCTCCCAGGCGGATTTGGAGGCCGCGTTGGGCGACCAGTTGGACGTCTCACCACACGCATACATCAGCGATGGCAGCTACCACGACTTCGTACCCAACGACGCCGACGAGCAGCATCTTCGTTTGAGGTTCGTCATCACCGGTGGTGTCATCACCGAAATGCGAGCCGGGCTACAGACCTCCACGAGCAGCATCGAAGGTTGCAGCTAGTCAGGGATGCTGGCACCGTCAGAGAGCGCTGGCATCGTGGTGCTGGTGCTGGTAGTTGTCGCCGGCCCGACCATGGGCAGTATGGGGTTCGGCTACGGTGGCCTACGGGAAAGAGCACGTCAACTGGCTGGTGGAACTGGACTGGCCTACCCATTCTGGCTACGATCGTCTTGGCGGCAGCCTGCAGTTCTGGCGGCTCTCTGGCTGCGCCGACAACCACATCTCCCCCCCTTGAAACGGCTGCCCCGACAACCACATCTTCTCCGGTAACGGTTGCTGACACCCTTCGTGATGCCGGATGCATCTTCGCGGCCGACACGGGCTACTGGGATTGCCAGGGGCCAGATTTCAAGGGTGTCGACCTCAGCGGTGCCGACCTCGAAGGTGCCGATTTAGCAGGCGCGATACTCTTCAGCGTGAACTTCACCGGCGCCACATTGAAGGACGCCGATCTCACCGGTGCGAGAGGGCTTGGTGCCGACTTCAGCGACGCTGACCTGACCGGGGCTGCGCTGGGGGCTGGCGAGTGGACGTCGGCTTCTTTCGTCGGTGCTGATCTCGCTGGCGCCGACGTGTCCACCGCCCACCTCGACCAAGTCGACTTCACCAATGCCAATCTGGCCGGCGCGGACCTCAGCGGACGATTCCTCCCCGGGGTGATCTTTGTCGGTACCGATCTGAGAAATGTCGACCTCAGCGGCGCCCACCTCAGCGGCGCCGACTTCACGAATGCCAATCTGACCGGCGCGGACCTCAGCGGCGCCCACCTCGGTGAGACCGATTACACCGCCGGCGAGTTCTTCACGGATAATTGGCCCGGTCCCGGCTACCTCGGCCCAGCGACGTTCGTTAACGCCGACCTCACCGACGCGACGGTCTGCCCGATTCAGAACCTCCACGTCGCCTTCCCACTCGGAAGCAGTGAACTCGTGGCCGATGGAACGACGTGCCTTCTCGACACCCTGCCGCTACCAGGACTGGTCGTCTTCGCGAGCCCGTGGTTCGACGGCAGCGACGACGAGCCGAAGCCGCTTTGGCAAGCCGGCGAAAGCGAATGTGAGTGGCGGTCCGCCGACCTTGCGGACGGCCACTGGTCTCGAAGGTACGGCTGTATGACGGAAAGCAAGATCTACGTCATGAGCCCCGACGGATCGGGCCTTCGACGGCTCACTAGCGTTGATTACGTTGATCACTATTCGCCGGTCTGGTCTCCCGACGGCACGCGTATCGCCTTCATCAGTTGGCACCCTGAAGGTTCCAGTGAGATTCACGTGATGAACGCCGACGGCACAGGCATCGAGCAACTCACCAACGGCGGCGGCTCTGCATCCTGGTCTCCCGACGGAACGCGCATCGCTTTCATTCGTGTCGTCGAAGGAGCCAGTCAGATTCACGTCATGAACGCCGACGGCACAGGCATCGAGCAACTGACGGATGACAACGGCTCTTTCTCGAACCCCGCCTGGTCTCCGGATGGCACGCAGATCGCTGCCGCTTGGGATCGAGAGGGCCACGACCTCGCCCTTGTACGGATGAACGCTGATGGAAGCGGCCTCGGTCTTCTCAAACCCACCGGTTCTGTCGGTGATGACTGGCAGGAAAGTCCAGGTTCGCTGGCTTGGTCGCCTGATGGCGGCCTCATCATCCACGAGATCGGGGCGGACAAGACGGAAATCGTCATCAGTGGTCTCTCTGGCGCTTGGGCCTCCACCGGCGTGTACGGCCGCTCGCCCGACTGGATCGACTGACCCGCACAGAAGCAATCAACGCGCCTACGTCCTCCACGCCAACACCGCTCGCCGCTCCCCCACCAGCAGGCACGAAACGCAGCTAGCCGTCGCTGCCGGTGGGAAGCGAACGACGGTCGGGAACCTGCAGAGGGAGTGAAGGCGGATGTAATGATCGGCGCAGGGTTGCTCTCACTCCTAATCGTTTTAGGTGCGGCCGGGCGAGCCTTGGCCTGTCAGGCTTTCAGGTTGTGACGTCGTCGGGGAGCTTCGTTTGGACCTTCAACACTCCCGAGATTGACGAATAGAATTCCCTGAACTCCAACGTCCAAGGCACGGGTGACGGGACCATGGTCGACGATGAAACGACTCGGACCTTCCTCGATCACAGTCACGAAGGACCGGTACGGGCACCTGTTCCCGGCGGTTGAATCTGAGCTGGCAGAGGGCCTCGACCGTGCATGACGACACCGACTGTGTCAGATCCGTGTCACGGAGTGGTTTTAGAACTCGAAAGCCGAGTCCCAAAACGGCGAGAATCCCTGCCGTAGCAGGGATTCTCAGGGGTCCGGGGCCCGACATGCGGGCCCCAGTCAATATGGTCGGGCTGAGAGGATTTGAACCTCCGAC
>JAACCU010000323.1 GCA_009937405.1 Actinomycetota bacterium
AGATCCACGTGGGTAAGCGCTTCCATCTCACCGGTGATGAAACTCTCATCGCCGGTCGGCTCAGGGAGATCCTCGACCAACGGGTGGCCGACAAGGCGAGCGGCTTCAATCTCGGCCTCAAGCTGCTCTGGCGTGAGTTCAGGCTCAGCCTTTATCCGCATCCCCGCACGCTCAGCTGCAGCCCGAGCGTCAGGCACCGAATCTACGAGATCACCGATCGCAGTGTCGAGACTCTCTTGGACGACCGACAACGAGTCGAGCAGACGATCTCGACCGGCGCGCAATTGCTCGACCTGCGCTCGTCCCGTCTGGCGCTTGCGGGCGAGATCGCGGAGCATCCGTTCACGAACGCCTTGCGCTTCGCCCACCATGTCGCGGCCACGGGTTCGAGCTTCTTCCACACGTTCGTCTGCCTCGCGCTTCGCCTCGCCGATAATTTCTTGACGTTGCTGCTGCCCCTCGGACCGGAGCGCGTCGGCGGCCGCAATCGCTTCGAGTCGAATGGCGTCGGCTTCGCGATCGGCGCGTTCACCTCGTTCGGACGCGGCGCCATGGGCTGCTTCAAGAACCTGGGTGGCCTCTACTCCGAGTGCTTCGGCAACGCGGCGGGCTTCGAGTCGGACCTCCGGGACGTCCTCGACGGAAGCCTCTTGCTCGATCAACCGGCCCTGCAATTCATCGCGAAGACGCTGGAGACGCCGGATCTCTGCGGCAGCGGAACGCAAGGTCGTTTGCACTGCGGCGGGGTCGAAGCCGCGACGGACCAAGGAGAAGGAGGCCTGCTCAAGGGCTGTGGGATCGACCCGATCATCTGACGACATGGTTGCTCGATGGTAGGATCGAACCGGCCGATTTTCAGGTATACCTCAGTCTCCGGAGCCAAGCACGCCGAAATCCGTCAGATTCAATGCGAGTTCGGAGGTCTCACCACCAAGGTCAGCCAACGCAGCCAACGCTTCTTCAAGGTTCGCCACACCAATGACTGGTATGTCGCCGGCATGCTCGGTGGCGGTGTCGACCAGGTCAGCGGGAACAATGAACAGGTCAGCGCCTTCGTTCAATGCGGCTGCAGCTTTTTGCCCCACCCCACCGATGTTTCCTACCGCTCCACCGGCCGTGATCGTGCCGGTCACGGCGACTCGATTCCCGCCAGTCAGATCGCCTTCGGTCAACAGATCGATCAACGTCAAAGCGAATGCAAGACCAGCAGAGGGCCCGCCGATCGAACCCGAATCGATCTCGATCTCGAATGGAAGGTCGACGTCGATGGCGCGGACCTCAGGGCCTTCGATGCCGATAAACGCAGCACCGGGGGTGTCGGGGCGCACCCCATACACAACATCAATCGTTCGAAGCGCCCCTGTCTCGTGGTGTTCGACGGTAAAGGTTGCAGTTTGACCTGGCGTGCTGGCGTTGAGCACAACTCGGAGCGAGTCAAAGTCGGTGATCAAAGAGTCATCGATGACGATGATCACCTCGCCGACCTCAAGGATCCCGTCGACCGGGCCATCCTCCACTACGCCATTGAACCCGACCCCTGTTGCCTCGATAGCTTGCACCCCAAGAATTCCGAGCGCAGCGACCACGGCAGAGTCCTTGGACCCCTGCATTAGTTCCAAGCTCCGTTCCCGCTGCTCGGTGACTGTTCGAGTACCGAAGATCTCTTCTCGAGAACCAAGTTCAATGTCGTCACTCAGCGCCGACATCGCCCAGTCCCAAACCGTGACCCGGCTGTCGATTCTGACAGTCGTGAACAAAACCTCTCCGTCTGCGCCGTATACCGGCAAGTTCACGATGGTCACTCGAGACTCCGCTGAGCTCGCCGAGCCGGGTTTCAGCACCACGCTGCCGTCATCGACGACCGAATGGCCGGGAACAATCCGTCCGAGCCACTGAGCCGGCACAAGCGAAGAACCGATCACGAGCGCCACAAGCACAATCACAACAATGGCAAGTCGCCGGCTGAACTGGTCCTGCCACCACCGCGCTGACGAATCATCGCCGGGCTGTAGCATCTCGGTTGGCGTGTCGAACTCACTCATTGTTTGGATGCTCGTCCTGGGGGCGGGGTTGATGATCAGCACACGCCTGCGCGCGCCAACTCAGCCTGCCACGATCGCTGCCACTATCGGTCGCAGGTTCATCTCGAGCGATGACGATCAGACCTGGTTGCAACTTCACGCTCAGATGCGGTTCGACGACGATTCCAACATCGTCATGGACTCGCTGCGAGTGCTTGGGATCGTCCGCAAGCGTGTCGACCGCCCCATTGTGGGCCGCAAAGCCTACACCCGCTGGTGGGAACGACTGCGAGCCATCATCGTGCTGTCCGCCATCGTGATCTCGCTCGGAATTGCACTTGCCGCCATTGTCGGGGTCACGGTGCTGAGCCTCGGGTTCCTGCTGGAGCAGGCAATCAGCTGAACCAGCCGGACCTCGGCCGACGAGCAGCACCGAATGGACTATCGGCCGAAGAGACCGCGGCGAGCGTCGCTACCCGAGGACTGCATCGGCGGCTCACCGAACGAGGGCACCGAGTCGATCTCTGGCGCATCGAATCCTACGACGGGAGTTGTGTCTCGGATGAACGTTTCAACCGGCTCAGGCGACGCGTCGACATAGGTGACGGCCTCGGGTTGGGCCGTCTCAAACGCCGCAGGGACGGGCGCTGGTACAGCGTTGACCACCTCGACCTTGAAATATGGCTTCATCTCGAACGCGACCTCACCGAGCGCATACAGCTTTGCGTCCTTGACATCAGCTGTGTTGCGAAGTTCCTCGACGAACGCGACGGCGTGGTCGAGATCATCGAACTGTCGGTACTCGGTAATTCCGTCGATGTTGTCGTGGATCACGATATGAGACACGATTCGCTCCTTGGACTGCGTTGAAGTTGTCTCGCCGAATAATTCCCTCGACGAACAGTGGTCCCTTCGGCCGATCACTGCACAACCTTGAGTATTTGGACCCCGATCGGCCTGGTCTGACGACCGAGGCCGCCGAGTAGAGTCGCCGAGTGGAGAACGACGCGAGAGACCGCCGTATAGCCGCAGCCATGGCCGGATTCACCGGCGACCTCGACACGACAGCGGCTGCCCTCCACGACCCCGACCACAAGGTTCGCGCTGCGGCTCTCCGGTCTAGTGATCGACTCGAAAATCTCACGGCCGAAATGCTCTCCTCAGCTCTGCAAGATCTTCACCCGTTCGTTCGCATGGCGGCGTTGGAATTGGCGGCCTCTCGTAGCAGCCCACCCGTGGCAGCTCTGCTCGACGACAGCGACGTTCGCGTCATCGAGCAGGCTGCATGGGCGTGTGGCGAGCGACCACACGATTCTGTGGTCACCACCCGACTCGCCGAGCTCGCGCAAACCCATGACGACCCCCTCGTTCGTGAGGCTGCGGTTGCCGCGCTTGGTGCCATCGGCCACGAGGACGGGCTGCCGGCCATCCTCGCCGCTTCCTCCGACAAGCCTGCCGTTCGACGCCGTGCCGTACTTTCGCTGGCTGCGTTCGAAGGCCCGAGCGTCGATGCTGCGTGGGAACGAGCGCGAAACGATCGTGACCGCCAGGTCAGAGATGCCGTCGATGAGCTCCTGGGCCCAGCGACCATCGACGACCCTGTAGATCTCGGCCGTTCCTGAAATCACGGCGAGAGATCACGCAGACGATGATCGCCGGCTCTCACATCAGCGACGGGTACCGCCGTCCATAAACATTGCCTGGACCGACTCGTAGTGCTCGATCACCTTGCCGGCACCGAGGACGACCGATTCGAGTGGCTCCTTCACCAACCGGACTGGCACGGATGCCTCTTCGCTCAGCCGCTTGTCCATCCCCTTCAGCATCCCGCCACCGCCGACGAGATGGATGCCTTGCACGATCAGATCCTGGGCGAGTTCGGGCGGTGCCTGGGCAAGGCAACTCAGCACCGAGTCAACCATGGCCGAAACCGGCTCTTGGATCGCCGAACGGATCTCTTCAGGTGTCAAGATCACCTTCTTCGGAAGACCACTCATCAGCTCGCGTCCACGAATCTCAGCGTTGACCTCGTCATCGGTTGGGGCCGCTGACCCGAGCACGATCTTGATCTCTTCTGCCGTGCGCTCACCGACCGCGATGCCGTACTCGCGGCGCACGAAACCCTGGATGGCGTTGTCGATGTCGAACGAGCCGACACGCACGGCCTCGAGGGCAACCACGCCGCCAAGCGAAATAATTGCCGACTCGGTGGTGCCACCCCCAATGTCGATCACCATATTGCCAATCGGTTCATTGATCGGAAGCTCCACACCAATTGCTGCGGCAACCGGCTGCTCGATCAGTCGGGCATCGGCGGCACCGGCGCGTTTGGCTGCTTCGGTCACGGCACGGCGTTCGACTGCAGTAATCGCGGATGGCACACAAATCACGACTCGGGGCCGGTTCAAACGGCTCACACCAACCCGCTGCAACAACAGCCGGATCATGCGCTGGGTGACCTCAAAGTCGGTGATTGCTCCCTTTCGCAGGGGCCGCACGGCAACGATGTAGGACGGCGTCCGCCCGATCATATGCCACGCCTCGTGCCCCATCGCAAGGACTTCTCCGCTCCGGCTGTTGAGCGCGATAACCGAAGGCTCGTTCAGGACAATGCCCTCACCTCGGGCGTAGACCAACGTATTGGCCGTGCCGAGATCGATCGCAAGGTCACGTGCCAGGGTCAGCGCTCCTTAGGGGATGAAGGGTCGAAGGGAACAATACCGCCCGACTGCACCCGGGGCGGGGTCCCCTCTCTGGGAGCGATGGCGCGCAACTGTTCATTGAAATCAGGAACGTGTGGTCGACGGGCTTTGGAAATCAGCCAGAGGATCACCGAACCAACCAGGGCGGCGACCAAAGGGACCACCAAAAATGCCACTGCAGTAGTCATCGCATGCCGCCTTTCAGTCGCCGACTTCAGAAATATGTTGTGTCTCGAGACCCCATGATTCGCCGTCGCTCCAGGTCTCGCGCTTCCAGATCGGAACAGTTGCCTTCACCGTGTCGATACCGAAACGGGCCGCCTCGAACGACTCCGGCCGGTGAGGCGAGGACACCGCCACCACAACCGATGATTCGCCCACAGGCACGACGCCCACGCGATGCAGCAACGCAATCCGGCCAAGGGTCGGCCACTGACGACGCATCTCATCTGCGATCTCAGCCAAACGAGGCACGACGTGCTCCTCATACGCCTCATACTCGAGGCGTTCGACACCTTCACGGCCAGGAGCGTGGTCACGAGCGGTGCCGCTGAACACCACCATTGCGCCACAGTTCGGACGCACAGCCCAATCGCCGGCAGTACCCACGGGCAGGGACTCTTCGGTGAGTCTCAACCAGGTGTCGTCAGACGGGGGCGTCAGCATTTGGACAGCGTACGGGGGTCAACGACGGGCGGCACTACCCCCGCGGCGAAGGGGCGCGCCCCGCTGCGTGGTTTGTGTCAGTACTGTCTCGCAACGTGGCACTCGGGGAGCACGACGCAAAGGATCGGGCCGTTGGTCGACCTCCCGCACCCGAGGAC
>JAACCU010000037.1 GCA_009937405.1 Actinomycetota bacterium
AACCCCAACCCCAACCCCAACCCCAACCCCAACCCCAACCCCAACCCCAACCCCAACCCCAACCCCAACCCCAACCCCAACCCCAACGCCAGCCTGCTCCGGCCCAAGTGCAGCCGGCCCAGCGGCAGACGCCCCGAGTGTCGGAACCTATGACCCCCGCCAGCAACCCGGCGATGCCACCGACGGTCGCTCAGCCCGTTCCGATGGCGCGGCCGACACCTCCACCCCGACCTGCGCCAACGGCAGCACCCTCAGAGCCGACCTCATTTCGGCCGACGTTGCCGACACGTTCAAGCCCTGGCGATGCAGGGATGCCCGCATGGACCGACGATTCGGTTCCCGTTGAGGAGGCCAACATCACCTGGCTTCCGCCTCACTGGGTCGAAGGTCACGGATGGGTCCTCGACCCTGCCGACACTCGACCGATCCCGCCCAATGCTCGTTGGGTTGAGGGGGTCGGTCATGTGGTGCCGGGGCCACCACCAGCTAGTTGATTTGCTTGTCCATGCCCTCCCAATAAGGCGTGCGAAGCTTGTACTTTTGGAGCTTGCCGGTCGCAGTGCGAGCGAGTTCGTCGCGAAACTCCACCGATGTCGGGCACTTGTAGTGCGCAATCAGTTCACGGCAGTGATCGATCAGATCACGCTCAGTAGCGTCTGAACCGGGAACGAGGACGACTAGGGCCATCACAGTCTCGCCCCACTTTTCATGGGGCACACCGATCACGGCAGTCTCCAGCACTGCTGGGTGCGAAAACAACGCGTCTTCCACCTCGATGGACGAGACATTCTCGCCGCCGGAGATGATGACATCCTTTTTGCGATCCGAGATCGTGACATAGTTTTCGTCATCGATGATGCCGCCGTCGCCGGTGTGGAACCAGTCGTTCTCCAGCGCATCGGCGGAGGCATCGGGGTTGTCCCAATAGCTTTTCAGGATGTGGTTGCCCCGCGCCAGCAGTTCGCCATCAGGCGCGACATCAATGCTGACACCGAATGCGGGAGCGCCGGCGCGAGAGAGCTTGGTGGCGCGTTCGTTGGGGGTGAGACCGTCCCACTCTGAGCGCGTGCGGTTGATGGTGAGCAAGGGGGCGGTCTCGGTCAGGCCGTAGATCTGGATGAACTCCCAACCAAGTTCGGTTTCGACCCGCTCGATGGTGCGGGTGGGAGGTGGTGCCCCGGCGACGATGATACGAACACGGTCACGTCCGGGAATCTCACCGTCCCAATCCGCTGCAGCATCGAGAATGGCCGAAACAACCGCGGGAGCGCCGCACATGACGGTGACGCCGTGTTGCTCGATACGACGGAGGATCTCGGCTCCGTCGACCTGGCGCAACACAATCTGAGGTACGCCCATCGCGGTCATGGCGTAGGGCATTCCCCAGCCGTTGCAGTGAAACATCGGCAGCGTGTGCAGATACACGTCGCGGTCGTTGACGCCGGCGTGCCAGCCGAAGACGGCCGAGTTGGTCCACAAATTGCGGTGAGTCATCTCCACGCCCTTGGGCCGCGCCGTGGTGCCGCTGGTGTAGTTGATCGTTGCCGTGGCGTCCTCGTCTGGTTCCCATGGCTTGGGCTCGACACCCATCTTGTACAACGAGTCAGAGTCCTCGCCGGCGATGAAAAGGTGAGGAACGTCGATGTCGCCGAGCGTGTCCTTGAGATCAGGGTCAATGATCAGCACTTCGCAGCCAGAGTGCTTGACGATGTAGTCAACCTCCGCCCGACTCAACCGGAAGTTGATTGGCACGGCCACCCGGCCATAGGCGCTGGCACCGAAGAGCACGGTGAGCAAACGGGCCGAGTTCTGGGAGACGATGCCGATACGAGCACCGAGATCGAGTCCGAGGGCATCGAGGCCGGCGGCAAGGCCCTTGGCCAGTTCGGCGAAGCGGGCATAGGTGATGCCCTCGAGCGTCGGCGCAGGCTGATCTGGTTCGTCGACCACACCGATGCGGTCGCCGTAGACGAGCTCCGCCCGCCGGATGTGGTCGGCCACGGTCATTGGTGTCTGCATGTGTGTCTCCCCTATGCGAATCCTGATCATTCCGCAAAAAGCGAAAGTTGCACAAGCCTGAGGGCACAATTAGCGGGTGACGGTGCGTGTCGACAAATGGTTGTGGTCGGTGCGGGTCTTCAAGACTCGTACCCAGTCCACTACGGCATGCGCGGAAAGCCGTGTCTTGGTCAATGACGTGGCTGCCAAGCCGTCGACCAAAATCGGCCCCGGCGATGTGGTGCGAACACGGCGACGTGAACGCACCTACATCTATGTCGTGGTCGAGACAATCGAGAAGCGCGTCTCGGCTCAGCGAGCCGCAGAGTGCTTCGAGGATCGATCACCGCCACCCGAGCCCAGCGATCATTTGACGATGCCAGTATTCGCTCAGCGTGACCGTGGCGCGGGACGACCGACCAAACGCGACCGCCGCCAGATCGACAAGCTGCGAGGTCGCCGCAACTAGTGGTTAGCGGGTCCAGATCTCGGTCTCGGGATGGAACTGGCTCCAGGCAAACCAGAACGCCTGAGGAGCGGCGAGTTCGGTGCCGTCATCATCAATGGCAAGGAATCCCCCTCCTGATGCCCGCAGCGTCACGCCACCGTTCTCGACCGTTTGGCCTAGATCGAGTGCCGCATGAGCAGCCGCGACCTCGAACGCCACGGGGGTGCCATCGCCGGTGATGACGCCGAGCACCGGCGTCTGAACCCCGAGCCGGGGGTCGACGTCGCCGATGGGGAAGATCGGTCCGTCGTCGTCTCGACCGCGAAGCGGATCGGCGAGGTAGGAGCGGCCGTAGCCGCCGTCCGATGCCAGCACGAACGACTCCGGATGGTTTGCCTTCCACGCACCCCAGGTGGTGACAACGACGCTCACCTGTTCGAGCACCACGCCGGCGTCCTGAAGCGGACCGCTGAGAGCGACACCGGTGAACGTGTCGAACACCGAGTTGGTGTGGAGTTCAAACATGACCTTGTTGGAGCGTGAGAGCAGCCCACTGGTGCGGAGCTCAAACGTCTCGGCCTCACCGAGCGTGATTCCGTTCGGTATGTCGTCAGTGAGATAGGCCTGCGCCGAGCCACAGAGCGTGCAGTAGGGAATGCCCACTCGCCGACCACCGATGGTCATGTTGATCATCTCGTGCACTTCCATCATGTTCTTCGGCAGGGCGACGGCATCTCCGTTGATCTCGATCGCGAACACCACCCGGTCATCGGCCAGCCAATCCTCTGCGGTGTTCGCCTGAACTAGCTCGGGATCATCGAGGGCAGGGATGCAGCCTTGCGGGCAATCAAGTGCGGTCAAGTGCAGTGGACGGTCATCGATCAGTACGCCTCCCCACGACAGCCATCGCCAGTCGATGTCAGCGTCCTCATCGGCGAAAAATGGCATCCAACCCAGTTCGATCAGCTCAAAGATCTGCGCCTTGAACCCCCGATAGCCCGGTGGTGCGGGAGTATCCCAGGCCAAGAGGTGGTTGGTGGTGGTCGCCCAGATCGCTCGGTCCTTGGCGACCGAAACACCGGTAGTGGCAATCCACGCATCGGCCGCGGCCACCCCTAACGGCGATGTGACAGGGACGAACCGCAAGAGATCTGAGAAGAGCCAGGCCAGACGGGGATCGTCAGTCTCGCCAAGCCGCTCTATGGCTTCGATATCCGGGTCTCCGGTGGGGAGCGAGTCGATCATGGACTCGATGTCGGCCACGACCCCATCTCGCAACGAACCTGTCGGCGTCGCGGGAGGGGCGGGGAACGCGCTGTGCCCCGGATCCGGATCGGTCGAGCACGCCGTGACTGACAGGGCCGCCGTCAAGACCAGGGTGATGATGCGGCGCGAAGGAAAGCACATAATGAGAGAACCCCGCTCGAGGCTAAGAAGTTCCCGATACATCAATCAGCCAGCACGACTCGATCGACCAGGCCATCAGGGGCAAGACTGGAGAAGTACAATGGATAACTCCAGGGGGACCAATGGGCGACGACGACGTAATCTTGTACGAGAAGCGACACCGCTTGGCCATACTCACGCTCAACCGGCCCGCAGCGCGAAACGCGGTGAACGGCGATGTCGCCCAGCGCATGGAGGCGTTGCTCGACGACTACGAAGCCGACGACGAACTGTGGGCGGCGATCCTCACCGGCCACGGACCCACCTTCTGCGCCGGGGCAGACCTCAAGGAAATTGCGGCAGGGAACGGAGCATCCCTCACCACCCAACGCGGTGGGTTCGGTGGTCTGGTGATGCGCGATCGACGAAAGCCACTCGTCGCTGCGATCACCGGTAGTGCGCTCGCAGGAGGGACCGAACTCGCTCTGGCCTGCGACCTGATCGTGTGTGCCGACGACACGCAATTTGGGCTCCCGGAGGTTAAGCGATCACTCGTTGCCGCTGCCGGCGCACTGTTTCGTCTCCCACGCGCCATCGGCATGGCCCCCGCGCTCGAAGCAATCATGACGGGCGAACCGCTGCCGGCGCAGCGCGCCTACGAACTCGGCATGGTCAACAGGGTGGTGCCCACTGAGCAGGTGATGAACGAGGCGGTCGCCCTCGCCGAGTCGATCGCCGCCAATGCGCCCCTCGCCGTGGCGGCCAGCCGCACCGTGGCCATGCGAGCGTACGAAGGCGACGACGACGAACTCATGAGGGCGTCGCTGCGAGCGATCGGGGACCTGTCGGCCACCGAAGACTTCGCGGAAGGTCCACGCGCCTTCATCGAGAAACGTCCACCGGTCTGGAAGGGCCGCTAGGACCGCGATGCAACGGACCGAATGAACGAGGGGTAGGCGCTAATGGCATCCGAACTCGGCTACCGGCCGATTGATTGCGACAACCACTACTACGAACCGGTTGACGCGTTCACGCGACACCTTGATCCCGTTCACGGCCGACGGTGCATCGAGTGGGCGTCATTTGGAAAACGGAAGTACCCGGTCGTCGGTGGGCGGGTCTGGCACGGTGTCTCCAATCCGACCTTCGACCCGATAGCGCCTGCCGGCGCGATGCACGACTATTTCCGTGGTAACCCGGACGGCAAACAGCCCTGGGAGTTCCTCGCCGAACGGGAACCGATCCCCGCCGAGTACCGCGACCGCCAGGCCAGGCTCGCAGTAATGGATCGCCAGGGCCTCGATGCCATCTGGCTCTTCCCCACCCTCGGTGTGCTCTTCGAGGAGCTCCTCAAACACGATCCTGGTGCCGTCACGCTCACCTTCTCTGCGTTCAACCGCTGGCTTCGCGAAGACTGGGGGTTCGCACACGAAAACCGAATCTTTGGCGCCCCCTACCTGTCGCTCGCCGACGTCGACTGGGCGTGCGAAGAACTGGAGTGGGTCATCGATGAAGGCGCACGGGTGATCGTGATGCGCCCAGCGGTTCCCGTGACCGCAGCCGGCCCGGTAAACCCATTCGATGAGCAGTTCGATCGGTTTTGGCAAACCGTTGCGGATGCAGGCGTGACCTGTGTGGTCCATGCCGGTGACAGCGGCTATTCATCCAATGGTTGGGCCGATGATGCGTTCTCCGGACAGTTCAGCAACGGATGGAAGCCGTCGGTCAAGTCGTTCGCCATCGAGCGAGCGGCAGCGGACTTTGTGATCACGTCGGTCTTTCACCGAATGTTTGACCGCTTCCCCAATTTGCGGATGGCGTCGGTTGAGAATGGATCGAGCTATTTGCGCGACGCCATGAAGAAGCTGGACTCGACCCACCAGCAGATGCCCGGCTATTTCGATGAGCACCCGGTCGATTCGCTCCGTCGGGGCTGGTGGATCAACCCCTTCTGGGAGGACGACGTGGCTGAGGTCGTCGATCTGATGGGGGCCGATCGCGTGATCTTCGGCAGCGACTGGCCCCATATCGAAGGGATGCCTGAACCCCTCGATTACCTGTCACAGCTCGATCGATTCGACGACGGCACGGCTCGCCGCATCCTTCGCGACAACGCTGTCGATCTGATCTGGCCCCAGAGCCCACAAGGAACACGATGACTCTCGACATCCAACTGGCCACCATCCTCGAAACGGTTGCCGACGCCATCCCGCATCGCATGGCGGTCATCACCAACCATGCTGAGGCGACTTACGCACAGCTCGACCAGAGGGCCACCCGTTTGGCCAACCATCTCGCCTCGCACGGGGTGAATGCCGGCGATCATGTTGCCGTTCACTCCCGCAATCGCATGGAGTGGGTCGAAGCGTTCTTTGCCTGTTTCAAGATTCGCGCCGTGCCGATCAATGTCAATTACCGGTATGTCGAAGCCGAATTGAGGCACGTGTACGGCGACTCGGAGTGCGTGGCGGTGATTTGCGAACCTGAGTACGTCGGCGCCATTGAGGCGATACGCGGCGACTTGCCCCAGTTGCAGCATCGACTCGTGATCGGCAAGGAATACGAGGAGGCGCTCGCCGCTGCATCGGGGGAACGCAACTTCGACGAGCGCTCATCGGACGACGTGTATCTGATCTACACGGGCGGCACCACCGGCATGCCCAAAGGGGTGGTGTGGCGACACGAGGACATCACCATCAGCGCTCTCAACGTCGGCCGCCAGGACGCTCCCATCGAGTCGGTCGAAGCGCTCGGAACCGAAGCTGCCGAACGGGATGCTGCCGCTCGAATTATGGCGTGCGGCCCGATGATGCACGGTGGAACGCAATGGGCGCTCGGAAATGCAATCGTCTCGGGAGGGGTGATGATTCTGTACTCCGACCCTCGTTTCGACCCGGTTTCAGTGCTCGACCTGGTGGAGCGAAGCGGCGCGAACTCCGTGACGTTCATGGGCGACGCGATGGCACGACCGGTCGCCGAGGCCCGCCTGGCCGAACCGGACCGCTGGTCGCTGCCGGATCTGGTAGCAGTTGTCAACGCTGCGGCCGGGCTCAGCCAAAGCGTTCGAACTCAACTCCGCGAGGCATTCCCGGGAACATTCCTCATGGACAACTATGGCGCATCGGAGACCGGCTCCACAGGCCGGCGGTTCGATGACGGTGAGGCGGGTTTGGCTCCGCGGTTCGAATGCAACGCAGACACAACCGTGCTCGATGAACAGACCGGACGGAAATGTGAGGTCGGGGAGATCGGCAAGCTGGCCAGTACCGGGCACATCCCACTCGGCTACTGGAAAGACCCCGAAAAGACGGCGGAGACCTTTCCCACATTCGATGGAAGGCGCTGGGTCATTCCGGGCGACTTCGCGCAGATCGAGCCGGACGGGTCGATCACTTTGCTCGGTAGGGGTTCGGTTTGTATCAACAGCGGCGGCGAAAAGATTCATCCGGAAGAGGTCGAAGCGGCATTGAAGGAGCACGCGGCCGTGTTCGACGCCGCCGTTGTCGGAACTCCATCGGACCGCTGGGGCGAACAGGTCACCGCCATCGTTCGACTTCGCGACGCCGCCTCCGCGTCGATCGAAGACCTTCGATCACACTGCCGGAGCCATGTCGCTGACTACAAGGTGCCCAAGGACGTGCTTCTGGTGGAGACGGTGCCGCGAACCGAGGTCGGCAAAGTGGACTACCGGGCGGCATCTGCACTGGCCCGGGGACTGCTTGGTGTTGCCGACTGAGGTCGCACCGGCCCCGCTCACTCGGCGATCAAGCGGCCGAGTCTTTGCAGGGTTGGGGTGGCGGAGCCGAGGTGCAACTCCAACTGTTTGTGCAACAGAACGTGGCGGTGAAGTGGATAGTTCCGATCGACGCCCACTCCACCATGCAGGTGAAGGGCTGCGTGCATGGCGCGCCAGCCTCCCTCGGCGGCCCAAAACTTCGCGGTGAGAAGTTCCTGTTCGCAGGGCAGCCCTTCGGCCAGCCTCCAGGCGGCCTGCCAGGCGGTGAGCCGGACGGCCTCGGTGTCAATGTAGGCATCGGCGGCCCGCTGGCTGACAGCGTGGAAGGAGGCGATCGGCTGATCGAACTGTCGACGTTCAGTCGTGTAGTCGGCGACGAGCTTTAGCGCCGCTTCGCACGCGGCCGCGGTCATCACGCATGCCGCTGACAGGCCTCGCTGTATCAACAGAGCGGTGCCTTCGGGCCCAGCGAGCAGCTCTGAGGGAGATCCGCGAAAGGTCACGAGGGCGTCGGGTGCGTCGCTCGACGTGGTCTGGGTCTCCACGGTCACACCCGGCGCGTCAGCCCACACCAGGTGTAGGCCATCGATTGCTGTCACGACGAACGCCTCGGCGATGGTTCCGTGGAGCACGCAGATTTTCGTTCCGTGGAGCCCGCCGTCCACAGTGGTGGCGGCCGCAGAGAACGGGTCGCCGGTTGGCTCGTGCACCGCTGCCGCGACGACGGTTTCCCCAGCTGCGACACGGGCAACCAACTCGTCATGTGACCCGCTCGCCGCGAGTGACGGGGCGGTGAACGCCATCGTCGCCAAGGCGGGGACCGGTGCTGAGGCCCGCGCCAGTTCCGAGAGGACGATGCAGGTCTCCAACCAACTCTGCCCCCCGCCGCCAACAGCTTCGGGTAGGCCGATTCCCACCAGGCCGGCGTCGGCGAGGGTTCGCCACAATGGGGCATCGGTGCCGGGTTCCGTGCCGGCGATGCGGCGGAGGTATTCGGCCGTGCACACGTCGCCGACGATCTGGGCGGTGAGGTCTCGAAGCGCCTCCTGGTCCTTGGAGAGAGAGAAGTCCATCAGCGCGCCGCCCGAGGAAAACCGAGACTGAACATGGTGATGAGGTCCCGTTGCATCTCGTTCGTTCCTCCGCCGAAGGTGAGAATCGTCAGCGCCTGGAAGAGTGTTTGGATCCTTGCGTGACCGAGAGCCCCGGGCGAACCGGCTGCCACGTAGGCGGCCGGACCGTACACCTCCATGAGGAGGCGGAATGCTTCAAGGTAGTAGTCGGTTCCGTAGACCTTGATCGCAGAACAGTGCCCGATGTCGAGCACTCCTCGTGTCGCCTCCCAAGCCGACTGCTGATTCATGAGACGCAATGCCTCGAGCTTCGCGTGCACCCGGGCCAGGGTGAGTTGCACCCACGCCTGGTCAATGATCCGACGACCGTCGGGAAGCAGTGTGTGTTTCGCCCATGCAACCGCGTCCTCGTACACCCGTTCGGGAATCCCACTCGAGCAGAGCGTGACCCGTTCGTGGTTGAGTTGGTTTGTGATGAGGGTCCATCCGTTGTTTTCGCCACCGATGCAGGCATCGACCGGCACTCGGACGTCGTCGAAATGAACCGCGTTGATGTCATGGGTGCTCAGCAGATCGAGCGGCTGCAGCGTGATACCGGCAGTCCCCATCGGCACCGTGAGAATTGAGAGTCCCTTGTGCTTCTTCACATCCGGGTTGGTGCGCACGGCGAGCCAGCAGTAATCGGCGAAGCTCGACTCGCTCGTCCACATCTTTTGCCCGTTGATTACATACTCATCGCCATCGCGCACAGCGGTCGTGGAAAGCGACGCGAGGTCGGTGCCACTTTCGGGTTCGGAGTATCCAATGCAGAACCGCAGGTCGCCGGAGAGCAGACCGGGGAGGAAGCGCAACTTCTGCTCGTCGGACCCGAAGTTCATGATGGCAGGGCCGACGGAGTTGAGGCTGAGCATGGGAACGGGGGCACCGGCACGCATTGACTCGTCGAAAAAGATGAACTGTTCGATCGCCGACCGACCTTGCCCGCCGTATTCGATGGGCCAGCCGATGCCCGCCCACCCGTCTTTGCACATCTGTTTCCAGACTCGTCGGTGGACCGGACCGCCGCCGTTTTCTGTTCGGAGTGACTCGACGGTGGTCGCATCGAGATGATGGTCATACCAGGCGCGCAAATCCGTCCGCAGCGCTTCCTGCTCCGTCGTGTAGCAGATTCTCACACGTGCTCCCGTGGCCGGTAGGGCTACCATCATGCTAGGAAAACTGGTGTGTCGTCAGAAACCGAGGAGGCCATCATCGCGGACGACGGGTCCTTCACCGCGGCGTTCCGACTCAGCTATCCCTACGACCGTACTGTTGGAACCACGCTCAGCCGGTTTTTTCGCGGCCTGGCGGAGTGCCGGATCGAGGGCACGGTCGGCAGCGACGGGCGAGTTTATGTGCCACCTGCAGAGTTTGACCCTGACACCGGCGATTCGTTGACGCAATGGAGAACGTGTGCTTCGACGGGTTCGGTGGTGACCTGGAGTTGGCAGTCCGAGCCCGGTGAGCATCATCGGATCGACCACCCGTTTGCCTGGGCACTCGTCCAACTCGACGGTGCCGACGTCCCCATGCTCACCACCATTGATGCCGGATCCCCGGATGCGATGAGCACGGGGATGCGGGTTCGCGTTCGCTGGGCTGACGAACGGGTCGGGTCGATCCACGACATCGCCTGCTTTGAACCCGACACGGAAACGAAACGATGAGCGTCGACCCGCTACGTGTTCGCCTGCCGATCGACCTCGACTACATGTGGTCGGCGGGACCCGGCTCGTCCACATACCTGCAGGGGTTGAGCGAGGGGCGACTCGTCGGTGGCAGGTGCGGCATCTGTGGCGACGTCTACTTCCCGCCCCGCGGTGGTACCTGCCCGCGCGACGGCGTGCTGTTGGACAAAGATGTCGAGGTTGCGCCGACCGGAACGATCACGACGTTTTGTGTGGTCAACGTGCCGTTCCTCGGGCAACAGATCGAGATCCCCTATGTGGCCGCCCATATTCTTCTCGATGGCGCCGACCTCGCGTTCCAGCATCTCATCCAGGAGTGCCGGCCCCACGAGGTCCGCCTCGGAATGCGGGTCGAAGCGGTCTGGGCAGAGCCGAGCGAGTGGGGTCCGTCCTTGGCCAGCATCACCCATTTCCGACCGAACGGCGAGCCTGATGCGGGGGCCGATCCATCGTCAAGGACTTCGTGATGCGCGACGTCGCCATCGTCGCCGCTGCCCAGGCACCATCGAGCGCAGCGACAACCCTTACGATCCCCGAACTCCTGATCCCGGTGCTTGCGGATCTGTTTGCCAGGGTTGAAGACCGTGGGGTTGAGCGGGCCGACATCGACTTCTGGTGTCATGGGAGCTGCGACTACTTGTCGGGTCAGTCCTTCAGCTTTGTTAACGCTGTCGATGCGATCGGTGCCTGGCCTCCCATCGTGGAGAGCCATGTGGAAGCCGATGGCGCGTTCGCACTCCACGAAGCGTGGGTGAAAATCCAAACCGGCGAAGCTGATACAGCGGTCGTTTTCAGCAACGGAAAAAATTCGACCAGCCCGATCGAACAGATCATGGCGTTGCAGATGGACCCGTACAGCGAGGCTCCACTCTTCCCCGGGCTCACCGCTGTGGCCGCCCTTCAAGCCCGCTCATGCCTCGATGCTGGCGTGTTCACCGAGCGAGACATGGCCGAGGTCGCGGTCCGATCGCGCCGCGATGCGCTCAACAACCCCTTCGCTGTCGTGCGGGGGGAACATGATGTCGATGGTCTTCTCGCAGCACCCATGAGCGCTGACCCGCTGCGGCCCCACGACTGTCCGCCGCTAACCGACGGTGCGAACGCTGTGATGTTGGCGGCAGGTGATATCGCTCGCCGTTGGAGTGATCGCCCCGCCTGGATCCGCGGCATCGACCACCGCATTGACACCCAGCGGCTGGGTGCGCGTTCATTGAGCGAGTCGGCCTCGGCCGCGATGGCCGCAGCGAAGGCCGGTCTCGGTTCGATTGGTCGCCTGGACGTGGCTGAACTGCACGCACCGTTCACACACCAAGAGCTCATCCTGCGTCGGTCGATGGGGCTCTCGGGCGATGTCGTCATCAACCCCAGCGGCGGTGCTCTGTGTGCCAACCCGTGGATGGCGGCCGGACTAGCCCGAATCATTGAGGTCGCTGATCGGATTCATAGCGGGGCCGCTGACCGGGGTCTGGCGCACTGCACGAGTGGTCCCGCACTCCAACAGAATCTCGTGGCGATCCTGGAGGGTGAATGATGGCCGAGCGTGTCGCCGTTGTGGGAGTCGGCCAGACAAAGCACGACGCCTGCCGTGCCGACGTGTCGATCGCCGGGCTGGTGCGGGAGGCGACGGACCGTGCGCTCGAGCAGGCTGGATTGGAGTTGGGCGACGTCGATGCCATCGTGATCGGGAAGGCGCCCGACACGCTCGAAGGCGTCGTGATGCCCGAACTCTGGCTGGCTGATGCGCTGGCGGCGTCGGGCAAGCCGGTGTTTCGAGTGCACACGGCCGGGTCGGTGGGCGGATCGACGGCGATCGTCGCCGCCCAACACGTGATGGCCGGCCTGCATGATGTGGTGCTGGCGATCGGCTTTGAGAAGCAGTCGGATGGCAACGCCATGTGGGCATTGTCGGTGCCGACCCCGTTTGGAATGCCGGTGCACGCCGGTGCTGGTGGATATTTCGCGCCTCACGTACGCAGTTACATCGCCCGCTCGGGTGCGCCTGGGCACATCGGGGCGATGGTCGCGGTGAAGGACCGGGCCAACGCGTTACGAAACCCGCTGGCGCATATTCACGAGCATGGACTGACGCTCGAGACGGCCCTCGAGAGTCCGATGTTGTGGGATCCGATTCGACTCGTCGAGACGTGCCCGTCGTCGGATGGGGCCTGTGCCGTCGTGCTCGCCAGCGAATCTGTCGCCGATCGGATGAACGGCTCCACGGCGTGGGTGCACGCCACCGCGATGCGGAGCGAACCGACGATGTTCGCCGGCCGGGATCAGGTCAGTCCCCGAGCGGGCGAGCTGTGCGCCGAGGACCTTTATCGCAAGGCAGGCATCACTGATCCATTCGCCCAGATCGATGTTGCCGAGATCTATGTGCCGTTCAGCTGGTTCGAGCCGATGTGGCTGGAGAATCTCGGCCTGGTTCCCCGCGACGAGGGATGGCGCTATGTCGAGGATGGACGGACCTTGTTCGATGGGGAGCTGCCGGTGAACCCATCGGGCGGTGTGCTCTCATCGAACCCGATCGGCGCTTCCGGCATGATTCGTTTCGGTGAAGCTGCGCTTCAGGTCATGGGTTGTGCCGGCAACCATCAGGTGGACGGCGCCCGCAGAGCTATGGGTCACGCCTATGGCGGCGGCTCCCAGTTTTTCGCTATGTGGATTGTGGCTTCGCACAAACCCTGACTCAGCCGGCCGCAAAACCGCCTAGCTCTGTGTCCCTGTCTCAGTGGGCAGATGTCCGGCCCGGTGCCCATCGGTCCAGTCCTCGGTCCGGGGGGCATCGGTCGTCCCGCCGAGAATCCGCAGTTGCGGCACCTCGCGCATGCTTCGCTTCATCTCGGCGAAGCCGGGAAATCCGGCCAATTCGATCACGGCGTCCCATAGTCGAATCGCGTCGACATCATCGGGCACGCTGGAGATCACCGGGCCAAAAAATGACAACCCGTCGGGTGGATGGAAGGTGATGATCGGGGTGCCTACATCGCGGCCCGTGCGTGACAGCGCCAGGTCGGACTCGTCATCGATCAGTTGATCCCACGACTCGTCATCGAGGGCATCAGCGAAATGTGTCGGTACCTCTGCCGCGTCGAGTACTTCGACCGTGTGTTCGCGTGTGCTCAGCCTCGTACGCATGCCGGAACCTTTGGGCTTGTCCCAGTAGGACTCGCCATAGGCGCTGACCAACGCGGCCATCTTGCCTCGACCGAGTTGGTCGCGAACCGAAGCTGCCACCCGAAGGAATCGCAGGCCCGCGGTATGGCCGAACTCGTACCCTTCGGGGAATTCGGTGGCGTAGTCTTTGTGCTTGTTGATGAGCCGCAACGAGATGAATCGGTAATCGACGTCATATTCGCGTTGAGCAGCGACCTTCTCGACCCAGCGGGACGTGATCCATGCGAACGGGCATACCGGATCCCAGAAGAACTCGATGTCGGGAGTCGTCGATGGCTCTGTGGTCATGACAGGAATCTAGCGAGGTCCGTCGTGGGGGAGTGAACCTCGTGCCGCTCGGAGATAGCCGTAGGGCGTGGCGGTAGCGAAGTTGCTGACGCGGCTCGTGTAAACGTCGGCGTACTTTTCGACTTGTCGAGCAAACAGGCTTTTGTCGACGCCGGCGCGCATCAGGGGCCCCCATGCATCGTTGCCCTGGGCGGCCGCGGCCTGGGCTAGGGGTGCAATCTTTGCGTCGATGGCGGCAACGGCGGCGGCCGCGGAATCGATCGAGGCATCGATCTTGTCGCGAGGCTTGTCTGCTACAACCCGGCGTCGGCGCCGAAGCCTGAGCTGTGCGTGGGCCTGCTCGAGGCGACCCTTTTCGGTCATGAGTTCGCTCAGTTGGCGCTCGGTGTTGGCGAATGCTTCGGCGGCCTCGACCTCGTCTTCGAGTTCTCGGGCGATGAGGCAGGTCCGCCAGCGTAAGACGTCTTTGGTGACGTGCACATCGCCAAAGAGGTGGTCGCCGACATAGAGGAACTGCGATGGGTCATGGCCGAGCGACGATTCGACCATTCGGGCGTTGCCCCCGTGATAGACCTCACCGCTCTCGAGCGCTCCATAGTGCGGTTCGAGGTGACCTAACTCGTCGTCGACAAGGCGGTAGATCGGGCCGCGTTCAGAGAAGAAGCGCGGCTTGGCGGCGGCCACGATGACGACGTCGAACAGGTCACGCCACGTTTGGCCGTCAGGCATTGAGCTGTTGAAGCACCAGCGCATCATGCGCTCGGTGTACCACCACTCGGAGTTGGTGATCAGGAGAAGCTGCTTGCCGGCAAGGCGTTGATCGGTGAGCGTCTCCACGATGCCAGGATCGAAGTCGACGAACCGGTCGGGATCGTCGACGATCTGCTGCTTGAGTGCTCCCTCGAGATGGGCCGCACCCAGGGCCCGGTCGATCTCTCGATAGAGCTGGAGGTAGGAGCTGACCCCGGCCAGCGGCTTCAGGTCATGGATCTCGATCAGTTGGGTCCACAGGGACGCACGGCTCAACTCGAACAGGGTGTTCATGAATTCGAATCGGTCCTCGCCGAGGTCGATGACGATCTCGTCGTAGACAGATCGCTGTTCATCGAAGCTGAGCGCCGAGTTGCCGTGCTGAACCTTCATCACATAGCCGAAGCGTGTCGCTTTGACGAGGTTTCCAAGCTCAACGTCGAACACCAGACCAAGCGTGAACGCATCCGGGTCGAAGGTGAGCGACTCCACCGGCCAGCCGCGCTCGGCGAGGCGTTGGCGAGCGTGTTCGAACGCGGCCCGTTCCCATTCATCCACGTGGTAGTGGATGAGCGTGTAGTCCATGTCATAGCCGATGGCTCGGACGCCACGGAGGTTGAGGGTTCTGTTGCAGTAGAGGCCGCGGCCGGGGCTGGAGGTGGGGGAGTTGTCCATCTTGTTCAGTCTCGCACCCTCAAGGGCTCGATGGCGTCGACATAGTCGGCGAGCCGAGCCGCCACCTCGATCGATGCCTCGGGATCGTCGGGATCGGGTGGTTCCCAGACTTCGGAGATTCGACGCCAAGAATCCATGCCGAGAAACGGGCCGGCTTCGGCTTCCGGGCCCAATTCTTTGCGCCATTGCGTCTCTTTTGCCATGAGGTGATCGAGGCACGCCTCGTTTTCTGCTGGATCTCGGTGTTCGGCATGGAAGCCGATCTCTAAGGCAGCCTCACCGTCCTGACGAATCAGTTGGGCCTCGTAGTGCTCGCGGGCGGAGTGGCCGTCAGCAGTCCCAAACCAGATTTTCAGGCCTCGGCGGTGAGCGCTGGCGTGGACCATACCGTGGTTGTCGTCCACGAAGCCTTCGAGGGCATCGAGAACATGTTCGAAGAATCCCGGTTCTGCCACCTCAGTTGATTTGGCCGGTCACGCTGACTGGCGTGACCCGAGCGACGATTCGGCCCTCGTCGACCATGGCGCGGCGAAACTCACCCCAGTCTGAGTGCTCGCCACCGGTGACTGCTTGGTAGACGGCAACGAGCTCGTCGGCGGTGGCATCGTTGGGTGTGGTGCAAACCGGTGACAGCTCAACGGTTGCGTCGATCGACACATAGCTCCAGGCGCGGGGTTCGCTGATGTGGAGCACGACCCGATTGTCTCGTCGCATGTTGACGGTCTTTGCTCGACTGTCGGTGAGCGAGATATTGAACGTGTTACCCATTACTGCGTAGGCGATGTCAGATGACTGGGCGCGTCCGTCCCGGCGCAGCGTTATCAGCGCAGCGGTTGAATGCCCTTGGGCCCATGACAATGCTTTGGAGATATCCATACGGACAGTCTCGCATCAACGGTGCAACGGGCGATCGATTGTCGGTGTAGCTGTCACGGTTTTCGCATCAGCAGTCCGGTGGTGACGATGCCCGCAAACAGCGAAGCGAGCACCGAAGGTTTGCGTAAGAGCGCGAGATAGATGCCGATCTTCGGGATGAGAACGACGCGCGCGCCGAGGGCGTCGTCGACTGTTGGATTCCAGGGATCGACCGAGTCGTTGTTGTCTCCCTGGAGGATCATTTGATCTCCCCGGTGACCGGTGACGCGGTGGATCACGGTTCTTCCTTCACCCGGTTGTCCGTCGGGGATTCGGTAGACGACCACTGAACCCACCTCATAGTGTGATTGTGGCCAGACGAATACGATGTCACCGGTGTGCATCGTTGGCTCCATGCTTTCGCCTGAGACGATGGCGGTGCGTTGGGCGAGAACGTAGCTCGCGGCGATGATCACCAAGAAGAGGAGCGCAGACATGGCACTTTTTGTCAGTCTGCGAGCCAGCCTCTTGGGCTTGGTGTGCTTTGCGATTTCTCCCCTTGTAGATCCCGGTTCTGCGGCGGTCTGGGGGCCTGAGGAGATCGTTGGCTCAGCGATGACTGTCGTTGCTTCGACGAGCATGGTCGCGGCCTGCGCCCTCGCATCGGTGAGAATGGTTCCAACAGCTCGGCGGGTGGCTTGTAAGGCAAGATCCCGATCGACAGCGGTGGCAGCGGCGAGTTCGGCTGACAGTCGCCCGATCTCGTTCTCGATGTCGGCAGTGCGTCGAGTGAAATCGGCCTCAAGGCTTGCAATCCGACCGTCGACGTCGCGCTGGCGGTACCCGAGCAACCGGCGTTTAAACCTCGGTCGCGTTTTTTCACTCCTCTTCGCCATAGCGGTCACTCCCTGTCTGCAACGGCGAACCTAGCGCGATGATCACCCCGGTCAGCTGTGGCGTGGTGGATCCCCGGCTACGGGCACGACGAGACCACAATGGTCAGCGTCGGACGCAGTGACTGCGTGGGGTGTTCGCTGGAGTACCACACCGTGTTGTTCCAGTCCTTGAGTTCCCAACCGTACAGCGCAGTGTCTGAGCTCGAATTGAAGTCCCCTGAGCTGTCGATCAAGCCGTTCTCTTGCGCGCTGTCGTGCAACGTCGACATCACATCGATGTTTGCAACCGTGTAGGTCGACGTGGCATCGCCGTCATCGATGTCGATATGGTCGCCGGTGCTGGGCTTGTTGTTCTTGGTGATTGTGCTTTCGTCCCACGACGCTTCGATGGGGTCATAGTGGAAGCTACCGCTGACATTGTTTGATGAAGGTCCGGTGAGCTGCAATGTGGCGCTCGTGACGGCGCCGGCGCAGACGCCGCTCACGTCGAAGGAGAGATACGCCTTGCCCTTCTTTACTTCAGTACTTTGCCCACCGTAGGTGACTGTCTTGGTGCCGGTTGTGACCGCAAAATACTCCTCCGACCCGTAGTTGGTGTTCTTCGCCTTGTCGTTGGTGAACGAATCATGACTCGGGTACAGGACATATGTCTGCCCTGTGACGATGTCGACGTTGTTGAACGTAAAGGCGACGAGCGACGCGCTGGTGATGTTGAGAGACGCGGCTGATGCCCCGACGAGGCCGAAGACGATGGTCGCGCACAGAAGTGCCGGCATCAAGATCTTCGCTGCTCGTCGAGACATCAGTACACCAGATCGTCAGTTATCGGTTCAGCCCGTAATCACAATCGCAGTGTCCGACACTACTTCGGCGTCGATGGCGGCGACAGTAACTACGTCCGAAGTGGCACTCGAGAGATCAAGTGTCTCCGTCCCGGTCACCGTGACATCGCCGGCGGCGTTGGTCAGGCTCACGCTGATGCTCTTCGTATCGCAGGCAGCATTGAGACCTGACACGGTGACGGCGGTTACTTCGTAGATGGCGTTCGGAGCATCCCAGGTTGTGGTGTATGCAACCGAGACACCATCGGTGTCACACGATGCGACAACGGTTGTATCGGCGCCAAGCCCAGTGCTCGTGATGCCCCCGAGGGTCGCAGCCATGGCGAAGACGGCCGTGGACGTCGCAATACCAGCTGCACTCGACAGTAAAAGCTTCTTCATAATGTTTCCTTTTCCACAGGTCGAGTCTTCGACCGCTGCGCCATGATGGCGAGGGTTTCTCAAGGTTTCGTCAAGATGGCGGCAACCTTGGCGCAATAGACCGTGACCATGGGTAGACGGCCCTATGTAGCGGGGCCGAATGGCCCATATCAGGGGTAGCGGCGAAGGGGTTTATCGATGAGGCGGTGATCTATTTTCGGAAAGGTCGGTACGGGGACTTAGGTCCTTATTGCTTAAAAGCGGGCAAACGCGTCCGATGTTCTTTGTATGGGACCTCGTGGACTACATCGTGACCGGCTCCTGCCGCGTCATGAGATCGAATCAGGTCTTAAGGCGGCATGGGGTATCACCAACAAGCGGACGAGGCTATTCAAGAAGACGGAAGTGTCGGGACGAGCCGTCATTCGCGACTTGTCGCTGGAGGGCGCTCTGGTTGATGTTCCGGACTCCTATGTGCACAGCATCGGAAGCCGCGTCACGGTTCGCATCGGAGCGCAGGAGGGCCAGCTGGAGATTTGCCGCATCGCCGACGGCCCGCCCGGTTTCGTGACATACGGGACCCGCTTTGTCGCCGATGAAGAGCTTCAATCTTTTGTGAACCAGATCGTGGCGGATGTGCGGTCGCGGACGATCCCTGATCACCTCACGGGTTTGGACCGAAAAATTACGGAGCCCGTAGCCGGGCAATCTGCTCAGACCCACACCGAGACCGAAGCTCGGCTCAGGCCGCATGGTGCGATTTCCGTTTCGGCGTTAGTTTTTTTGGTGGGGCTCTACGCCGCGTCGCTGGCTGGCCTCGCGAGATTCGAGCTATTCACACCGTCGCTTGGCGCCGGCAGCCTTGCGCAAATCTCCGCTTTCGGCATTGTTGCGTTTGTTTCTGGCGCCGCTGTCTCGCTATCGAAGGTTTCAGCACGTCGTGGTTGGCGCTATCTCGTGTTTGCGATTCTTGTGAGCTATGGCGCAACGTTGGATGTTGTTGCAACGGTGTTCGATACTCGAGCAGTGCTGGTGCTCTCTCTGGCGGCGGTACCGCTGGCGATCGTGGGCTTGGCATCATTTGAGAGGTCGTCGGCCGGGCAGCGATCTTGGGTCGTCGTCATCCTCGAGACGGTGAGCATTACCGCCGTCATATCTGCTCCCCTCTGGATTTGGATAGAGCAGATCGTGTCTGACGGGTATCGCTGGTCATCGCCTGATCTTGCGCTGCATATGGCGGTCTGCGTGTCGTACATGCTTCTGGCAGGGGTTTCCGCAACGTTCGCCCTGTCGTCGCAGAAGAGCAATCGTTCAGCGTTGTCGTTCTTCGCCGCGTGGGCAGCTGTCGCTGCCGCCACAAATGTCTTTGCTATGAGTGCCGTTGTCGACGGAGGGGCCCCGGCACCGTTTCTTCGGCTCGTCGCACTCGCCGCACTGCTGATCCCGGTAGCGGGTGCGGTGACGTCGTCGGTTAAGGGCCAGGTTCGCATCGGGTCGGATATGCCGAGAGCGGGCCGTGGAGTTGTTGCGATCCTGCCTGTCGCGTTCGCCGGCCTAGCCCTCGGTGGACATCAGGTAGGACTGTTCGACGAGACGGTCGCATGGATTGCGCTCCTCGGCCTACCGGCTGCAGTTTCATGGATCGTGGTCATGGCTCGCGAAAGCAGAGAGACAGCCGAACTTTTAGTCACTGAACTTGAGCGTTCGCGCATGCGTCAAGACGGACTTGTCTACGCGAAGAACGACGCTGAATCTGCACGACGAGCCCAGCAGATCTTCTTGTCACGCACCAGCCATGAACTCCGAACGCCCATCCACATCCTCAACGGCTTCTCCGAGCTGCTCTCGCTCACAAACCTTGATCAGGCACAGAGAGAATTGCTCGACCATGTTCGCTCCGCGGGAGATCATCTCTCTGAACTTGTGGCGGACGTGCTCGATCTGTCACAGATCGACCAGGGCCGTTTGGCGATCCGACTGGAGACAGTGGAGGTCAACGGTCTGATCTCTGAGGTTGTCGAACAGATGGGTCCTGATGCAGAGGCGCGATCGGCGCGTCTCATCTGGTCCCCATCGCAGACAGAGAAAATATCGACGACCGCTGACCCAGCCAGGCTCCGTCAGGTGCTGATGAACCTCTTGACGAATGCGTTGAAGTACGCAGGAGGAACGATCGTGGTCTCAACCGACATCGATGATTCTGAGATCGCCATTCATGTCGCTGATGAAGGACCTGGTGTTGCCGCCTCGGACCTTGACCGAATGTTCGCCCCGTTCGAGCGCATCGGTGCCGCTCTGGGCGAAGAGCCTGGAGCCGGACTCGGTCTTTCGGTGGCGCGTTCGCTCTGTGAGGCGATGGGGGGAGCGCTTTGCGTCGAAAGCGACGTCGGTGTCGGAAGCCGGTTCACCGTCTCGCTCCCCGTGGATCCCTCTGCTGCCCCAGACGAAGGCGCACCTGTTGAGAGCCAAGGGCCTAACCCCGAAGATGATGAACTGGACTCCTTTCTGCCAGCACGGTGGCTGGGAGTCCATACATGAATGCCACAGCCAGATCCGTCCCCCGGGACGAGAAGAACGCGTTGAAGACGAATGAAGGATTGCCATATGTTGACCAAGACTGATCACGCGGGTGCGATGGTCGATCAGACCAAAGTGCTCGTCGTGGAGGACACCGCCGAGTTTCAGCAAATGCTTGAAGCCTCACTTTCAAGTGCTGGGTTCTCTGTGGTTTTTGCCGGTGATGGCGAGTCTGCGCTGCAGAGCGCTGAGGCTGACGAACCAGACGTCGTGGTGCTTGATCTCGGCCTCCCCGGTATCGATGGAGTTGAGGTTTGTCGACGACTTCGGACCTTCAGCGATGCCTACGTGATCATGCTCACATCTCGTGATGGCGAAGTCGATCGCCTGATCGGGCTCGCAGTGGGAGCCGACGATTACATGTCGAAGCCGTTCTCAACGCGTGAACTCGTTGCCCGAGTTCAAGCTCTGATGCGGCGGCCCCGTCAGAGGCGATCAGACATGAGCGGTAAAGACGACGTCCGCGTTGTTGGCAGTCTGCGCCTCAATCCGTCTTCTCGCCAGACGTGGGTCGACGGGCTTGAAGTTTCGCTGACCAAGACCGAGTTCGATCTTTTGAACACGCTCATCCAACGGCCGGACATGGTGTTCACCAAGGAAATGCTGCTCGAACAAGTGTGGGGCTCAGAGTGGGAGAGAAGCGACCATCTCGTTCAGGTTCACGTCGCGAATCTTCGAGGCAAGATCGACGTTGGCGACACAAGCCTCATCACGTCGGTGCGTAGCGTCGGCTATCGACTTGCGGTGGCGACAGAGCCAACATCGAACTGAAGGCCTTCTCCTCGTCATGGAGACGATCAACCGACCCGAACCCTGGTGCCCGCACTGATGGGGACGCCGTGAAGCCACGGGTTTCGTCGACGACGGAAAATATCGGGTCCAATCTCTCTTGTCCATAGGTATTTCGCCTCAAGTTCTGATCTTGGCAAGCCGAAGAGTTAATCATGAACACTGCAGTCACCGCCGTAAGTGCTGTCTTGGCCTTGGCCGCCACTTTTGGGGTTGGGAGCATGGGCGCAGAGGCCGCCACGGACTCATCGTGCTTTAGCGACGGGGTCACCCTCGACTACACCGTTGACTTCGACGCCGGCACCGGCGACTATCTCGCTGGCAGTGGCGCCAACCCGGCAAGCCCGACCGACAACTCCGGCATGGTCTTCGAAGTGACCCATGTTGTCGTGAGCAGTATTGCCGACGACTGCGTCGGTCAGACCATCGACGTATCGTTGGCCAACGGAGCCGGCAAGCAGGTCGAGACGACACAGGCAGTCATTGAACAGACTGGTGTTGAGGGACAGGACGCGAACACCGTCACCCTCACGGTCGATGGTGACGGTGCAATCTCAAACTCCAACCTTCTCGATGGAATCAATGCTGAGGAAGTAGTGCACGCTGCTGTTGTGATCCAGACGGCGGATCTGTAAATCGAGGGAGCGGGCGTGTCGTCAATGGCGGCCGGCCAGGTCATCTCGTATTGCGCTGAGCCGCAAGTGGGCCTTCGCGGTGGCCCTTCGCACTTCGCCTTCTAGTTCAGCGATCGATGTGCTGTCTACAGCCGTCAACATCTCAATCTGGCGGCTGATAGTGGCGAGGTCGGTCTGGCCGAGTGCTTCAGACGTCGACTTGATCATGTGCGCAATGCTGCGTGCCCTGTCCATGTCTCCCGAGGTCAACGCATCCATGACGTCGTTCGTCCGCATGGGAAGCTCATGGAGATACGTCGACAGAATAGTGGCGACCACCGAGACGTCACCCAGGTCGTCAATGAGACGACTGATTGCACCAGACTTTTTTTCGAAATCCTGGGCTGGTGGTGGCCCGGCGATTCCTTGGCTCGGACTCTCGCTGGGAAGGGCCCGTTCGAGTGCCCCCCGTAGATCCTCAAGGCTTATTGGTTTGGAGAGAAAGTCATCCATTCCTGCGTCGATGCACCGCTGCCGGTCGCCCGGCATCGTGTTGGCCGTTATGGCAACGATCGGCAGTCGATGAGTACCTCGCGTGTTCTCGCGTTCTCGAATTTGCCGCGTGGTCTCCAGCCCATCGATATCGCTGAGTTGCCAGTCCATCAGAACCACATCGAACTGTTGGCGCTCGATTTCTTCGAGCGCACGCCAACCCGAAGCAGTGACGACAGTCCGATAGCCCAACTGCTCAAGTTGGGCGACGGCGAGCACCTGGTTGACCGGGTGGTCCTCCACGACAAGCACGAGACGTTGTTCGTCTTCATCCATCGGCCCACAAGAGTCACGGTCCACGTCGGGGAGACTACGCGACGGGGAGGAGTCGTAGTGGATGAACCCAAGACGTCGACGTCATGGTGTTCGGGCATGGAGCTTGTGGATCCCCGCACGGGGATGTTCCGCTTGCAGCGGGCATTATGGCTATATGGCGACCCGGCGTTACGGAACTATTGTCAAGCACCTCACCGATGACCCTGAGACGGCGGTGGAGTTGGCGGAGAAACTCTCCGACGATGTGCTTGCGCACCTCGCCGCTGCGCTTCGTGACGAAGTTCGTCGCCGTGCAGTCAGCGGCGGCGATCTCGACGCATTGACCGAGCAGGCGCTCGAGTCGGGTTTCGGCCGTGATGGCCTCGGCACCATGCCCTGGGTCGACGGCTCCGTGATCGTGTGTCCCGGATCGATCGTGGCCAAGAGCCGTACCAATCATCGGTGTCGTTTCGTAAGCGTGGACGACGTATGGATCTGGGAGTCATCTGATCTGATTCAGGAAGAGAAACTGTCTCACCCTGGCCGTAATGAGGGCTTCAAGGCTGTCGCTCTACTGCCACTCATCGAGGGCATGTCGCTTGATGTCGTGACGGGCAAAGCCCGAGCCGGCCAGCACTCAGTGGACCGGGTGGTCTCGTTTGAGGTTCGTCGCGGCGAACTTGTTGAAGTCAGCCAGCGTCAGGTCAGCGGACGGGGGATGCAGTAGCACGCTTGGCGTGGTGTGCAACACCACCGTTTCATCGACGAAGTACAGCCTTGGATATTCTCTATTCCCGGCCACTGCTACAGTCGCCGATAGTGCACACTTCGCTTCTGGACCGACTCCGCCTGCACGGCTATCGCCTCACCGCACAACGTCGCGCAGTCGCCCAGGCGCTTGATGGAATCAATGTGCATTTGACTGCTGACGAAGTGCATGCCCGGGCCGCAGATATTCTTCCCGAGGTCAGCCGCGCCACCGTCTACAGCACCCTCCACGAACTCACCGAGATGGGCGAGATCTTGGAATTGGGAATCGAGGGCCGTTCGAAGCGCTACGACCCCACACCGCCTGAGCTGCCCATGAGCGAGGCGCACGGCATGGCGGTGCGCCGTGCCGAGGTCGTCTACCACGCCATATGTGAATCGTGTTTGGCGAGCTGATCCTTCCGGCCGGCGTCGCTGAAGCGGCTGCCGTGGCGTGGGCAAACCTTGGTCGGCCCAGTCGACGACTCAATGGCCATGAACGCATCATCATCGTTAATGCCGCTCGCGCGGCCACACCTCGGCCGGTCTGGGACCGCAATGGCAGCCTCAACGCTCTGCGGGACGCAATCGGCGATCGCAGTGCCGTCCTCACCGCTCTGGCCGCCATCTTCGCTACTGAAGCCTCGCTCATCGACTCGAGCCTGGTCGCTGAACTCTCGGCAGAAATTGGCGACGCCGCATATGCCGAAACGGCTGCTCTCGTCGCCCAGGTGATCACGGTCGACCAGTTCTGCATCTCGATGGGGATCGATGTCGTTCCCTTCCCCGAATCCGAAACCGGCGAACCATCAGGCGAACGTCCAGACGACATGGGCGACGCCGGCGGGCACATCCAGATGACGGTGCCGTTCCGGGGTCCGAACGTGGCTCGGTCGCTCAGTCTTGCCGCCGAAGATCATTTGCGGTGGCGAAGCCTGGTGCTGTCCATGTACAGCCGTGACGCGTTTGACGAGATGGTCTGGACCGATCGAGCACTCACCCGACCGCAGGTCGAGTTGCTGGCGGCCCGCACCAGCTCGCTCAACGAGTGCTTCTATTGAACGTCGGCTCACGTCACGCTGCTCGGTGCGAGCAGCGCCGCCACCGACGACCAGGTGATTCTCGCGGCCGCAGTCGAGGGCGGTGATGCAGGGGTGGGTCACGGCGACGAGCTCGCCGCCTTCGCGGAAGCATCTTGGCGACGCGATGACACCCTTGCCATCGCACGTGAGGCACTGCGCAACGGGGTTGGCGATGACGGCGTCACTGAGGCTGCGCTCACCGTTGCCATCTTCCGCTCACTCAACCTCGCCGCTGACGCCTCCGGCATCCCACTCGATGAGTCATTTGCTGGCCATACACGCAAGTTTGCCGGTGCGCTTGGCATCGATCGGTTCTCTACGGCCAAGAACTCGCCGGGCTTCAGCCGCTCCTAGGCCGAGCACCGGACGCGAGTTCGTGCCGGGTTGTGATGTTCCGGCACCTTCTGCCACCGGTGCCTTAGGTGCCGTTGATGATCTCGAGAATGGCGACGCCGTGCTTCTCGATCTTCACGGGACCGATGCCCTTCACTCGCAACAGTTCGGCGTCGTCGGTTGGCCGTCGGGCGACGAGATCGTCGAGTGTGGCATCGTTGAAAATGACATAGGCAGGGACAGCGGCAGCCGAGGCCTGAGTCCAGCGGTACGCGCGGAGGGATTCCCGAAGCCCGGCATCGTCGGCGCTAAGGGGCGTGGCCGTGGCCGT
>JAACCU010000324.1 GCA_009937405.1 Actinomycetota bacterium
AGCTTGTGCCCTGGTTGAGCTCGGAATGAAGGTGAAGGCCGTCGCAGATGTCTCTGGCACCGTGTATGCCGACACTGGCCTAGATGTCGACAAGCTCTTGAGCTGGGTCTCCGAGAGCGGGGGAGTGACCGGTTACCCAAATGCCGAACCGATCACCCACCACGAACTGTTCGCCCTCGACGTCGATGTGTTGATTCCTGCGGCCCTCCACGCCCAGATCACAGCCGAAAACGTTGAGAGCATCCGCGCCCCTATAATTGTCGAGGCGGCGAACGGTCCGATCACCGCCGATGCTGCCGCCGTTCTCGATCATGGTGGCGTGCACGTGATCCCCGACATCCTCGCCAATGCCGGAGGCGTGGTCGTCTCCTATTACGAGTGGGTTCAGAACAAGACGAGTAACCACTGGTCCGCAGACGACGTCGACACTCGGCTACGCAACCAAATCTGGGATGCATGCGATCGGGTGAGCGCTCAGCGCGCTCAACGCGCTTGTAGCCGCCGAGCAGCCGCATACATCGAGGCTTCAGAGCTGCTTCAGAAGGTGTACTCGTTGCGCGGCATCTTCCCCTGATCTGACAGGTTTTATAATTCTCGTATCTATTGAAGACGCTGGCCGCCTCAGTATGATCCGAACCCACTCGGGCGTGCCGTATAGAGCATCTGCATCGGGTCCAACTGGAGGAATTTTTCACATGCGCAAGCATTTTCTACTCAGGCTGCTCGCAGTGCTACTGGGCTTTACGCTCGTAGCATAGGCGTGCGGTGACGACGACAGCAGCGACGGAGACGCCGCCGAAGACACTGGTGCCGCCGACGACGCAGCAGACGCAGAAGACACCGTCGAGGCGACGCAGGACGAGACCGACCTGCTCGATGCAATCCAGGCCCGCGGCTCGCTGAACTGTGGCGTGTCCACAGTTTCGATCGGCTTCGCGGTACAGGATTCCGACGGCATCTACCAAGGCTTCGACTCCGACTTCTGTCGAGCCACCGCCGTTGCCATCCTGGGCGACGCTGGAGCCATCGACATTATCGGGCTGACCGCAGCCGAGCGCTTCACCGCCGTGCAGACTGGTCAGGTCGACCTGCTCCATCGCAACACGACATTCACACAGAGCCGTGACTCCGACGTCGGCATGGACTTCGGTCCGACCACGTACTTCGACGGTCAGCAGCTGATGGCCCGTGTGAGCGACGGTTTCTCGTCTGGTAGCGGCGTAGCCGACATCGACGGCGCCGTGGTTTGCACCAACGCCGGTACGACTACCGAGAAGAACATTGCCGAGGCCGCTGACCTGCTGGGCATCACCATCACGCTCAACACGTTCGAGGACTTCGACATCGTCAGCCAGAACTTCATCGAGGGCGCTTGTGACGTCATCACCACGGACGGCTCGGGCCTCGTCGGTCGTAAGGCTGAGCAGCAGCCGGCCGACCAGGAGTGGGTGATCTTCCCGGGTCAGCCGATCTCCAAGGAGCCACTCGGCCCGACCTACGGTCAGAACCAGTCACGCTTCGCCGATGCCGTGAACTGGACCGTCTACGCCATGCTCATCGCTGACGAGTACGGCGTGAACCAGGCCAACGTCGACGACTTCGTCGGCGCTGACGGTGAACTCGGCCGCCTCCTCGGCGGCGAAGGCGAAGTTCAGTCGGCCATGGGCTTGGCTCCCGATGCCTTCTACCAGGTAATCAAGCAGGTTGGTAGCTACTCCGACCTGTGGGACCGCCACCTCAAGCCGTTGGGCCTAACGCTCCCCGGCTCGGTCAACGATCTGTGGACCAACGGCGGTCTCATGTACCCGCCGCCCGCACGCTGATCATTTAGCGACGAATATCTGAACACCTCGCCGGGCCCCGAATTTTTGGGGCTCGGCCGGTGACCAGGGTGCTGAGGCCGCACGCGGCGTCAGCACCCGAGCCACTGACAATGGGGAGCGGCCTTTCAACCGTTCGATAGCAGCAGATCCGGGAGGATTGCACGGGTGTCAGACACCACCGAACGAACACTGGTCGAAACCGCGGCAACTCGACCGCCGTTCTATCGTGACGCCATAGTCGTCAAATGGCTGGCGCAGATCATCACGCTTGCCGTCGTCATGTTCGCGGCAATCTTCTTGGCCCGCGAAGCCGGCGACGGCCTCCGAGCCAAGTCGATCCAAACTGGCTATGGGTTCCTCGATGTCGACCCGGACATCGCGTTGGGCGAAGGCATCGACACCGACCCGGCCACCGGTGGCCGTGCGCTCTGGGTGGGCATGGTCAACACCATTCGGATGGCGATCGCCGGCATCTTCCTGGCAACGATCCTGGGGACGCTGATCGGTATCGGTCGCCTATCGAGCAACTGGCTGGTGGCAAAGCTGGCCAGTGCGTTCATCGAGTACATGCGCAACATCCCGCTGCTCGTGCACATCATCCTCTTCTTCGTCACGATCGCCACGGTCTTTCCCGGGTTCGGCGGGGACGTCGACTCGGTCACCGGCGAGGTCATCCAGGGGCCGATACCCGGGGTGCTCCACATCTCGAACAAGGGCATCTCGATCCCGAGACTTCACATCGACGACGGCTTCTATCAATGGATGATCATCGTCGTAGTCGGTCTCGTTACCGCCCGATGGGTGGCGAGGAAGCGCCACGAAGTGCAGGACCAGACGGGCGCCGAGAGTTACCCCATCTTCAGTGCCATCGGCGTTGTCCTCGCGTTCGCGCTCGTGGGCTGGTTCATCCACCCGATCTTCGGCTGGGTCGGCGATGCGATCTTCGCCCCGATTCGCGACCTCCTCGACGGAACGCCGGAGGCGCTCGTCCAGGTTCTCCTCACCATTACAGCGGTCGCG
>JAACCU010000325.1 GCA_009937405.1 Actinomycetota bacterium
ATGGATGACGAGTGTGACCCGGTCGCCGAGATCGAGCTGGTCGAGTAGGCCATCGAGATACTCGCGGTGCACAACGAAGGTGTAGGAGTCCGGGCCGGTGTCGCCGAGTTTGTCAGAGTCGCCTTGTCCGACGAGGTCGGGCACCACGCACCGAGCTTGATCAGATACGTGGGGCACGATGTCACGCCAGAGGTACGAAGATGTGGGATTGCCGTGAAGGAACAGCACGGTGTCACCCGTACCTACATCGTGGTACGCCATCTGCTTGCCGTTGACGGTCTTGTACTGCTTGCTCAGCGGTGTTGTGCTCATGAGAGGAGTCTGACCAGGTCGCCCCATTGAGTCCAACCGATGTGCCCCCGGTTAGCGGCTATTCGCCGAACGCTTTGGCCTGATCGGACCGGTACTGCTCCATCGGGGCGAAGCCCGGCTCATTCGCAAACTGCGCCTCGACGTAGGCAAGCACCTCCTCAGGGCTCTTGGAGGGATCCCATCCCTGTAGCTGAGGCTGGGGCACGTGCCATGGCGTATCGCAGAAGATCTCGACGCCGTTGCCCTCTGGATCCTTGAAATACACCGACACCGCGTTGCCATGGGTGACGGGAAACCCGTCACCAATTCGGTCGTCGGCGTTGACCCACTCGACCATGGCCTGCACATCCTCGACCGAGTCGACGCGAAACGCATTGTGATCAAGGCTGGTGGCGGTGTCATCGCCGCGTCCTTCGAGCAGCCCCAGTTGGTGGTGGTCGCTGGAGTTGCCGCTCAGGAAGGCGAGGGATTGATCGGGCCCGATGGCACCGCGATCGGCCACCATGAACCCAAGCGCTTCACAATAAAACGTGACCATGGCATCGAGATCTCGCACCTTGAGGACACAGTGTGACCAGCGGACATTCATGAGAGCTCCTTCGTTCTGACCCAGCCAGCGGACTCGATCATCTCACTGCAGGTGTGAGTTCAGGGTCGATCATAATCCAGGGCCCTGCCGGGTTCTCGAGTGGTTCGTATGCGTCAGGTGTGCATTACCGACGACAGCATAGATCTGAAAGGATGGACCGATGCCGCCGCCAAGACTGCCAGCCAAACTCGAGCAGTTGCCGCGCGTAGCACTCGCTCACCTGCCTACACCGTTGGAGCCGATGGCAAATCTCACGAGGCACGTGGGCGGCGCCCAGATGCTCGTGAAGCGAGACGATTGCACTGGTCTGGCGATGGGTGGCAACAAGATCCGTCAGCTCGAGTTTTATCTCGGCGACGCCCTGTCGCGAGAGGCGGACGCGTTGCTGATCACAGGGGCCGTGCAGTCCAACTTTGTTCGATCCGCCATCGCCGGCGGCAATCGGCTCGGGATGCAGAGCCATGTTCAGCTCGAGCGGCGGGTGGAGCGCGACGATCATCTCTATGCCACGTCAGGCAACGTCCTTCTCGACCATCTTCTGGGTGCAACCATCCACCATTACCCCGACGGTGAGGACGAAGCGGGAGCGGATCGGCAGCTCGAATCCATTGCCGCGGAGCTTCGAAACGACGGACACAGGCCCTATGTCATTCATCTCGCTCCCGGGCATGCCCCTCTTGGCGCGCTCGGTTATGTCCTGGCGGCCGAGGAGCTCGTGCAACAGGCGCAATCCAAGGCGCTTGTCTTTGACGAAGTGGTGGTGGCCTCGGGCAGCGGGCACACGCACGCCGGCTTGCTTTTCGGTCTTCGATGGCTGGCTTGCCCGGCCGTTGTCACAGGTGTTTGTGTGCGTCGAGATGCAACACAACAGCGAGAACGGATCCTTACCCGAACCCACGAAATCGCCGAATTACTCGAGGTTGACAATCCGGTAACGGCCGACGACATCGTGCTCACCGATGCCTTCCTCGCGCCCGGTTATGGACGTGTCAGCGACGGGACACGGGATGCGATCTCGCTGGCAGCACGACATGAGTCTCTTCTGGTGGATCCGGTCTACACCGGCAAAGTGATGGCGGCCACGCTCAAACGGGCGACCGAGACTGACGCCACGATTGTTTTCGTCCATACCGGAGGCACGCCCGCGTTGTTCGCCTACCAACAAGAGCTTGCCGAGTAGCCATAAGGGACTACAGTCCGGGCGTGAACGTGACCTCGCAGGAACCCATGGTGGCGGAAGTTCGTTCATTCACTCTTGATGCCTCCGACACTGCGCCGCCGGGAGCGGCGGAGGCATTGAACGGTGACGGAGTCGTGTGCCTTCGCAGTGCCTTTGATAAATCGTGGTTGTCCACGATTGAAACCGGAATTGCTGATGCGGTCGGTGGCGCGAGCGCAGACGTGGATGTCGTTCATCGCGACGGGGATGAAGGATCGTTCTCGTTTAGTTCCGGGGCGTGGAACTCAGTCGAAGGGTTTCGGTCATTCATTTTCGACTCGCGTCTGCCTGACCTGGTCTGGTCGTTGCTCAACAGCAGCGAACTCGTGTTGTTCTACGATTTCCTCCTGATCAAGCAAGCTCGCAGTGATACGGCGTCGACGCCGTGGCACCAAGATCATTCGTACTACCCGATCGATGGAGTGAAGGTGGTCAATAGCTGGGTTGCGCTCGACGACATCCCGGTTGAGACCGCGCTCCGATTCCTGGCCGGCTCTCATCGCGCCCATGTGCTGTACCGGGCAGTCGACTTCGACGACCCCGAGGCCGACTATCGCCACGCAAGGACGGAGCTCCCCGTGCCCCCGGTCCAAACCGGTGACTCCGAGATTCTGGTTGCGCCGCTCAAGGCCGGCGACATGCTCGTGTGGTGGTCGTACACCTTGCACTGTGCTCCCGGGAACCGCCTACCCAGTCGACGTGCCGCGTTCTCCGTCAATTGGGTCGGGGACGATGTGGTCTACAACGCCAAGCCTGCGCTCGACACGTATCGCGAATCGTCGCTTCAGATCGGTGGCCCGATCATCTGCGACAAGTTCCCCCTTGTCCGTGGCGGCGAAGCGGCGATGGGGAGACACGAGTAGACGATGCACTGGCAAGACGTCTGCTCCACCCCACCCCGCGTCATCGGTGACAGCGGCCGCCGTCACTGGGATGAGCTGGGTTACCTCTCCTTTTCCGGCATGCTCGGTGACGCCGAACTCGAACGGCTCACTGCGGCGCTCGACACGATCATCGAAGCCAGCCGAACGATGTCTGAGTCGACTCACCTGGTGGATCTTGACGCTGGTCATCGACGTGAAGCGCCACGGCTTCGCCGTGCTGCCCTGATCGATGATGTCGATCCCGTCTTCTGGGACTTCTGTCGCCAGTCAGTCCTGGTGGACATAGCGGCGGACGTGCTCGGGCCCAACGTTCGTTTCCGAGACGCGTTCGCCAACCTCAAGTGGTCTGGGGGAGGGGCGGCCGTCGACTGGCACCAGGACCTCGCCTTCTACCCCCATACCAACGCGGGAACGATCCAGTTCATTGTTGCTCTTGAGGAGCTCACACCCGAACGAGGCCCGTTAACTGTGGTGCCGGGTAGTCACAAAGGCCCCATGTACTCCCACTACGACGGCGATGGCGCGTGGGTTGGAGCGATCGGGATCGAGCAGCTCGATGCCCACATGATCGACTCGGCTGTGCAGATCACGGGCCCTGCCGGTTCGGTAAGCGTGCACCACGCACTGACGCTGCACTACTCGGCTCCGAACCACAGCGACACAAATAGGCCTGCACTCGTCATCACGTATAGCGCCGCTGATGCCATCCCCTACACCGCGCCACCGTACTGCAGCTCGCACTATGGCCAGATTGTGCGAGGGGTTGAACCGGGTATCGCTCACCATGACGCCATGACCATGATTCTCCCGCCGGACTGGACCCATGGGTACACGTCAATCTTTCAACACCAAGATCCCCCGTCCAACAGTCCCGAACCGACACCGGAGAACCCCTGATGCCACCCGCATTCCCAAAGGCCGAGTACGAGGCTCGGCTTGCCAAGGTTCAAGCAGAGATGGCTCGTCGTGGGCTCGACGCTCTGGTCATCGGTGATCCGAACAGCCACAACTGGCTCACGGGCTATGACGCCTGGTCGTTTTATACGCCTCAGATCGTGCTGGTTCAGCACGACGCTGAACCCATTTGGATGGGCCGCAAAATGGATGGTGGTGCCGCGAGGTTCACCACCTACCTGACCGATGATCAGGTGCGCCCCTACCCCGAGGACTGTGTCCAACGCGAGGGAGTTCACCCGATGGACTTCATTGGCGCGTCAATGGCTGAGCTGGGTTTGGACGGTCATGTCATCGGCTACGAGAGCGACACGTACTTCTTCACCCCGAAGGCGTTTACTCGGCTCCAGGCAGCGCTTCCGAGCGCTCGCTGGCAGGACGCCGATCTGCTCGTGAACTGGTGCCGAACCATCAAGAGCGACGCCGAGGTCGAGGTGATGCGACAGGCCGCGCGCCTCGTCGAAGGAGCGATGACCGTGGCCTATGAGACGATCGCTCCAGGCGTGCGTCAATGCGACCTCATGGCGGCGGTCGTAGCGAAGCAGGTCGGCGGCAATAAGGACTTTGGTGGTGATCTGACTGCGCTGTCACCCTTGATCTTGGCGGGAGAGGCGGCGACGACGGCTCATCCGATGTGGACCGATGAGAAATTCGTGGCGGGCCAGACGGTCGCTCTCGAGTTCGGCGGCACACGTAAGCGCTATAACGCGGGGCTCGCTCGAACCGTGCAGTTGGGCGCGGGTCCTCAGCGCCTGTTCGACACTGCCAATGCAGTCATTGAAGGCCTCGAGGCGGTCCTCGAGGCGATGAAACCTGGTGCGATCGCCCACGATGTTCATCGCGCCTGGCAGGACGTCCTCGATCAGTACGGACTCACCAAGGAGAGCCGCATCGGCTATGGCATCGGTGTCGGGTATGGGCCCGACTGGGGAGAACACACGGTCAGTCTTCGTCCGGGTGAGACCACGGTGCTGCAGGCAAACATGACCATTCACGTGATGTTGGGAATGTGGCTGGACGATTGGGGTATGGAAATGAGCGAGACGACACTCGTCACCGCCAGCGGCGTCGAGTGTCTGACCACCTATCCCCGTGACATCCACGTCGTGACGTGAACGTCACATGGCTTGAGTCCAACACCAGCCAACGGCCGGCTATCGGCGAGTGACTTTGACCGGCAGTTTGGTGTAACCGTGGACGAAGGACGAAAACGTGCGTTCCGGTTCCTCTTGGACCTCGACACGGGTGAAGCGAGCGAGCACTTCTTCCCACAAGATGCGAAGCTGTAGTTCAGCGAGACGGCTGCCCATACAGAAATGGATGCCGTAGCCGAACGAAAGTTGTCGATCGGCATTGTGGCGATCGATGTCGATCACGTTGGCGTTCTCGAAGACCTCTTCGTCTCGATTGGCCGAGATGTACCACATCAAGAGTTGATCGCCTTCGAGGATCTTCTTGTCGCGGATCTGTGTGTCCTGGGTGGCCGTGCGTCGCATGTACGACAACGGTGTCTGCCAGCGGATGATCTCAGGGACCATCTTTGGAATGAGGCTTGGATCGGCGATCAGCTTGTCGTACTCGTCGGGGAACTTGTTGAGGCCGTAGACACTGCCCGACATGGTGTTGCGAGTGGTGTCGTTGCCTCCAACGATCAGCAGGAGCAGGTTGCCAAGGTGGTCCATGGTGGGCATGTCCTTGGTGGCCTCGCCGTTGGCAAGCATCGACACGAGGTCGAATCCGGGGTTCTCTCGTCGATCCGCCCAGAGGCCCTCGAAGTAGACGACCATCTCCAGTAGCTCGTTGATCCGTTGCTCCTGCGATTCCACGACACCGCCAGGCTCGGGCACGGCGAACACAATGTCTGACCAGCGGGTCAACTTTCGTCTGTCTTCGAGGGGGAAGTCGAAAAGTGTGGCCAGGAGGTGGGTGGTGAGCTCGATCGAAACGGTATCGACCCAGTCGAAGGTCTCACCCTCGGGCAGGGAGTCCAAAACGTTGATCGTGCGCTCGCGGATTTGCGGCTCGAGGTTTCGCAGGTTGCTGGGCGCTGAAACGGATCGCACAGTCTTTCGCTGCTCCGTGTGTGTCGGCGGGTCCATAGAGATGAAGGAGCTGACTCGTTCGTTCATCTCATCGACCTCGGCACTACGACGGAGCCCAAGGGTGATGCCGCTGGCGGAGGAGAATGTCTTCCAGTCACCGTCTACGGCACGGACATCTTCGTGTTTGGTGATCGACCAGTAGCGGCCGGACGTTTCGAGTTCATTGAAATGAACGGGGTCTTCGGCTCGCAAGCGGGCGAAGTAGTCGTGCCAGCGGTTCTCTTTGAACAGATGTGGGTTCGCCGGGTTAATATCCGCGATGGCCAGATCGGCTGCCTCGGCCACACCGCTTCCGGTTTCGGCCATCTCCATCTCTGGGGTCTTGATGTGGGGCAAGAAAATTCCGGCCTGTGGTTCTGTCGTGTCAGTCACGTGTCATCTCCTGTGTCCGACCTTAGTTTGGCCGGTGCGACCTACCAATGGGTAACCGGGTGCCGTCTCGTCAGGCGAAGAGTGGTGCGCCATCTCTCTGCAGCACCTTGGTGTAGAACCACGAGTGAAAGGTAGAGGCGTGGGATTCAAGCGTGTGGTGGGGGCGACCTGGAGCGCAGGGGCTAGCTTTGCCCCACTTCCAAGCGTGAGAGAGGTCCCCGTGTCAGACCCCAGTGAACTCGATCCTGCCTCGGTCACGGTGTGGGGAGGTGAGGAGCGCTATCTCCTTGACCGAGCTACCCAGGTGCCGGTGGTGCACAGCGTGGCGTTCGGCTACCCGGACTTCGATGAGTGGTACGACGTGGCGACAGGCGTGGCTGACGGCCACATCTATGGACGCAACACCAATCCGACCGTTGCCGTATTCGAGGAGAAGATTCGTCTGCTGGAGGGTGGGGAGGCGGCCACGTCTGCTTCCACGGGCATGGCGGCGATCTCGAACACGCTGCATGCCTTGCTCCGCCCCGGGGACCGGGTTGTGTCTGTGAAGGACACCTATGGCGGCACGAGTCTGTTGTTCACGGAGTTTCTTCCCTCGTTCGGAATCACGTGTGATCTCATCGATACCACCGATACCGAGGCGATAGAGGCGGCGGTCTCACAGGGGTGTGATCTGCTCTACCTGGAGACTCCCACCAACCCCACACTGAAGGTGCTGGACCTACACCGGCTCATTGCTGCTGGACATGAGGTCAATGCCACGGTCGTGGTGGACAACACGTTCGCGACACCCATGAATCAACTCCCACTGTCGCTCGGTGCTGATCTTGTGGTGCACAGCGCCACCAAGTTCCTTGGTGGTCACGCTGATGCACTCGGCGGTGTGGTTGTTGGCCACGCTGACCTGGTGAAGAACGTGTTCGAATACCGCGAGATCAACGGAGCCACCCTCGATCCGATGGCCGCGTATCTGTTGTTGCGGGGAATGAAGACGTTGCAGATTCGCGTTGAGCGCCAAGCTGAGAACGCTATGGCGGTGGCGACATTTCTTGAGGCTCACCCCAAAGTGACGAGAGTCAACTACCCCGGCCTGGTCACGCACCCTCAACATGAGATCGCGGCCGCGCAGATGACTGGGTTCGGTTCAATGTTGAGCTTCGCCATCGACGGAGGCCTCGAGGCGGTGAAGCGTTTCCTCCCGCATTTGAAGCTCGCCCATCGAGCAGCAAATCTCGGATCGGTCGAAACCACGGTGGGACCCCCGGCTACTACGAGCCATGTCGAATGCACGCCACAAGAGCGTGCTGCCCTCGGGATCCCTGAGGGATTGGTTCGTTATTCGGCTGGCATCGAATACGTCGACGATTTGCTTGCGGACCTGGCGCAGGCATTGGATGCGGTGTGAGCGACCCGATCCTTCACTTTGGTCTCGCTGAATACGCGACCCGTTTGGCCGGGGCACGGGCGGCAATGGCTGCACAGAGCATCGACACCCTGATTGTGCACGACCCGTCGAACATGTCATGGCTTACGGGCTACGACGGCTGGTCGTTTTACACCCCCCAATGTGTGATTGTCGGCGCTACCGGTGACCCGGTCTGGTTCGGGCGGGGCATGGACGTGAACGGCGCGAAACGAACGACCTATCTCAGCGATGACGACATCATCGGCTATCCCGATCACTATGTCATGTCCACCGAGCGCCACGCCATGGACTATCTCGCCACCACGACACTGAGTGACCGTGGATGGGCAACGGGACGGATTGGCGTTGAGTTCGATAATTATTATTACTCGGCACGGGCTCATGCCCGTCTCGTCGAGCACGTACCCAATGCCGCCATTGTGGACGCCACGAGCCTGGTGAACTGGCTTCGCTTGGTGAAGTCGCCCCGAGAGATCGACTACATGCGGATCGCAGGCACGATCGTGACCCAAATGCACCAGCGCATTCTTGAGCTGATGGAGCCAGGGATCCGCAAGAACGATCTGGTTGCCGAGATCTATCACACCGGAATTAA
>JAACCU010000326.1 GCA_009937405.1 Actinomycetota bacterium
ACGCCAAGTTCAAACGCCGCCACGTCGACATCGCGAACGGGTCCTTCGTCGGCCCAGCGCCCTTCTTCGCTGTCGGGGCTTCCCATCGTAAAACGTCCCGGGCCCAACGAGCGCAGGCGCACCCGGCTTCGCGTTTCAATGTGGCACTGCGATGAGAGATCGGCGTCACAGACCGCGTCGTCTCCGAGTTCTCGCCACTCCCGCGTTCCCGCGAGCTCGCGGTCGTCGAAGCTGAGCTCGGGCTGCAGCGCTTCGACGAGTTGCTCGAAACCTTCGGGATCGGTGGGTAACGTCAGTTCACGGGCCCACGCCAAGGTCAGGACCTGCAGTCGGCGTGGGTTACGCGCAAGCCAAGCTGCCGCGCGAAGACGAAAGGCTGGCGCTGTCAACGCGTCGAGAAACGCCTGGGTCTGATGCGCGGCACCAAGCTGCTCGAAGTACCTGGCAGCGGCGGCGTGCATCGCGCCGTCGTCGAGCGGCCTGAGATGAAACTCGAGTCCACGGCGGAGCAGATGAATACCGTGCTCCCAGGTCGCCAAGCGCGAGGCGATCAACCAACGCGAACCCTCTTCGCGCTCAACGGCGTCTTCGAGGGCCTGGCAGAACCGCCGGCGCAAGTCGGGGTTCTCGATCGCATCGAGGTTATCGAGAAGAAACAGTGACGGCACGACCCCGTCGCCGACGAGGTCGTCGAGAAGGCCGATCGGTTCGCGGCTGCTCGACAGATCGACGGCGATGGCGGGAAGCCCGAAGCTGTTGGAGGCCGCTGCCGCCAGGCTGTTGAGAACATGCGACTTGCCGGCACCGGCTTCGCCGAGAAGGACGGCCGCTCGTCGTCCCTGGCGTTCGGTCTCGTCGGTGCCCCTGTCCAGCGCCAGTTCCAGACCGGCGGGTGTTGCCAGGAGTTCGGGATTGTCGGCATCGGGCCAGGTGAACGCCCCCTCACCCTGAGCCGGCAGGCAGAGCAGCGCCGTGAGCCCTGGGTGGATCGTGGTGGTCAATGCAGAACTCCTTTTCGAGCCTTTCCCGGTTTCGCGGTGGCCCAGTCTTGTGGCAGACTGAATCGCGCCGGGATCATCGGAGACTAGTTTCGTTGAGGATCAGCGGCTCTAGTTGAACCATCTGAGGCGAACTGAGCAACGCTTCGTACTCAGCCGGGGGAATGTGGCCGTGGGGTCCAAACAGGCGGTGGTTGTTGAACCACCAGACCCATTCGAGGGTGGCGAGTTCGACATCCTCTAGACTCTCCCACGGTCCGCGGGGGTAGACGAGTTCGGTTTTGTAGAGCCCGATCATGGTTTCGGCCAGGGCGTTGTCATAGCTGTCCCCCCGGCTACCGACCGACGGTTCTATGCGGGCGAGAGCCAAGCGTTCGGTGTAGCGAATAGATAAATATTGAGATCCACGGTCCGAGTGATGAATAAGCTGTTCGCCGTCCTCGCCCAGGCGTTCGGTGATGGCCTGCTCGAGCGCGTCGAGCGCCAAGTCGCTCCTCAGCGAATTCGAGATCTGCCAGCCGACGATCCGGCGACTAAACGCATCGACGACAAACGCCACATCGGCGAACCGAACGCCGATGCGCACGTAGGTCAGGTCCAGACCCACAGCTGGTTGGGCCGTGACGCAGCGAAGTCCCTGTTCACCAAGTCGAGCGGCCGCTCCACACCCTCCGCCGCGTGCGTCGTGACCTTGAAGCGCCGGCCTCGCATCGCACCACGTAGGCCCATGTCCCTCATCAGGCGCGCCACTGTGCAGCGTGCCACACCGATGCCTTCACGGTTGAGCTGCTTGTAGACCTTCTCCGCCCCGTACACCTGGAAGTTCTGCATCCACACTCGACGCACCTCAGCGTGGAGTTGCTCGTCTCGCTGCGCACGCACGGACCGTCGGCTCGGATCCGCCTCCCAAGCCTTGTGCGTGTAGTAGGTCGACGGAGCGATCGGCAGCACCCGGCAGATCGGCTCGACTCCGTACACGGACCGGTGCTCGTCGATGAACGTCACCATCAGCGCGGTCGGCGGTCGAGCTCCGCCTGTGCGAAATACGCCGACGCTTTGCGTAGAATCTCGTTCGCCCGCTTCAGCTCACGGACCTCGCGCTCCAGGTCCTTGAGCCGCTCACGTTCGTCCGTCGTCAGTCCTGGCCGTCTTCCAGAGTCACGCTCTGCCCGGCGCACCCACTTCCGCAGCGTCTCCGCCGTACAGCCGATCTTCTCCGAGATCGAACTGATCGCCGCCCACTGTGACGCGTGCTCAGCCTCCTGCGTGAACACCAGCCGAACGGCCCTCTCCCGCACCTCTGGGGTATAATACCCTCTCTTCTTCATGACTCCATCCCTCTCAAGAGTTGGAGTCTCCGGCAAACCCGGCGCGGTTCAGACAGTCTTGGCGCAGGGTCGGCACTTGGTATATAGTACCGCCCCACAGGGGCTAGTTCGGAGTTGACCGCTCGTGCTTCGAACTCTCCGGGAAGGGGCGGATGCAGCGGCGCTGGGGGGGTCCGCCACATCTGACATGAAACCTTGAATAGAGATGTTGCCGTTATCGGAGGTGGGGTTGCCGGGCTGGCTACAGCGCTGGCGCTGTCGCGTGCCGAACGCAACTGTTCGGTTTTCGAATCGACTGCCGGTGAGTCGTGCGCCGGCATGGGCTTCCTGCTCATGGAGAACGGTTTGACAGCGTTGGCGCGCCTTGGGCTCGCGGATGCGGTGCACGCGCTCGGCACCGTCGCCGACGAAGCTGTGGTCTTCGACCGCTTCGGTCGCGAACTGTTGCGCCGATCTTTTCAGCCGCATTTGGGCATGGAGCGCGCCGCGCTCGTCGATCTGCTCGAGCGCACCGTGGGGCCGCGAATCATCAACTATGGGCAGACTTTCGAGCGGTTGCGATACGAGGAGTCTGCGCAACTGCGAAGCGATCGCGAAGACGATCGCGGCCAAGCGCGGGCCGATGCCGCGTTGTTCGACGACGGCTCGACCTTCGAGGCCGACCTTTTCATCGGTGCCGACGGTCGCCGCTCGAGGGTACGCGAGTGCGTTTGTCCGGGCCATTCGACCGGCAACGCTGTGGTTGCGGAACTGATCTCTTCTCTGGACGCTCCCGAACTAGCCGCCGAACTGGGAACGACCCTGCTACGCTTCCGAGATCCGGACTGCGCCTTGGGCGTAAGCATGATGCCCACCGGTCGCGGACGTGTGGTGTGGTACATCACTCACGATCGCGAAGCCTGGGACGTGACCGACGATCTCGCGGGGCGTCGTTATATTGCCGCGCTCGTGGCCGATTGGCCGCACCCGATTCCGACGCTGCTGGAGTCCACGGATTTTGCGACTTCCTATATCTGGCGCACCGCAGACATGGATCCGCTGCCCTACAGTACCCGTGGCAACGTGGCTCTTGTCGGCGACGCCGCGCACCCGCTGCTGCCGTTCAGCACGCAGGGGGTGAACTCGGCTCTGGTCGACGCCGTGACGCTTGCCGACGCGCTCGACGATCTGGCCGACGGACGAGATTCGGCACGGGCGCTTTCGGCTTGGAGCACGCGGCGCCGTCACGTGACCAGTGCCTATCTCGAGTACGGCCGTGAGCGGGCCCGTGTGTTTCTCGACCCCGAGTTGCGTGGCCACGATCCGCCGTTTCCTGAGTCCGTGGGTCGCCGGGACCTGCAAGATCTTGCGCCGCGTGCTTGCCGCTGAAACGAATCGCGACAGTTTCGAACTGCCCCATGCCCAACACTTCGAAGGATTCACGGTGAACTACGATGAGCTCTTTACCGACGAACAGGTCAACATGCCGCTGTTACGCCAACGCGCGTTCAATCTACGCTGGGCTCAGCAGCCGGACGACGTGCTGGCGCTGACCGCTGCCGATCCCGATTTTCCGGTGGCTCCCGAGATTCGTAAGGCCCTCGGCGACTACGTTTCGTCGGGAGTGCTGTCGTACGGTCCGGCCGAAGGGTTGCCCTCGTTCCGCAGGGTCGTTGCCGACACGCTCATGGCGCGCCGGAACATCGATTGCACGCCCGAGCGAATCTTGGCAGCCGACTCGGCCGCTTCGGCCATGTTCGTGATCGCACGCTACGCGCTTCGGCCGGGCGATGAAGTCATCATTTTCGACCCCGTCGATTTCTTGTTCAAAGCGTCGGCCGAAGTCGCAGGCGCCAAGGCCGTGCTGTGTCCGATCGATAGCAAAACGGGGGCCATCGACATGGACGGTATGCGCAAGCTGATCACTCCCAAGACCAAGATGATCAGCGTCTGCAATCCTCACAACCCGCTGGGGCTGGTGTTGTCGGAACAAGACCTGCGCGCGATCGGTGAGATGGCGGTCGAGCACGACTTGTGGATCATGAACGACGAGATCTGGTCGGACATCGTCTTCGACCCGGTACGTTTTGTCAGTATCGCTTCGCTGTCCCCCGAGATCGCCCGGCGCACCATGACGGTCTGCGGTTTTTCGAAGCACTACGGCTTGGCCGGGCTTCGCATCGGCTTCCTGGTCGCGCCCACCGACGAGGTATACGAGGGCCTGGTCGCCGTGTCGACGGCGCCGACGACTGCTTGGGGTGCCGCCACTCTGTCGCAGGTCGGGGCTCAGGCAGCCTACGAGCACGGCGGATCGTGGCTGGATGCCTTCCTGCGCCACCTGACCAAGATCCGTGACTATGCCGCTGGGCGACTCGCGAACATGCCGGGCATCACCGTGCGACCGCCCGACGCGACCTACCTGCTGTTTCCCGACGTCACGGCCTACGGCATGTCCAGCACCGAGATGGCCGATTACCTGCTCGAGGAGGCCCGCGTTGCCGTGGTTCCCGGCGTCGCGCAGTGGTTCGGCCCCGGCGCCGAAGGACATATCCGCATCGCTTTTCCGACTTCGATGGCCATCATCAGCGAGGCACTCGACCGCATCGAGGCCGCGCTCGCCAAGCGAGCTCAGGCCTTCGGCGATGTGTCGCGTCGTTTCTTACCTCGGGCCCCCGATGCCGCTGTCGACGTTGTTGTACGATTCGGACAGCTCGCTGGTCCGCCAGGCCTACGACCCTAGCATCATGGGGTTCATGAACCTGGCCGGCTGCGGCGTAGCGGCATGGAACGCCGAGTCGCCCTATGCCGAAGAGCCGCTGATCTACAAAGACACCGAGCTGCCGATGTACGATCACAACCTGCTCTCGCTGTCGCGCAAGTTCAGTGGTGATTGCATCATCGGCCACGTCCGCGGTGCGAACTACTTCGCGGCCGGCGCGGCCGACGTGACGCGCAGCAACTGTCACCCGTTTCGTCTTCCGGGTCACCGACTGTGCATGGCACACAACGGCGGCTTGGCCGATTTCGACAGCATGAAGTTCGACCTGCTCGAGTATATTCGGCCCGAGATCGCTTCGAAGATTCTCGGCACGACCGACAGCGAGTGGGTCTATGCGGTCATGATGTCGCAGTTGGACGGGCCCGACGACGACTTGGAGGCCGGCCAGATTGCCGATCTCGTGCTCGAGACTCTGAAGATCTTTCGCGAGGTTCGGCATCGTCGCGGCATCGACACCGCCTCGGGCGTCAACCTCTTTGTGAGCGACGGAAAATCGCTGGTCGCCACGCGCTTCACCTTCGATTTCGGTTGTTACGACGGAGTCCTGAGCGCGAGTAACCTCATTTTTCATTCTCTTTGGTACACCGTGGGTCGCGACTACGGGCTCTACGACGGTCTTTGGCGCATGGGCGGCTCGGTCGACGATGCCGACGCGATCGTAGTCGCCTCGGAGCCTCTGACTCGCGATACGACGACGTGGATCGAGGTGCCCGAGTACTCGATGCTGACGGTGAGCCGTGGCGAGGCCGGAATCTCGGTCGATGCGGTCGACCTGGAGATCTGAGTTGGCAAGCCAACCGTCAAAGTTTCTCGGTGGCCTCTCGCTGTTCTCGGACCTGACGGCCGACGAGCTGAGCGAGCTGGCGTGGACGGCTATGCCGTTTGCCCTGGCAGCCGGTGAGTCACTGTGCCGGCAGGGTGAGAGTGCCGATGAGATGTACTGCATTGAAGCGGGAACCGTCCGTATCACCGTGACCGTGGCCGGCGGTGGCGAACAGGAGTTGGCGGTGTTGGGCCCGGGCGCGGTGTTGGGAGAGATGTCGTTGGTGGGCGGCGGGTTGCGTGCGGCCACCGCCACGGCGGTCGAGCCGGTTTCAGGCTTCAGCCTTCACCGCCGCGCCTTCGAGGTTCTGCGCGCGTCGCACAGGCCGGGAGCCTGCAAGGTGATTCGCCGGTTGGCCGGCTTGGTCAGCGAGCGGCTGGCCGACAGTGTGCGCGTCGACGCCGGTTCCAATGCTGCAGTCGCCGCCGGCGAGCCACCCGACCTTGGCGTGTTCCGGGGCGACAAGGCCGATCTGGATCGTGACAATTTGCTCTTGATGCCCATTCTGGAGGACTTTTCGCGCGACGAACTCGAGGCTTTGC
>JAACCU010000327.1 GCA_009937405.1 Actinomycetota bacterium
GCGACGACATCATCATCGTCGACAAGACGGCGGTGGGTGCTGGCGCATCTGGGATTGCGTGTGGAGTGGTTCGCAACAACTACTTCCAGCCCGCGATGCGCGAACTTATGGCCCACTCCGTATCGGTCTGGGACTCGGATCCCGAGGCGTACTCGTATCACCCTGTGGGTTACCTCCAGATCAGCCACCAGGGCATGTTCGAAAATGTCGCATCGATTCACGAGCAGCAACAGGCGATTGGCTACGACTCGGTGTTCATCGAGGGTGCCGATCAATCAATGTCGTACATGCGTGGGATCTTCGACGACTGGCAGGCCCAAGGCATCACCTCGGTATTGCATGAGAAGAAGGGCGGCTACGCCAACAACATGGCGTCGCTCAAAGGCATGGCTGCGAAAGCCGAGGCCGAAGGCGTGCGGATCATCAGCGGCGTCGAGGTCAAAGATCTGGAGACCAGTGGCGGCGCCGTTACTGCAGTTGTCACTGACCAGGGATCGGTCGCCTGCGACCATGTAGTGATCGCCGCCGGCCCATGGGTGCAAGCTCCGTGGAAGATGCTGGACCTCCCTATGACCACCATGGTCAAGGGCTCTGACGGCGAATTGCACGAGCGTCCCACCTGGACCTACTGGGCGCTGCAGGAAGGCACGCTCGACGTCGACCCCGGCTACCAGATGGACAACGACGGGAATATGCCACCCGTCGTGCACATCGACACTGACGTTCCTTTATTCAACGAGGCTGGCCGACAGATCACCCAGGACACCTGGGGTATTTACTACAAGCCCGACTTCAACTTTGGTGGCGTGCAGGGCGGCTACATGCCCTACATCGTCGACAAGGCCGCCGAGGACGTTGCCGTCGACCCGTATGGGCCCGAGAGTCCCGACTTCGTTGTCGGCGATGACTTCCACGAAACCTGGACCGCAGCTCTGGCGTTTTGCCAGAAGCGTTTCGAGGGCATGGGTGACAGGATCAGCCACGAGCCCAGCGGTGGTATCGGTTCGTTTACCCCCGATAGCTTCCCGGTGTTCGACGTGGTCCACGAAAACTGCTATTTCATCGCCGATTCGAACCATGGCTACAAGATGATCGGCGTCGGAGCCCTCGTGGCGAAAGAGTTGATGGGCGAGTCGCAGTCGCTGCTTGAACCGTTCCGCTACAGCCGCTACGCCGAAGGCAAGCTCCACCCAGTGTCGAACAGCCCGTACCCCTGGAGTTAACGTGACCACTGGCCGCTGCCTTTGCGGGAGCGTTCAGTACCGCGTCACCGGGCCGCTGCGCGACGTAATCAACTGCCACTGCTGGCGGTGTCGACGCCATACCGGTCACTTTCTGGCGGCAACCCAGTGCATGCTTGACGATCTTCACTTCGACTCCATGGAGTGGTTGCGGTGGTACAGCCCGGACGGCGAAGTCGGGTATGGCTTCTGTGAAGAATGTGGCAGCACGTTGTTTTGGCGCTGCGGCGAGAGAGCCGACAAGATCTCCATCGCGGCAGGCACCATTGACACGCCCACCGGGCTCACCACACAGGCATCGATCTGGACCCTCGATGCCAGCGACTACCACGCCATCGATAGGTCGATCCCCAGCCATCCCTTCGGCACTGATGGGAGCCTGGATTCCTTGTGATTTCCGCGCTGGGCAATGCGGACCTCCTCGGCTTCACAGCGGTCATGAGCATCGTGGCAGTGACGCCGGGCCCCGACATGGTGCTCGTCGCTCGCCACGCTGTGTCGGGGGGTAGAGCGTCTGGGTTTGCTGCCGCCGCGGGTGTCTGTTCAGGCCTGGTGGTTCACGCAGTGTTCGCAGCCCTTGGTGTGTCGGCGGTGCTGGCGGCCTCTGGCGCCGCGTTCGGGACCCTGCGGGTGGCCGGCGGCATCTACTTGGTTCTCCTTGGCGTCCGTGCCGCCTACTCGGCCGTGAGGAGCGACACGACGTCCACGGCATCATCAGCTCAGCCGGTACGTTCTGACGCGGCTTTTCGTGAGGGTCTTGTCACCAACGTTTTGAACCCAAAGGTCGCAATCGTCTTCTTGTCGCTTCTGCCAAGTTTTCTTGA
>JAACCU010000328.1 GCA_009937405.1 Actinomycetota bacterium
CGAAGCTGATCCTGCGATGTTGGTCGACGACCAGGTTGAGATGCCGGTCCAGGTCAATGGAAAGGTTCGCGGCCGAGTCGTGGTCGCGGCTGATGCCGATGAGGCCACTGTGGTGGCGGCAGCACTCGTCGATGCGAACGTGGCCCTGCACATCGATGGCAAGGAAATTCGTAAAACCATCGTGGTCCCGGGCCGAATGGTCAACCTGATTATCTGACAACGAGATTTGTTCTAAACCGGGGTTGTCTGAAGACAGACTGTATGGCACCATATGATTTCTTATGGCTGCCGCTTCGCCGATTCCGATGCCTGAAATGCCTTCCTGGCGCCGCTTTGAGATCGCGATCATCGGCACCGCTCGAAGGCTGAACACGGCCTTCAACGACCGGGTCGAGCCGCTTGACCTGAACCTGAACCAAGCAAGTCTGCTCGCCTTCGTGGTCGACTTCGGCGACAGCACCCAAACCGCCCTTGCCGACATGGTCGGTCTCGGCCGAGCCGCCACCGGCACAATGATCGACCACCTTGAGGCTCGAGGCCTGCTCGAGCGCAGGCCGGATCCGGCCGATCGCCGCGTCTGGCTCGTAGCCGCAACCGACGCCGGCCGTGCCATCGTCGAACAGTTCTACGAGATCGACCGAGCGCTGCGCGGTGAACTCCGACGCGGCATCGGCCGTGATGACCGTCAGCGGCTGGCGGAACTCCTCGAACGACTTGACGCCAATATCGATCTGGCCATCGCAAACTCCCCAAAGAACTCCCCACAAAGATAAGAGAGAGAACCCATGCATGACGCAGTCATCGTCGACGCGGTCCGTACCCCGGGCGGCAGGCGCAACGGAAAGCTGAGCAGCTGGCATCCAGCAGATCTCGGTGCCCATGTGCTCAAGGCGCTCGCGGACCGAAACAACCTTGATCCCGCTCTGGTTGACGACGTCATCACTGGTTGTGTGATGCAAGTGGGGCAACAGTCACTCAACATTGGTCGCAACGCCGTACTCGCCGCCGGTTGGCCTGAGTCGGTCCCCGCCACCACCGTTGACCGCCAGTGCGGTTCTAGCCAGCAGGCAATCCACTTTGCGGCACAGGGGGTGATGGCTGGCGCCTACGACGTCGTCGTTGCACTGGGCGTCGAGGTCATGAGCACGACCCCAATGGGCGCGTCCGTTGTGAAAGGCGCCCTCGGCATGCCGTTCCCCGACTCGATGATCGAGCGCTATGCCGAGACCGGCCTACCCCCGCAAGGCATTGGTGCCGACATGATCGCTGACGAGTACGGCATCACCCGTGAAGATCTTGACGCATTCGGCGCTCAAAGCCAGCAGCGTGCTGAGCAGGCCACGATCGAAGGTCGGTTCGAGGCCGAGATTATTCCCGTTCCCGTCGATGTTGATGGCGAGTCCGTGATGTTCTCCCGGGACGAGGGCATCCGCCCCGGCACAACGGCTGAGACGCTCGCCAAGCTCAAGCCTGCATTCAGCGAAGACGGCAAGATCACCGCCGGTAACTCGTCGCAGATCTCTGACGGCGCTGCCGCGGTGCTCATCATGAGCGCCGAGAAGGCTGCGGAACTCGGGCTCAAGCCCCGTGCCCGCTTCCACGGCTTCGCCCTGGCCGGCACCGATCCCGTCACCATGTTGAAAGGCCCGATCCCTGTCACCGAGAAGATCATGGCCAAGACGGGCATGTCGATTGACGACATCGACCTCTTCGAGATCAACGAAGCCTTTGCTTCGGTTGTTCTGGCCTGGCAGAAGGAGACCGGTGCTGATCTTGACAAGGTCAACGTCAACGGCGGCGCCATTGCCCTTGGTCACCCTCTGGGTTGCTCCGGTGCCAAGCTGATGACCACGCTCGTCAACGAACTCGAGCGAACTGGTGGCCGCTACGGCTTCCAGGCAATGTGTGAAGGTGGCGGTCTCGCCAACGCAACGATCATTGAAAGGATCGATTCCTGATGCCACGTATGAACCTGGAGGGCAGCTCCTCCATTGTCACCGGCGGTGCCTCCGGCATCGGCGAAGCCAGTGCGCGGCAACTTAGCGCCGCAGGCAGCCATGTCGTAATCGCCGACCTCAACCAAGAGAAGGGTGAAGCTGTCGCCTCCGAGCTCGGCGGCCTCTTTGTCAAGTGTGACGTCTCGTCCATTGAAGATGCCGATGCTGCTGTGGCGGCGGCCTCAGAGATGGGTCCGTTGCGTGCGCTCGTCAACTCCGCTGGCCTCGGCTACGCCGGCCGCACCATCGACCGCAACAACGTGCCGATGGATCTATCGAAGTTTGAATTCGTCATCAGGGTCAACCTGATCGGCTCGTTCAACATGCTCAGCCGGTCGGCCGCCGCCATGGCGCAGACCGATCCGGTTGACGAGGACGGTTCCCGGGGCGCCATCGTCAACATGGCATCAGCCGCTGCGTTTGACGGTCAGATCGGCCAGTGTGCCTACTCGGCTTCGAAGGGTGGCATTGTCGGCATGACCTTGCCGATCGCCCGTGACCTCAGCGCTGTCGGCATCCGTGTCAACACAATCGCCCCCGGTCTGATCGACACGCCGATCTATGGCGAAGGCGAGCAATCCGACGCGTTCAAGGCACATCTCGGGCAGTCAGTGCTGTTTCCCAAACGCCTTGGTTCCGGAGAAGAGTTGGCGTTCGGTGTGATGGAGTGCATCACCAACCCGTACATGAACGGCGAGACAATCCGTCTCGACGGCGGCATCCGGATGCCACCGAAATGAGCGACGACATCGTGTCAGAAGATGCTGTCCTCGTAGAACGCCGCGGACGCGTGATGATCATCACGCTGAGTCGGCCCGACCAGATGAACGCCATCAACGGCGCCCTGTCCAACGGTCTGTGGAACGCTGTCCAAGAACTCAACGCCGATCCCGGTCTCACAGCCGGTGTTCTCACCGGCAATGGTCGCGGCTTCTGCTCCGGCATGGACCTCAAGGCGTTCGCCCGTGGCGAAGACATCGGCCCGATGATGGATTTCATTCAGGCCGGCGCCGAGAAGCCGCTGATCGGCGCAATTGAGGGCTTCGCCATCGCCGGCGGGTGTGAGCTCGCACTCTCATGTGACCTCCTGGTTGCCGCTGAGGGAGCCAAGTTCGGGATCCGTGAGGTCAAGGTCGGCCTGTTCGCTGCTGGAGCAGGCTTGATGCGGCTCCCAAGCCGAGTCGGCTACTCCAAGGCCATGGAGATGGCGATCACCGGTGACAACATCACTGCTGAGGAAGCTCTGGCGGCAGGCATGCTCGTTCAGGTCACTCCTGTTGGCGGTGCCGTTGATGCTGCGATCGCGTTGGCAGAACGGGTGGCGAGGAACGCGCCGCTAGCCGTTGCTGCGTCGAAGCAGATCATCAAGGCTGCCAGCCAGGGCTACGACGAAGCTGAGTTGTGGGAGATGCAGCGTCCGCTGCAAGCCAAGGTCTTCCGCTCAAACGATGCCAAAGAAGGCCCGACGGCGTTCGCAGAAAAGCGCGAACCCAACTGGACCGGAACTTAGGTCGTGGCGATGACCGGCTCCTCATGAAAGTTGGGGAGCCGGTTTCGCGTGGCGAGAGCCACCCCGATGAGTGGGACGCCACACCAAACGAGAGCTGCGGTACGGAAGCTGCCGGTTGCTGATTCGGTCAATGCCAGAGCGATGGGGCCTGCCGCGGACGCGAACACGCCCATGAACGTCATCGCACCATGAATCGACCCGATGTGTTTGGTGCCGAACCATCCCGGCACGAGCGCAGAACTGATGGTGCGACTGACGCCGCTGTAAAACCCGAGAACGCAGGCATACCCAATGACGGCTGGCGTCGACGACACGCTGCCCGCAAGCAGAAGTGTTAGCGACAATAGGGCCAGTCCAACGGCGGGTGCGTATCGACTGCCGGCGCGATCGAGAACGAAGCCTGAGAGCGGTGAGCCGACCGACGTTCCGAGCACCTGGGGCAAGAACATGATGGCCGCCTCAGTTTGGGAGAACCCCGACTCGCCCAGAAGGGAGATCTGATGGAAATTTACTCCCGTGACCAGCATGGATCCAATTGCAGTGGATCCAGCGAGAATCCAGAACGACCGTGTATTCATCGCCGTTGATCGGTCGACGCCCCACCCCTCGATGTTTGGGCTGTCATTGTCGGACGCGATGCCATCGACGTACTGGCCGACCATCGAAGGACGGTCGATCATGCCGAACCAGGCGATAGGAATCACAATTATGGCGACTGTGGCGGCGGCAAAAAGCCAGGCTTGACGCCAACCAAACTCACCGATAGTGAACGTCAGCGCCACTGGCACCGAGGCCATCAGCGCCGACGAGGCCGTGATCACGATCCCGAGCGCCAGGCCGCGTTTCTGCTCGAACCACAGCGAGATCGACACAATCCCGACGAGAGACAGGCTTCCCTGCCCAAGCATCCGGATGAAGACGAATCCAGCGGTGAGGCTGATGATTCCCTGCACGCCCGACATCGCCACGAGCGCGAGCGAGAAGAGCACGGCGATCACCGTCATGGATCTGCGCACGCCATAGCGGTCGACCCAGCTACCAACGCTCGGCATCATCAGCGATCCGGTGAGGGTGCCGATCGCGTAGCCGCCGGCGATCGCGTTCTTCGACAACTCGAGATCGTCGGCGAAATGGTCGATGAACACGCTTACGCCAATGGTCTGGCCGGGGCCAGTGAGGCCGAGAACGACAGTAGCGAATGCCGCTATCCGCCACCCCGAGAAGCGGGTTTGCATCGCTGGAGCTTACGGATGGCGATCGATGGCGAGGCGTGATCTACTCACCGTTGTGGGAATCGACGTCGACCATCACAATCATTGGCGCGTTCCTGGTCGAAATGCTCTGGCCGCCCAGCTCGCATGAGAACGAAACTGCCTCATCTGAGTGCCGTCGCGGCTCGACGAATTTCGCTCGGCGCTCAAGGGTTCACTGACCCCCGCCCCGGCGGGCGTGTCGATCGGCGTCACCTGCGACGGGTCATGGGTCGCCTCAATTACCTCCAGCTCGACTCTGTGCCGGTGGTGATTCGCACCCAATACATGCCGGCGTTTTCTCGCCTCGGCCCGTATGACCCCGACCTGCACGACCAGATCGCGTACAAGGATGATGAGTGGATCGAAGCCTGGTGCCATGAGGCATCACTCATCCCGGTCGAGGACGAGCCACTCCTGCGTTTCCTCAAAGATCGTGCTCGCCGCGGCGAGACCTGGGGTGGGCTGGTCGAGTTCGCAGCTAAGGAGCAGTCCTACATTGACGAGGTCCGGGCGCAAGTCCGGGAACGGCCACTTGCTCCTAGCGAACTGAACGATCCGCGCCCGCGTGAGGGTGAGTGGTGGGGGAGTCGTTCGGTCGGCTCGCTGGCCCTTGATTGGATGTTTCGAATCGGCGAGGTGGGGATCCGTCGCAAACCAGGGTTCGTCAAGGAATTTGACCTGATGGAACGGATCGTGCCGGAGGACATCCTCAACTTGCCGACACCGAGTGAGCGGGACGCCACGCGTGAACTGCTCCGCCGAGGCGCCAAAAGTCTCGGCGTCTTCTCCCTTCCCGAGCTCATCGACTACCACCGTGTGCCCAAAAAGCCGGGTCGATTGCGAGCGCTGGAGCTCATCGAGGAAGGGGAGTTGGTCGAGGTCTCCGTTGAGGGCTGGGAGCGCCCCGCCTACCTACATCCGGACGCAACTCGGCCTCGCAAGATCAATGCCTGCACCCTGCTCTCGCCGTTCGACCCAGTGGTATGGCACCGCGAACGAGCCCAGCGGCTCTTTGACTTCGAGTACAAGATCGAGATCTATGTTCCCGGGCCGAAACGCAAGTACGGCTACTACGTGCTGCCGTTTCTGCTCGGTGACAAGATCGTTGGCCGCGTCGACCTGAAGACCGACCGAACCGATGGCGTGCTCCGATTGCTGGGTGCGTTCAGCGAGCCTGGCAACGACCGAGACGAAGTGATTGAAGGACTGCATACGGCGCTCGATGATCTCGCTGTGTTCGTCGGTGTCGACGGCTGGACTGTGTCCGGCCATGCTGGTGACCTGATTGCTGATCTAGGGAGACCCTGATGCTGGACGCTGACTCCGACGCCGCGCTTGATGTTGCCAACGAGCTTGCTCGAGCATGGTTGGCCGGTACCGGCCAACGTCTAGTCACAGCCTCGGCGGATGCGGCGACTGTGCTGGCCTCGCTTCCCGCCGCCCTCCCCTCGACGGGAATGGAACCGGCCGCCGTCCTCCGGGAGTTGGCCGCCTGTGCTGAGCCGGGCCTAGCGGGAACAGGTTCAGGCCGTTACCTGGCGCTCGTCACCGGTGGCGTGCTGCCATCGGCGCTTGGAGCCGACTGGTTGGTGTCGGCATGGGATCAGAACGCGTCATTCGGAGAGCTCTATCCGGCTGCTGTTGCGATCGAACACGCAGCCGGACGCTGGATCCTTGACCTCCTCGACCTCCCCGAGGAGAGTGCGGTCGGTTTCACCACCGGTGCCCAGGGCGCGAATACGGCCACCTTGCTCGCCGCCCGAAACGCGGTCCTTGCCGCACATGGCTACGACGTCGAAGCTCACGGCCTCCAAGGCGCTCCTCGGGTCAACGTTGTGGTGGGCGACGAACAGCATTCGACCGTGTTTCGCTCGCTGCGATTCGCGGGACTTGGCGCTGATACCGCGATCCGGATCCCCACTGACGAGCAAGGGCGCATGATTCCCTCGGCGCTCACGGCCGCGCTCGAAACGCTCGACGGGCCAACGATCGTCTACGCCCAGGCTGGCAACGTGAATGGTGGTGGGTTTGATCCCATCGCCGAGATTGCCGACATCGTCGATGCCCGCCGTGGCCGCCGCAGCGTTGATGACACCTGGTTCCATATCGACGGAGCTTTCGGGCTCTGGGTTCGTGCCGGTCATCGTCACAGGTCGCTGGCCGATGGAAGTGAGCGGGCCGACTCATGGACGTGCGACGCTCACAAATGGCTCAACGTCCCCTACGACTGTGGCATCTCGATCGTTCGTGATCCCCAGGTACTCGCTCGCGCCATCGGGTTGAAGGCGGCCTATCTGCCTGCACCCGGGGGGATTCCCAACCCTGTCGATCTGGTTCCCGAAGCCTCGCGACGGGCCCGTGGTATTCCCGTCTGGGCAGCAATCCGTGCGCTGGGTCGTGATGGATTGGCAGACCTGATCGACCGCGGTTGTGATCGGGCCGCGGAACTCGCGGCTCAGTTGCGACAAAGCGCTGGTATCCATGTCCGTGCTGCTGAGATCAATCAGATCATCATCGGGTGCGACGCCACCCCAACCCGGTCAGCGCAGGAACGTACCCAGGACGTACTCGAGGCCGTGGTCGCTGAAGGCGACTGCTACCCGAGTTCCACCGTCTGGAAGGGAGAGTTCGGCATTCGGTTGTCCGTATCGAACTGGCGCACCGATGAAGACGACGTCAGCGCCATTGTCGCGTCACTCGAACGGGCTGTCGCCGGATCAGCCTGACTCAGCGTCTCGGTGACAGGAAACTGACTACGGTTGTGCCATGAGTCAGAACGTTCCTCTCGACGAACTAGAAACCGCCGCCACCGCATATGGCGATACGGCCTACGCGGTGATCAACAGCACTGAGGGAGCACCCAGAGTGACCCATGTGCGAACGCGTTTTGTGGGTGAGTTGATCGAAATCCTGCTCGGTCGCGGTGCCGCGTCGGCAGCTCGATCGAACCCCTCGATGTCACTAGTCTGGCCGGCCACAGCTGATCAGTCGATGAGCCTGATCGCCGACGGTCAGGCCGAGGTTTTGGAGGAACCGACGCCCGAGACGGCAGTGCGGGTGCGGGTGACAGGAGCGGTACGCCATCGACCTGCCCCATGAGATCGACCTGATTGACCTGGACACATCACGCTCGCCGGTCGATCGAGAGTGGTTCTCAGAACCTATTCAGTCCTATTCAGTCGGGTAGGTCACCGGAGGCACGGTTGGCGCCGAGGGGTAGTCCGGCTGGGCCGTCGGCGGCACAGTTCGCACTGTCGGGTATTCCGGATCATCAGAATCGATCGACTCAGGTAGGTCATCGGGCAAGCTCGTGGTAGTCGGTGTCGTTGCCAATGCAGGCTCCGTTGTGACCGAGACAGGATCCGTTGTGACCGAGACAGGATCCGTGCTTGAGGTAGGGGCCACAGAGGACGAGGCCGGCGAATTGAAACTGGTGTCGCTGCTGCTCCTGTCGTACGCAAAGGCCAGAAGGACGATTGACACGATGCCGATCGCGAGTTGCGTGCCGGTGCGAGTGAGTCCTGGGCGCATAGTACCCGGACTCTATCGGGCCGGGTGGGGTGACAAGAGCGCTATTGGTGCCGAGATGTCGAGATCGCGGGTGCGGAGAGTGGCGATTCGTCGACCGGGCTGCATGGCGGTCTTGGGATCAGAAAGCATGTCGCCCAGGGTGTCTTTGGCGCGGTCAAGGTCATCGCCCGTGAGTGCAAGTCCCCATAGTGCGGCCTCGCCCCCTGGCCCATTTGCCATTGCCGAAGCGACGCTCACGCCGGAGCTCGACGTCGGCGGATTGAAGAGCCACGGTCGTGCGGCCGACATCGGTCGACATCGCCACGAGATGATCGATGCCGATCACGCGATTTGTGTGCGAGGGGTTGGGCTGAGCAGCTACATCGAGAGTCTCTGCCTTGTGAGGTTCGAACGGCATTCCGTCGATTGGGCCGTCGATTCATTCTTCTATCTCCGCTTGAGATCGCTATCTTCTTGCAGGTGAGCGACTCCATCTCCTACGCCGATCTCTATGACATGGCCGAGCACGGACCCGACGTTTGGGTCGGTGGCAGCGCCGTCTATCCGTGGGGTCGGGTGTACGGCGGTCAGGTCGCCGCTCAAGGACTTTGGGCTGCCGCTCAAACCGTTCGGACCGATGTTGTGCCTCATTCGTTGCATGCCTATTTCATCCGCGGTGGAAATCCGGACGAACCGATCCGGTACGAGGTCGATCGCATTCGAGACGGCCGTTCGTTCGAGACCCGTCGTGTCGTGGCTCGCCAGTCAAACGGAGCGATCCTCAATCTCTCGGCCTCGTTTCACGTCCCCGAAGAAGCACCTGACGTCACTGCGATCGAGATGCCCGATGTGCCCTGTCCCGAGGATGGAGAGGCGGACTCGTGGATGTCGTGTTTCGAACGGAGGTCCGTCGGCGACTCAAGCGCGGCGCGGGCTTGGATGCGAATGACTGATCCCATCGGTGACGATCCGTTGTCGGCCGCCCTGGCCCACACGTTTCTCAGCGACGACATGGCCACAGAGGCAGTCCACATCGAACATCCGCTTGGCCGGTCCGACCCCGATGCGCCGGAGTGGCAATACCAGGGAGCGAGCCTGGACCACTCGATCTGGTTCCATCGTCACGCCCCGGCAACCGAGTGGATCCTGCATGACTATCGCTCGTCGGGGGTGAACGCGGCTCGAGGGCTGGCCTTTGGCGAACTGTGGACCTCCGGTGGCATCCACGTCGCCACCATCGCACAAGAGGTACTGGTCCGCGAGGCTCGCTAGGGTCGACGACGATGACGTTCACACTCCGCCGTCCTGCCGCCCGCTGCGTGCTCTTCGATCGAGAGAATCGGATTTTTCTGATCTCGGCCGAGGACCCGATCGATCCGTACAAGCCTGACTGGTGGGAGATCCCTGGTGGCGGTATGGGATGGAACGAAGAGTCAGGGCATGCCGCGTTGCGCGAACTGCATGAAGAGACAGGCATACCGAACGTCGAGATGGGTCCGTGCGTGTGGGTGCAGCAAACGGAATACACGTTCGCCGGCTACCACTTCGAGTCTGACGACCACATTCATGTCGCCTGGTGCGATGGCGGCGAATACGACCCACAGGGACTCGAAGCATTGGAAGAGGCGGCGTTCAAGGGCGCCAAATGGTGGACGCTCGATGAGTTGCTTGCATCGCAAGAACCGACCGTGCCGGTCCGTCTTCGCGAGTTTCTCCCCGATCTTGTTGCCGGCAAGATTCCTGACGAGCCGATCGACATCACCCCAAGCAGCGAAGAAGGCGGTCGGTTCAGCTGACCTCGGGGTGGCCTCGCAGGCCGCTCCACAAAAGATCGGCCACCCGGGCGGCAACCTTGTCAGAGTTGTGGCTAGCGAGGTCCTCAAGCACATGGTGGGCTGTCGCCTCAGCCAAGCCCACGATGCCGTTTGCCAACAGGATGCGGTCGGGGGTGATCATGTCATCGATTGCGATCAG
>JAACCU010000329.1 GCA_009937405.1 Actinomycetota bacterium
AGAGGTAATGCCTCCCTCGATCACGGGAGCCTGGGTCGTGGTGACGGTGGGGACGACTGCAGTGCCCGCAGAGTCGCCTGTGGAGCCGTCGTCAGCGGAGCCGTCGTCAGCGGAACCGTCGTCAGCGGAGCTGGCGTCTTCTGATGCTCTATCGTCTCCCCCACCGCATGCCCCAGCGAGGAGCGTCAGTGTAAGAAACGCCGCCGACAATTTGGCGAGGCCAAAGCGGTCCGAGATCAAGGTTCTCATGTTCTACCTCCAGCAGGATTCTCAACCATTGACCAAGAATTGAACTGCGTCAACATGCTCGAAGCTTGACAGCCCACCCGGATCCCTGCCAAATCTGCGCCTGATGGGGCAAGGGGCCAGCCGGCTCGACCGGAGGATTGAGCATCTATTTCGGCCCGGCGAGACGAAGCTTCCGATGCCGCGACGGCTGAACCGGCTACTACCGAACCGACCGCGTCGCGTGGTCAATTAAACCACTCCAAGTAACCATCCCTGGCGAGGCGCAACAGCTTCAGTATCTTTATCTTCGGGTATCTATCCGTCGTCTTAGGAGTCCCATTGATTGAAGCGCGCGAGAAAAACACTAGGACCATTGACCCGTCGCGTGCCGACGCGTTTGAGCGACTCGCGTCCCTCTCCGATCCAGACCTCGACGACCTCACTCGTGCCCTTCAGATGCGAGTAGCGCTCAACCAGATCGATAGCCCCGCGCTGGCGGTCGACATCGACGGCACCGTGCTTGATGCAAACGATGCCACCGGAAGCCTGGCCCTTAACCGCGACGATCTGCGGGGCCGACCACTTTGGGCACCATCGCTTTGGCACATTGCCGACGCCGACACTGTGCTCGCCCCACTAATCGAGTCCTGCTTGGACGGCCGCACCCGGTCGCGCACAATCGACATTGGCGAGATCGAGCCTCGCCCGCTCCGGATAGAGATCACACCGATTTTCGGCCCAAACCGCAGCGGCCCTCACCGAAGCGTTACCTTACTTTTGGCCGAACTGCACCCACTCACGGACCGGCAAGAGACCGACGCAATCATCGCCGCAACCGCCCAGAAGTTGGCTGCAGCAGAAGACATCTTCCGCGCCGTTGCCGAGTACACGAGCGACCTCGTATGCCTTCACGAACCCGATGGCACATTCACCTATGTGTCGCCATCGGTGAAGCGCCTACTCGGCCTCGATGCGAGCTCTGTCGTCGGGAGCCAGCCGGTCGACTTGGCGCATTCCGATACTCGCAAGGCCCTCGTGCATGCACTCCAGGACGCATCCAGACGAGGCTCAGAACCCACGCGCTTCAGGCACCGCCTCCGTCACCGCAACGGCAGCTACCGCTGGTTCGAGACGTCGATCACCCCGATCCGCGATGCCGACGGTGCACCACATCAACTCCAGTCATCAAGCCGCGACATTACCCAACAGCGAGAAACCGAACAGAACCTGATCAAGAAGGCCTTCCACGACGAACTCACCGGTTTGCCCAACAAAGCCCTCCTCATTGACCGGATGACGCAAGCGTTTGCAGCGTCGGAACGAACGCAGCAACCCATCGGTGTGCTGCTCATCGACCTCGATGGCTTCAAAACGGCCAACGACACACTCGGTCACCAAACCGGCGTTACCGCACTCACAAAAGTTGCTGAGCGCCTCACGGCCATCGTACGGCCTGGCGACACCCTCGCCCGAATCGGCAGCGACGAGTTCGTGATGCTCTGCGCGGGCACCGACGGCGCCCGCGGCGCCACTGTGGTGGCACGGCGAATCATCGACGCCTTCGAGCAACCATTTGTGCTCGAAGGACGAGAAGTCCACCTGGGTGTTTCCATCGGCATCGCCACCGCCCTTGGCGACAACGACTCAACTCGCGTGCTCGACAACGCTGAAACCGCGATGTTCGAAGCGAAACAGGAGGGCCGCGGACGCTTCGCTATTCACAATGAAGCCGATCAAAGTCTCGCGTTGGAACGGCTCAGCACCGAAGAAGCACTCCGTCGAGCCGTCGGAAACAACGAACTACGCCTGCACTATCAGCCCGAAATTGATCTTGATTCGAACTGCATCGTCGGCTTCGAGGCACTCGTGCGTTGGCAACGTCCCGATGGTCGACTGATCCTGCCTGACGACTTCATTCCGCTGGCAGAGGAGAGCGGCCTCATCGTCGATATCGGCAAGTGGGTCATTCGCGAAGCCTGTCGGCAGGCCGCCCAATGGCGCGTTCACCGCACACCGGACCAAGAGCCAGTAAGGATCTGGGTCAACCTTTCCGCCCGTCAACTCGGTGACCCAGACCTAATCAACTACGTCCAGAGCGCCATCGACGACGCCGGCATCACCACCGACGAGATCTGTCTCGAAATCACTGAGTCCGCCCTTATGGGTGATGCCGAAACAGCCACCGAACAACTCGATGAACTCCGCCGACTCGGCATCAGCCTCGGCATCGACGACTTCGGCATCGGTTGGTCTCAGTTCGGCTACCTGCAACGGCTACCACTCGACGTCTTGAAAATCGACCGGTCGTTTGTCGCCGGCCTTGGTGCCGAGAAAAGCGCGGCCACGATCGTGGCCGCAATCATCGATCTCGCCCATGCCCTCGGGTTGGTCGTCATCGCTGAAGGGGTCGAAACACTCCAGCAACTCGAAGTACTAGCAGAACTCGACTGCGATCAGGCCCTCGGCTTCTACTTCTCGCAGCCCCAGTCGCCTGAAGCCTTCGACGAGGTCCTCACCCCACTGTCGTAGCGGGGACGAGCAAATCGATGGCGTTGCAAAACTCAGTGCCAAGCGAACCATTCGGGGCAAGGCCGGTGACCCAACGAGTTGAGGCCGATTGCCAAACATGGCCAAGCACACGCGCAATCTCCTGCACGTTCGGGTAGGAGTCGCCGATGGCAGTGACCATCAGCGCCTGCTGCTCGGTCTCGACATCGAGCTTGTGGGGCCCCGATGCCGGCGACGTCGAACCATGGGCGCGCACCAGCGCCTGCATCAGCATTGGCGATGCCTCAGTCGAACGGGCGACACCGGCCAGCACAACCGAGAGACGTTCATGCGGCGAGTTGCAGCGAACCTCTTCTTCCTCAAGTCGCATGCGGGTGCGTCGAATCCAGCCCGCCAGTCCGGCGATAAGTAAGTCGTCCTTGCTCGAAAAGTAGCGGTAGATGGTGCCGAGAGCGACACCTGAACGATCGGCCACGCCCCGCATCTGGACCGCGTCATACCCGCCTTCTGCACCCAGGTGCATCGCAGCGGCCAGAACCTGCTGGCGCCGCATCTCCTGCCCAGTGGACCGTGGGGATCCTTCCTGACCCATGGTTCAAAGTGTTGCGGATAATGGTTGCTGCGTCGAATCGACGGTAACGTCACATTCTGTGATCGGCGGATTCCTAGACATTCTCGGCCCTGAAGCACCTCGGTGGCGGGCAAAAATGCGGAGGCGGCGCTACGGGCGTGACGAGGTCGTTTTCCACGAAGGCGACCCCGGCGACACCCTGCATGTGATCGAGAAGGGTCGGGTGCTCGTGGAGATCACCACAACAATTGGCGATGTGGCCGCCCTTTCGGTGCGTGGACCCGGCGAGGTAATTGGCGAGTTGGCGTTGGTCGGCGACGGTCGCCGCACAGCAAGCGTCACCGCACTTGAACCAACTGAGACCCTGAGCCTCACGCAAGGGATGCTTGAAGACCTTCGCACCACCGATGCCAGCGTCGATCGCTATCTCGTGGAGCTCCTTGCCGAGAAACTGGCCGAAACAATGGCCCAACTGATGGAAGTCCTCTTCGTGCCGGTCGAATCACGGATACTGCGCGTTGTTGACCGCCTAGCCACCTCGTTCGATGAGGGACAGACCCCTATCGTCATTCGGGTGCGTCAGGAAGATATTGCCGCTATGGCAGGCACTCGCCGCCAGACCGCCAATCGTCCACTCAAGGCCGCAGAAGCCAAAGGTGCAGTACGAATCGGCCGCGGACGCGTCGAAGTCATCGACCGCGAACTCCTCCGCAAACTCGGCCGCTGACGCTCGGGCTAGCCGAACCCGAGCCACGTCGCCCGCTCAAAGCGGGTTGGACGTGCACGAGTTCGATGAGCTACTCGGCCGCCGGCGGGGGCGGGGGCGGAGCGAGAGGTGACGGACCGTCGTCGCCGGAGTCGCGCATGCTGCTGAGAATGTCGACGCCGGTGGCGGCCTCAATCTGCTCAGACATGCTGACCACGGCAGCCGGGAGCTGGCTCATGAACGCCGGAATGCCGCCCGATCCACCACTGCCGCCGCCGGCATCGATCACGGCCACGCGGTCGATCGAGACACCACTCACGGTAGAGACGATCTTGTCGACCAGGTCGGGCAGCATGTTCAACACGAAGATGCGCTGACCGTCGTCGCCAGCAGCCTGGTACTGATCGGTCAGACGACGGAAGACCTCAACCTGGGCCTTACCGTCTTCGATGATCTTGGCCGCGCCAGCTTGTGCCTCGAGTTGCTTGGATTCAAGATTCGCTCGAGCCGGGGTTACCACGTCGGCTTCCAGCCGGCGACGCTCCAACTCGATACGGGTCTGCTCAAGCTCCTGCTCAGCCGTGGCCCGAGCAATGTCACCGGCAACCGAGGCTTCCTCTTCTTTGGCCCGAGCAATGGCATCGAGCTCAGCGGTCCGAACACGAAGCATGTTTTGCTCCTCGACAATGTTTTTGTCGGCCTGTACGCCAGCGATCTGGGCCCGTTCGCGTCCGGCAGCCTCAGCCTCTTCGGATTCAGCCATCCGATTGGCCTCTGCGACGCGTGCTTCCTTCACGACTTCGGCCGTGAGCCGGCGACCGACAGATTCCAAGTACAAGTTGTCATCGGTGACGTTTTGGATCTTCATCACGTCGAGTTCAAGACCGAGGGTCTTGATGTCATCATCGGCTTCGGTGATCAACTGATGGGAGAACTTCAAGCGATCCTCATTGACCTCTTCGGGCGACATCGTCGCCAGCACTCCGCGGAGGTTCGCCTCCAAGGTCTCCTTCGCGATCTGACCGATAGTGGCCGTAGGCACGCCAAGGAAGCGCTCTGCAGCGTTCTCCAGCAGCCCCTCGCGTGACGACACCTTCACGTTTGCGATTCCCTGGACGTTGAGCGGGATCGCTCCCGCAGAATACGCGTTGGTCACCGATACTTCGAGCGGGATTGTGTTGAGGTCCATCCACTCCACCTTCTCGATCAGTGGAATCCGAAGCGTGCGTCCACCCCTCAGGATCCGATACCCAACGGAACGACCATCGCTCAAGACGCGGCTACGCCCAGAGATCACGGCGACTCGGTTGGGTGGACAGATGATGATCAGCGAACTGACAATCAAAACGATGAAGATCAAGGCCATTGCGAGGACAAGACCTGCTACCAGAAATCCCATTTACTTCTCCTTTTGTCGATCCGTTGGTTAGTCGAGTTCGAGATCGGGGTCGAGTGGAGCCACGTAGGCCACACCGCCCTCGACCCGAACAACCACAACGGGCTTGCCAATGTCGATAGTTGAGTTGTCAGCGGGAGAAGCCGTCATCTGCTCTCGGGCGCCCGCTATATCTAGCACGATCTTTCCGCGGTGTTTCTTGCTCACTGGAAGCGCCACACGGGCGATCTGGCCCTCAAGTTCGGAGTCCATGACCTCGCTCGACGTCGAGTTGCGGCGAAGCCACGCGAACGCTGCGCTATTGAGCCCACCAGCGACAACGCCGACCATCACTGCGAGCACAAACGCGAAGATAGCGCCGGACCCACCGAGCTCGCTCAATAAGCCAGTCAGTCCAAAGAACGTCATTATGAACGCAACCGTGGACAGCGAAATTACCGAAAGGGGGCCGTCAGGGTCTATGTCACTGCCAAATCCTTCGGCATCAGCATCGCCGGCAAACGCGAACCAGAGCAAGAGTGGTGCTCCTACCGCCAGGAAGAAGATATAGAGACCTGTCATATCCGTATCACGAGACCACCGTAGTTCGCTTTTTGAAATGTCCGCCCGCGGGTACGCTCCCGATCGTGACCGACACCCAGACAGAGACCGTCATTATCAACAACAGCGGGCACCAGTTGCCGACGACAGTCTTCCAATGGCCCGGGGTCCGCGTCGTCGAGGTGGCGGCCGAGGGTGACGTACCATTCGATCTCGTCGGCGACGTCGTCGTTACCACGACCGAAGGCAGCAAGAACCTCGCCGAGATTCTCGCCTGCGGCATCGACTGGGTCCATACGATCGGAACCGGCGTCGACAATTTTCCCTTTGGCATCCTCAACGGCCGGACCCTCACCTGTTCACGCGGCGCAAGCGGACTACCGATCGGCGAATGGGTTTTCGCTCAGATGCTCTCGTTCGCCAAGGCCATGCCTCAAGTCTTCGTCAGCGATGCTCCCGAGATCTGGGGCATCGACAAGCGGATCGGTTCACTCCGTGGCGCCACTGTGGTGATCGTTGGGGTAGGCGGGATCGGCACCGAGGTTGCCCGCCTCAGCCTGGCGTTCGACATGACAGTGATCGGCGTTCGTCGACAAGGCAACGCCAGTCCGTTCGCCGAGATGACCGTCGTCAATGACCTGAGCGAGGTCATCTGAGAGGCCGACCATCTCGTCCTCGCGGCCCCGGCAACCCCCCAAACGCATCACCTCATCGACACATCGATGCTCGCACGGGTAAAGCCAGGGCTCCATCTTGTAAATATCGCCCGCGGCGCACTCATCGACCAGGACGCACTTCGAGTGGCCCTTGACGACCAGCGGGTGGCACGAGCCTCGCTCGACGTTACCGATCCCGAACCGCTCCCGACCGGTCACTGGCTTTACCAGCACCCTCAAATCCAGCTCACCCCACACACGAGCTGGATGGACTCTGATGCCCTAAACACGATGATGGATCTGCTTCGGACCAACTGCGATCACTATCGAAACGGCGAACCGCTCGAGGGCATCGTCGACGTTGAAGTCGGGTACTGATAGAACCCCTGTGATGTCAACCATCCTTGAGCGCCTTGCGGCCATCGAACTTTTCTCGGAGCTCAGCGCAAAAGAGCTGAAAAAGATCGCTTCGTTCATGACGCCGATCAACACCAAGGCAGGACGTGACCTCACCGTGCAAGGAACTCCCGGCCGCGAGTTCATGATCATCGTCGAAGGCGAAGCATCGGTTCGCCGCAACGGCCGCCTCATAGCGTCCCTCGGCCCCGGCGATTTCTTCGGTGAACTGGCCGTCATTGCAGGCGTACCTCGCACCGCGACCGTCACTGCCGAGTCCGAAATGCTCATAGAGACGCTCAACCGTCGCGAGTTCTCGTCGCTGCTCGATGAGTCACCTCGGCTGGCAAAAAAGATTCTGGTTGGCGCAGTGAAGCGTCTCCATGCCATCGAAGAAGGCATCGTCCGCTGAGCCACGAGATCGCCGTTGTCGGAAGCGCCAACCTCGACCTTGTCGTCGACGTTAAGCAGATCCCTCTGGTCGGTGAAACCGTCATGGGGGGCGACCTTCGCCGTTACCCCGGCGGCAAGGGCGCCAACCAGGCCGTTGCTGCCGCTCGTCTCGGGCGGCGTGTGGCAATGATCGGCCGCCTAGGGGACGACGAAGGTGGAGCGATCCTGCGCGCCGCGTTAAACGCCGACGCCGTTGACACGTCCCATTTGCTCACTACCGACGGTGTGCCCAACGGCGTTGCCCTGATCTCTGTCGACAGTGGTGGCGACAACGCAATCGTGGTGAGCCCGGGAGCCAATGCTCGACTCTCGCCCGCCGATGTCGCGGCGGCTGGAGCGACGCTAGCGGGCGCCGCCGTCACACTCCTTCAACTTGAGGTCCCTCTCGAGACCGTTGAAGCAGCAGCCAAAATAGCTTCGGGAACCGTGATCCTCAACCCGGCGCCGGCGCCAACCAAGCCCTTGCCCGACGCATTGCTTCGCAATGTCGACGTGCTGGTCCCCAACCAGACTGAGTTCGCGACGCTGACGGGTCACGACGGACCAATTGACGCTGTCGTTGCAGCCGAGTTGGCCGGACTCCTGCCCTCGCCAGCCATCGTCATCACTCTCGGGGCAGAGGGCGCACTCGTCGTTGTCAATGGTGTAGCAACTCGTGTCGCAGCTCCTGTCGTCGAGCCAGTCGACACGACCGCGGCCGGCGACTCCTTCTGTGGGGCACTCGCCGACGCGCTCGTTGGCGGAGCGAGCATCCTCGAGGCTGCCCAATGGGCGGTACGCGTCGGTGCTGCCACAACCCAGCGCCATGGTGCTCAACCCTCGCTCCCCACCCGTGCCGAGGTCGAGACCCTGCTTCGGCCCTAGCATCGAGGCATGCCTATCCCCATGCTGATTGACTGCGACCCTGGGGTCGACGATGCCATAGCGCTTCTCACGGCGATGTCTCGGGCCGATCTCGTCGGCATCACGACAGTGAACGGCAACGTCGGCATCGAGCACACGACACACAATGCCCTTGCCATTGCACAGATCGCCGGCGTCGAAGTGCCGATCCATCGCGGTGCCGCTCGACCACTGGTCGCCCCAACGATGGATGCTGCCCACATCCACGGTGCCACGGGGCTCGGATCGATCGAGCTTCCTGCCCTCTCGCGAGACGTCGATAGCGATGACGCTGTCGGCTTCATCTTGGACATGGCGCGCAGCGTAGACAATCTGCACCTCGTGGCCGTTGGCCCGTTCACCAACATCGCCCTGGCACTGCGGCGAGACCCAACGCTGCCCCAGCGTCTCGGTGGATTCACGATCATGGGAGGCGCCGCGGGCCCAGGCAACGTCACCGCCACCGCCGAGTTCAATGTGTGGGCCGACCCCGAGGCCGCGGCCATGGTCTTCAACGAGTTCCCCATGCTCACCATGGTCGGGCTCGATGTCACCCACAAAGTCCTGCTCGGGCCCGCCGAGCGTGATCGGATGCGCGCCGCGGGCACGCCAGCGTCGCTCCTCGCCGCCGGGTTACTCGACCATGCGGTAACCGTCGCAAGCGAGATACGCGGCTGTGCCGGCGCACCAATTCACGACGCATCGGCGGTCATGGCGGTGCTACGACCCGACCTGTTCCAGGGCCGTTCCCACCCAGTTTCAGTGGAACTCCACGGCCCGCTCACAAGGGGCATGACCGTGGTGGACCAGCGAGTTGACGGGCGCAACGGCACTAACGAAAGCCCCGCCAACGCCCACGTGCTCTTCGATGCTCAGGCCGATCAGGTCGTCACCGAGATCGTTGATGCGGTGATCGGCCTGCAGGTGCAGGGCTAGAGCAGGCGATACCGGCGGATGGACAAGTTTCTCGACTATCTCGACGGAGACCGAGCGATCTACACCTTTGTCCTCGCCTGGGTCGCGGCGGGCAGCATCTGGGTTGTGCTGGATTGGCTCGGGAATCCAAGCCGCGGCGTATTCCGGCCCAAGGGTGAGCGTTACACCGGCACCTGGCGCGAACGTCGCGACGCTCATCGTCGCAAGGCTCAAGAGGACGATGCTGGCATCCGCACAACGCTGCGTGACGCCTACGGCGTTTCCAGCCTCCAGGGCGGATGGAACCGCGGTCGCGAAGCTCGAGTTCTCGACTCTGACGATCTCCTTGTCAGAAACCGACCAGCTCCTCCGCCCCGCCAGAAACGGAAGCGCTTCGTCCGTCTCCCAGAACTCCAACCCCAGGAGCTGCTTG
>JAACCU010000330.1 GCA_009937405.1 Actinomycetota bacterium
GTCGGGAGCGTCGGGTGGGGGATACGGGCAGAAATCCTCCGATTCGGGGTATTCCATAACGGCGTCGCTTCTCCTTGTACTGGGCCTCATCGGCGGAACGAAGCAGAACAGCGCTCGTGGCAATGTTGGGTGTGGCCAACGCAATGCCATAGGACAGTGACCGGCCGGGACCAGACTCGCCAAAGAGCTTCTGGGCGCCCTGCGCCACTGGCTCGGCGCTGAGCATGCCGCCACCATCGAGGATCACGCAGAACTCGTCGCCACCAATACGGCAGACGGTCGAACCCTCGAGCGCGCTGGCAGCCGCGGTGAGCGCTTGGGCGGCGTGGATGAGGAGGTCATCGCCGGCCGCGTGACCGTCAGTGTCGTTTACAGTTTTCAAACCGTCGACATCACACATGATGAGCGCAACATCTTGGCGATCAATGGGAGAGCGGTCAAAGATCTGCTTGAGGTGCTGATCAAGAACGCGGCGATTGCCAATCCCGGTGAGCGGATCACGAAGCGCAAGTTCCTCGAATTCGGCGATGCGTTCCGCTTGCGTCACTGCTTCGGCTATGTGCGTGGATACGAGACGAAGCGTGGCAAGGTCGTCGTGGTCGAGCATGCCGGCATCAGCGCCGGAGGTGGCCCAGGCGACACCCCAGATGCTGTCGCCGATGATGATCGGCCAGGCTGCCTCGGAGCGAAGCCCGCGCTGGTAAAGCGAGATCGTGCCCGGGTCATCGGCACGACTCTCGTCGATTGATCGAACAAAACCCTGTCCACCGAAAAGCCGACCGAGGCCCGGCCGGTCATGCTCCTGGTGAGATTCGGCGACCGGAAAACGTTCACTGCCAGAACCGGCGGTGACGAGGATGTCGAGTGTTCGTTCGTCGTGATCCAAACGACCGATACTGATCGACGTGGCGTTAAGGGCCTTCTTTGCCTGATCGGCTATTACGGACAAAACGTCGGTCATGTTGTTGGCCGCACGCACCGCAGCGCCGATCGATACCAGCGCTTCGACGGGTGAGTCTCGTTCGGTGGGCACGAATCGGTCGAGGCCGCTGAGGACTTCACCAAGATCGAGTTCCCCAGTGAGCGTTTCGCTGGACTTCAACTCGAGGGCTACCGCGACACCCAGATCGGGATCGAGGGTCGAGCCGAGAAGTTCGTCAACACGGCGCCGGCGAGCAGTCCAATTGGGAGCGGCTCCCGCAGTCGGGTGACCTACGAGGGTCGCTGCCAGAGCGATGAGCCGAGAGGCAAGCGGGATATCGGGCCCGCGCAAAGCGTGAGGTCCACCGCTTCCATCCCAGCGCTCGTACTGATGGCGAACAGCGTTGGCGCAGCCACCGAGCCCGGGAAGAGATTTGAGCATGTTTGAAGCGAGTACGGCCGAGGACGGGTCCGGCACGATGTCTACGGTGCCGACCGGGCGAACGTGAGTGAGAAGGATGCCGATCTCAGCGAGAAGTGATCCGGTTATTGCGTCCACCCGATCCTGAACCGAGGCACCTGCAGCAACTGCGAATCGGTCGACCAGGTGGGCGCGCAAGGCGGCGCGTCGCGCCGCGGCAGGATCGAACACGTCGAGTGCTTGAGCGAGCGCGGTCAATGAGGCGCGGGCCGAGCTGTCAAGCGGACGAGCGTCCGCATCACTCAGACGTTCCGGCGCTTCGTTGAACAATTGTTCCATCTACATACCCCCTCTCAACCAGCCTTATTCCGCTATTTGTAGCAGAGCCAAACAGTCACGGAAGGTATAGACGTCAACCACACAGGGTGGGAGTCATCTTTTGCGCTAGCTGGCAACCAGCGCCGTCATACGTTCGACGAGTCCGTCTACGCCGATAGCACCAATCACGATCTCGACTGTGCCGTCATCGTTGATGAACGCCAACGATGGCTGGCTGGTAACACCGAACGCCTCCCAGATTTCACCGCTGACATCTGCGATGTGGGGGAAGGCATCCACGCCCGTGTCGGTCACGAACTGCCGCATCGGCGGGAGGTCGTCACGACTGGCGACACCGACCACATTGACTTGGCCGGCAAATTGTTGCTGCACCAGTGCGACCGCACCGGATTCTCTGATGCACGTCGGTCACCAGGGCGCCCAGAACCACAGGACAAGATCTTGCCCGGCGTAGTCGCCAGAGTTGAACTGTGATCCGTCGACGGTCTTACCGTCGTAGATCAATGGCCAGTCGATGCCGGCAGTGTCGCTTACCGATTCGCCGTTAACCGACTCTTCGTTCTCGGCGACATCAGCTGTAACCTCACTGTCGGTTTCAGGGGTTACATCGTCCACGGTGCTGGACGAACTGTCGGTGCTCGCGGCAGTGGACGCTGCGCTGGTCTCGCCCGCAGAGTCACTGCCGCAGGCGGCGCCAAGCAGAGTGACCATCAAAAGGCAGAGGAGATTTCGCTTCACGGCACGCAATAGTAGGCAATGTTCCGTCATACTCGTGGTCGGTCGCCGAGAAACGAATGATTGCCAACATATGAGCACCCGCAAACTCATCCTCACCGCCCTCCTGTGCGGTATGGCAATCCTGATCGCTGGAGCGATTCAACTTCTCGACATCCTCAACGGCTGAGTCCGACATCGCAGCTGGGGCACAACATCTCCCGAGCTCATGGGGCGATATGGTGAACGCCAAGCTGAGGAGGTGAGTGCGACGGACGCACAACATGATGTCGTCGTAATTGGTGGCGGACCTGGCGGCTATGCCGCCGCGCTCTATGGCGCTGGTATTGGGCTCGACGTCGGGCTCATCGAAAACAACATCCTCGGGGGAACGTGCCTCAATGTTGGCTGCATCCCGGCGAAAGAACTTCTTGAGACGGCGCACGTTTTCCGCACCGTTCAGCACGCCGCCAAATTCGGTGTGAATGCATCCGAACCGGAGCTCGACTGGTCGGTCACTCTTCAGCGAAAGCAGGGGATCATCGACCAGCTTGTCGGCGGACTCGCCAGCCTGCTCAAGTCCAAGAAGGTCACCGTCTATGACGGCACCGGCTCGCTCGGCCCCAATCGTTTGGTCACTGTCTCGGGTGCCGATGGGCGACAGCTCACGATCACCGGCAACTCAGTCATTCTCGCTACTGGCTCCCAGCCCCGCACGATTCCCGGCTTCGAGATCGACGGTCAACTTGTCGTGACATCTGACGAACTGCTCTCGATCACTCAACTTCCTGCGTCAGCCGTCGTCATAGGTGGCGGCGCGATCGGTTGTGAATTCGCATCGATGATGGGCGATCTTGGTGTCAATGTCACCATCCTCGAGGCTCTCCCCCAGATCCTCACCGGCTGCGATCCCGATGCCACTCGCGTTGTCGAGCGATCGTTCAAGAAGCGAAAGATCATTTCAAGAACCGGAGTCATGGTCGGTGGGCATACGCCGTCCGCTGATGGTCGATCCACCACGGTCGCGTTCGGTGACGGCGAATTGATCGACGTCGAACTCATCGTCATGTCTGTGGGTCGTCGCCCCTATGCAGACCGCCTCGGCCTTGAAGGCACTGGGGTTCAGCTCGACGATCGTGGCTTTGTGGTTGCCGACGGCCGCTGCCGCACCGGTGAGCCCGGCGTGTGGGCCGTGGGTGACATCATCAACACCCCGGCACTGGCACACGTGGCATTTGCAGAAGGCATGCTCGCGATCCGCGACATTCTGGGTGAGGAACCGACCCCGCTCGTCCATCATGGCACTCCGTGGTGCATCTATTGCCACCCCGAGGTTGCCTTCGCCGGCCATACCGAAGAATCTGCCAAGGAAGCGGGTTTTGACGTGGTCACGTCAAAACACTCGTTCAGTGGCAACGGCCGCGCCAAGATCGTCGGGGAAACCGATGGTGTGGTGAAGGTCATTGCCGAGAAACGTCCCGACGGCACCGGCGGCCGAATCTTGGGCGTCCACATGGTCGGCCCGTGGGTCACCGAACAACTCGGACAGGGTTACCTCGCCGTCAATTGGGAGGCCACCGTCGATGACGTGGCTGCCTTCATCCAACCCCACCCCACCATGAGCGAGATGTTCGGCGAAACTATCATGTCGCTCACCGGCCGTTCGCTGCACGGCTGAGTAAGGAAACGACAACTCATGGCTGATGTCACAATGCCCCAGCTGGGCGAGACCGTTACCGAAGGAACCATCACCCGATGGTTCAAGAATGTGGGTGACACGGTAGCGATGGACGAGATTCTGTTTGAGGTGTCTACCGTCAAGTTCGATTCTGAGGATCCCTCGCCTATGGCCGGCACGCTCAC
>JAACCU010000331.1 GCA_009937405.1 Actinomycetota bacterium
CAAACGAAACGGCAGGAAGTAGATGGGCGCTCATGATGGGATCTCTTTCCAGGAAAAGTTCTTGTCCACTCGGACATCACCGGCCACACGAAATGCCGGTTTTCAGAAGGTCACTGGCACCGATCGAGGCCCGCGAACCTGGCCACCGGCCCAGGTAACCGCCGACGGGTCTGCCAACTCGAACTCCGGAATGGCGATGAGCCACTCTTCGAGCGCAACACGCATCTCCATGCGGGCCAGGTTGGAACCGGCACAGCGGTGAATCCCGACGCCGAAGGCGAGGTGACGGTTTCGACCGCGATCTATGATGAACGTGTCGGAGTCTTCGAAGTGGTCGGGGTCGCGGTTCGCGGCAGGGAAGTTCATGAGTACTCGGTCGCCCTCGGCGATCGGACAGCCACCGAACTCAGTGTCGGTCGCGGCGGTGCGGCCCATGGTGACCGGCGAGTAGAAGCGCAGGACTTCTTCGATGAATGCGTCGAGAAGTTCCGGCTCGGCGACGAGACGACGACGATCCTCCGGATGTGAGGCCAGGTGGTAGAGCGAGGACCCGATAGCGCTCCACGTCGTGTCGACCCCGGCGACAAGCAATAGCGCAGCCTCGCCGAGGATCACATCCTCGGGCACAGGCTCTCCCTCGACTTCCACGGTTACGAGGTGGCTGAGAATGTCGTCGCCCGGATTGAGCCGCCGATCAGCGACCTGCACACGCATGTAGTCGTTCAGCTCCCCGATCGCCTTCTTTCGGCCATCGACATTATGCGCGAATTCCAGAATTTGGCGGACCCAGGTAACGAACCGATCGCTGTCCTGTTCGGGGACCCCAAGCAGCGCACCGATCACTCGAACGGGGAGCCGTTGGGCATAGTCGACGGCCGCATCGCCATGACCGCGGTCCACGATTTTCGCCACCAGACGCTGGCATAGTTCGCGCGTTCCTACCTCATATGACTGGACCGACTTGGGCGACATCCCAGCCAAGAGCAGCCGCCGGGTCCAGGTGTGCATTGGAGGATCGACCCCAATCGGCGGGCCACCAGCGCTCACGACTTCAGAGTCCGACGCGTTGGCGATCTTCAGGACGCTGACGCCCTTGCTCGACACGAACGTCTCGACATCGCGGGCCGCCGCGGTGACATCGTCGTAGCGGACGGGCATCCATGAGCCGCCGTACTCAGTCGAATGAGCGACCGGACACTCGTCCCGAAATCGCGCCCACGACTGTGCCGGGTCCGCGACATAGGCCTCGCCGAAGAGATCGTAATCATTTCGCTCGGACGCGGTACCCGTCACGCTCATTCCCCTGCTGTTAGCTCTCGTGGACAGTACTCGAACGTTCGGTTTCGACGAGATCGACGATCTCCCCCATCATGGGCGCGAGCTCGAAGGAGGACGGAGTGTAGACCGCCGCAACACCGGCAGCGGCCAGAACCGGGCGGTCTTCTTCGGGGATGATTCCGCCGACCACGACTGGGGCGGAGACTCCCACCGCCTGGAGCGCCCGCAGCACGTCGGGCACAAGTTCAAGATGAGAGCCCGACAGGATCGAGAGGCCGATCACGTCAGGGTCCTCGTCAGCTGCGACCTGGGCAATAACCTCGGGGGTGTGGCGGATGCCTTGGTAGATGACTTCCATGCCGGCGTCTCGAGCAGCGATGGCAATTTGTTCGGCACCATTGCTGTGGCCGTCGAGACCGGGCTTGGCCACAAGGAACCGCGGCGGGCCACCGGCCAACCCTTTGCAGCGCTCCGCAACCTCCCGAAGACCAGTCGAGGCCCGACCCGATGCCGCGCCGACACCGGTCGGCGCCTGGTACTCGCCGAATACTTGACGCAACGCGCCGGCCCACTCCCCCGTCGTGCCACCCGCACGGGCAAGCGCCCGTGTCGCGGGGACGATGTTGGCATCGGTCGCGGCAACCGTTCGCAGCTCGTCAAGAGCGACTGCCACTGCATCCTCATCACGGTCGGCTCGCCACGCGTCGAGGTCAGCCACGACTTCATCATGCACGCCAGCGTCTACGCGCAGCACGGCATCGGCGCCTCCGAGTGGGGACTCCGCCGTTTCGATGAAAGAGTTGTGCCCTACGACGGTCATCTCTCCGCTCTCGATCAACCGGATCCGTTTGGTGTGGGACTCGACCAGACGTCGCTTGAGTTCAGGGATCGCTTCGAATACGCCACCCATATCGAGGACCTCATCAAGTTCGGCCTGGGCGGCATCAACCAGCTCGGCGGTCCGAGCCTCGATCACATGCGAACCGTCGAAGATGTCGTCGTACTCGAGCAGATCAGTCTCATACGCAAGCACCTGCTGCATCCGTAACGACCACTGCTGGTCCCATGGCTGGGGCAGACCCAGCGCTTCATTCCACGCTGGAAGCTGCAAGGACCGGGTGCGGGCCCGTTTTGACATGGTGACGCCGAGCGCCTCCAGCACGATGCGTTGCACGTTGTTTTCCGGCTGCGACTCAGTCAGCCCTAAGGAGTTCACTTGCACGCCGTAGCGGAACCGGCGGGCCTTCGGATCCGTGATGGCGTAGCGATCTGCACAGATGTGATCCCACATCTGCGTAAATGCTCGCATCTTGCAGATCTCCTCGACGAAACGAATCCCGGCGTTCACGAAGAACGAGATCGACGCCACGGCAGATACGAACTCATCGTCGCTCAGCTGCGCGGATTCCTTGACTGCGTCGAGGACGCCGATCGCCGTCGCAAACGCATACGCAATCTCCTGAACCGGTGTGGCCCCCGCCTCCTGCAGGTGGTAGCTGCACACGTTCATCGGGTTCCAGTTCGGAACCTCCTTGGCGCAGTACGTGACCATGTCGACCGTCAGGCGACAGCTCGCCTCGGGTGGGTAGATATAGGTACCTCGAGACAAGAACTCCTTGACCACATCGTTCTGGGTTGTACCCCGCAGATCTCTTGCCGAGATGCCGTGCGCTGCGGCATGCTCGAGGTACAGCGAGAAGAGCCAGGGCGCGGTGGCGTTAATTGTCATCGACGTGTTCATCTCGCCAACCGGGATCCCGTCGAGCAACTCCCCCATGTGCCCGAGGTGCGCTATTGGAACTCCAACCTTGCCGACTTCGCCGCGGGCAAGTCGGTGATCGGCGTCGTACCCGGTCTGGGTGGGAAGGTCGAAGGCGATCGACAAGCCGTCTTGACCTTTAGCCAGATTCGTCCGGTAGAGCTCGTTCGACGCCTTGGCCGTGGAATGGCCCGAGTAGGTGCGCATCACCCACGGTCGGTCTCGTTCGCGGGCGTGGCCGAATCCGTCGCTCATGATCGACATCCTTCCAGAACTAGTGTCGGACGCCATGACCGAAGACGACCCGCTGAAACTTGAATGGATGGCCGGCTTCCCGCCGCCCCCCGACAAGATCGTCAGGTTCAGCGACGGCACCTATTATCGATGGCCCCAAATGCGATGGACGTTCAACCATCTGCCACAGCTCACGCCGACGAAGATCACGTGGCGCGGTCCGGGCGCCAGCCGCGATCTGCCTTCTGATCCGATTGATTTCAGCCAAACCAAGATCGACTTGGCCGACGGCTCCAGCCTGAGTTGGACCGAAATGCTTGAGTCCACACATACCGATGGACTAGCGGTGCTTCATCACGGTCGCCTCGTCTATGAGGAGTACTTCGGCGGTTGCGGACCTCACGTCCATCACACCTTGATGTCGTGCAACAAGTCGATGATCGGAACGGTGGCCGAGATCATGATCCAGGAAGGCCGACTCGACGACACCGCTCTCGTGCCGACAATCGTGCCGGAGTTGGCTGATTCGGCATGGGGCGACGCCACCGTTCGCGACGTCCTCGACATGGTGGTGTCCATGGTTTTCCACGAGGACTACATGGTTCCCGACTCCGACGTATGGAAGGTGGTGCGGTCCTCGGGGATGGCACCGCTGGGCCCTGACGACCCACCGACGATTGCTGATTTCTTGCCGACAGTGAAAAAGGACAGCGCCCACGGCGACGCATTCGCTTACCGCGAACCCAACCTTTTTGCACTCGGCTGGATAGTTCGACGCGCCGCCAACCAAGACCGCGCCACCCTCGCCTCGGAGATGATCTGGCAGCACATCGGCGCTGAACACGACTGGCTCTACATGGTCGATGCCGGTGGAGCGGAAAGCACTGCGTCGGCGACTTTGCGAGACTTCCTTCGCTTCGGCGAACTCTACGTCAACCGTGGCGTGCTCGATGGCAAGACCATTCTCCCCAAGCCGGTTGTCGATGCTGTGCTCGGGGGCGGCGACCAGACGGTGTTTGCGCGCGCCGCGATGGAGACGCTCCCAGACTGGTCCTATCGGTCGCAGTGGTGGTACCGCCACATCGATGGACGGATCTGTCCTGTGGCGCGCGGTGCCCACGGCCAGTTCCTTTACATCGATCCCGTCAACGAACTGGTCATCGCTCGATTTGGCTCGAGTCCCAATGCGCCTTCGGTACTACTCGACCCGATCCTCATGCCGATGATCGACTCGATCACAGCCCGAATCAGCGAAACATCATCAGGTCGCTCGGGCGCGTGATGTCAGCGATGAGCCAAAGGCTCAGCCCGCGACAGCAGCTCCGATCAGACACACGGGCATCCTGGGGCGGGGGCGAATCGACGACGTGGGGCCTTTCCTTCTACCCCTGGTCTGAGCAGCACGTAGGGCTCCCTTCGCAGGGTTAACCCTGGCTTCGATTCTTCGGGTCGAGCGCATCTCGAAGACCGTCACCGATGAAGTTCACGCTCATCACGGTGAGCGAAAGAAGAAGGCCAGGACCAGCGACCAGCCAGACATTCAAGGACATCCGGTCTTTCGCCTCGTTGAGCACCCGCCCCCAGGTCGGAAGATCCAACGGGAACCCGAGACCAAGGAATGACACGGCCGATTCAGTCAGGATTGCGACGGCGATGCCGAGTGACGCAGACACAATCACCGGGCTCATGACGTTGGGAACAATGTGCTTTCCGATGATTCGCATTGGTCTCGTGCCGACGCTGCGGCTGGCGAGTATGAACTCCTGCTCCTTCAGCGCCAGCACTTCACCGCGCACAATACGCGCCGTTTGCATCCAACTCGTGCCGCCAATGATCAACACCATCAGCACAAAAATTCCGAGACCGTCACCCAGCGATTCCTGAACCGGGTCACGGAACAACACGATCACCACGAGCAGCACCGGCAGAAGCGGAAGCGACAGGAACAGATCGGTGAAACGCATCAGAATGCCGTCGAACGGACGGAAGAACCCGGCAATCACACCGATCAGAACGCCAAGCACAATAGAGACGGTCATTGCGACGAAGCCGACCGCCAGAGAGATTCGCCCACCGAGAAGCGCTCGTGTGAACGCGTCGCGCCCGAGATTGTCGGTACCCCAGATATGGGGCCACCCCGCTGTCCGATTGGCGTTGAGGACGACAGGCGTCTTGGTGTCGAACGGCAGCAGTATCGGCCCGAACACACATCCGAAGGTGATGAAAGTGAGCAGTACAACCCCCAGGACCGCACCTTTGTGGCGTTTGAACTGGCGCCAAACATCGCCTCGCAGCGATCGAAATTCGCCGAGATCGTCGGCCACGTCGACACCGAACTCACCAGCGGGCGTGCTCACATTGATTGCCTCATCGTCGTCAGTCATAGCGAATCCGTGGGTCGAGGAAGCCGTAGAGCACGTCGGCAATGATGTTGAAGAACACCGTCAGCACCGCGAACATGAACACAAGCGACTGCACCATCGGGAGGTCGTTCTGGCCGATCGAGAGCAGCAGCAACTGCCCAAGCCCGTTGATGCGGAAGATGTTTTCGGTGATGATGGCGCCACCGAAGATCCCCGGAATCGACAGGGCCAGCAACGTGATCACTGGGATCAGCGAATTACGAACAACGTGGCGGGTCATGACAATCCGCTCACTCAATCCCTTTGATCGAGCCGTTCGCACATATCCCTCGTTGAGGTTTTCGAGAACAGCGGCTCGGGCAAAGCGGCCGAATGTGGCCGCGTTGAAGAGCGTGAGCACACCGACAGGCATGAGTAACTGTTTGATCTGGAACCAGATACTGCTCCAGCTCGTGATCTCGACGTCATGGGTGGTCTTGTAGAAGGTCGGTAGCCACCCGAGCTTCACGGAGAAGAGCCAGATAAAGATCGGACCGATCACGAACACCGGCACCGAGTAGCCGAGCATCGTGATGAATGTGCCGACATTGTCAAACCAGCTGTACTGGCGGTAGGCCTGGATGGTTCCAATCGGCACAGCGATCATGACACCGAAGAGAAGGCCCAGTCCGAGAACCCACATGGTCTGCGGCAACCGCTGGTAGATGGTGTCCATGGCCGGTGATCGTGACTGCCATGAGATAATTCGGCTGCGACTCTCGCAATCGCCGAAGCAGGTGTCGGTGAATTGTTCAAACAGATGAACCGGTTCGTTGATCGCCATCAGTTCAACCCAGTTCCACCACCGAACGAAGAACGGGTCGTTGAAGCCGAGCGATTGACGAATATTTTCGCGAACCTCCGGCGGAATCGTCAGAGGAAGCTGACTCGTTGGGTCGCCGGGCGCCATGTCCAGAATCGCGAAGACGATCAGGCTGATAGCAAGCAATGTCGGGATCGCGACCAGCAACCTCCGAACGATATACCTGAGCATCTACATCGACTCCCCTGTTACGTACCGACATCGTGCGAGGTGGCGGGGGCCGGAGCCCCCGCCATCTCGACAGAACACTTAGCTCCGGTTAGCCACGGAACCAGTCTTCGATGTTGTAGTACTCACTGTCCCAGGCGTTGAGATCGCCGGTACCCATGATGCTCGACGCAAAGGCCGAGGCACTGGCACGGTGGATCAGCGGAATGAGCGATGACGTCGAAACGTTGTCGTTCATTGCAATGATAATTTCGTCGAAACGAGGATCGTCCAGGGCCGTAATGTTGGCCTCAGCGGACAGGGCGTCGTATTCGGCACTGTTGTGACGAGGCATGTTGTTCAGGCCCCAAGCGTTGTCCGACGTCGGGATCTGCTCAGTGGTCCAGCCGGACATGTACGCCGGGGCGTACGGGCTCGACGAACCGTTCGTGAACATCTCCATCGGGGCGAAGAACTTCCAGATGCACGCATCGCTGGCACAGGTGCCGTCGAAGAAGAGGCTTGCGTCCTCATTCTTCATGTTGGCCTTCACACCAATCTGGCTCCAGTAGTTAGCGATGAGTTCCTGGTTGCTCTGACGCACAGCGTTGGTCGAGGTGACATAGTCAAACTCGAGCGGGCCGAAGCCTGCCGCTTCACGGACGCCATCACCGTCAGTGTCCATGTAACCAAGGCCATCGAGCAAGGCGTTGGCCTCATCAATGTTCTGGGTCAGACACCAGTCGTTGTTGGTGCTGTTCTGGGAACCAACCGGCCAGATGTTGCACGTCGGGTTGCCGGTCGGGCCATAGCCCACGGCAACCAGCTCGGCGCGGTTGATCGAAATCGACAGAGCGCGGTGCAGGTCGGGGTTATCCACGAACAGCGGATGCGGGGTGCCTTCAGACGGGGTAGCCGCGTACGGGTCCGTCTGGTTGAGGTTGATGTGCTCAACGTTGGCGGTGAACGCCGATGCGAGGCGACCGTTGCCGGCAGCTTCCATCGGGGCAAGGATCTCCGGTGCGACCTGGAGGTTCCAGGCGTAATCGGCTTCGCCTACCTCGAGGACCGAACGAGCGGCCGACTCTGCGTCACCGCCACCCTTGATCTCGACTGTTCCGAAGAACGGCTTACCGTCGGCCACGCCGCGGTAGTTGGGGTTCATCGTGTATGTCACGGTGTCTTCAGGACGAAGCTCCGTAATCATGTACGGACCGGTACCAACGGGTGCGAAGTTCTGATCGGCACACGAAACCGCAGCAGCACCGACGCATTCTGCCATCTGAGCCTGCTGGATGATCGGGCTGGTGTACGACACGCCGAACTGGAATGGGTACGGCTGCGGCTCCAAGAGGGTGATGGTGACCGTGTGGTCATCATCAGCAACAACGGAGGCGATCTCGAGGATCGCATCACTTGCACAACCAGTGGCCTCGTCGGCGCAGTAGTCGTAGGTGAACACAACGTCAGCCGCGGTGAACGGGGTTCCGTCCGACCACGTCACATCGTCGCGCAGCGTCCAGGTGATGGACATGTTGTCGGCGGAGATGCCGCCGTTGCTCGAACCTGGAATCTCAGCAGCAAGTGCCGCAATCAAGGCGCCACCAGGACCGACCTCGGCCAGCGGCTCGAGAACGAGCGAACCGGCGAGCAGATCCTTGGTGCCACTGGATAGATAGGGGTTGGCCTGCGAAGGAGCCTGCCACTGGAGGAGCAACAGGTTGCCGCCTTCACCAGCGGTGCTGCCTTCGGGAGCCTCCTCTACGGGAGCCTCCTCTTCAGCATCACCGTCGCCAGCGTCGTCAGCGTCAGCGTCAGCGTCAGCGTCAGCGTCAGCGTCAGCGTCAGCGTCA
>JAACCU010000038.1 GCA_009937405.1 Actinomycetota bacterium
GCCGAACGAGTTCGACAGTGACGGGGCCGGGGTCCAGGCCTTGGGCTCGCCCATCACCAGGTTGATGGTGGGCAGGTCAGGGTCAGGCTCGGTGAGGCCGGCTGTGGGCGGAATGAGTTTGTGGTGCATGGAGAGCAGCACTGCGACGGCTTCGAGCGCGCCGGCAGCGCCGAGGGCGTGACCGGTGATGCCTTTGGTGCTGGTGATGAGCGGGCCGCCGTCGGTGCCGAACACCTTGGCGACAGCCTCAGCCTCAGCGGCGTCGTTTTTGCTTGTTGATGTGCCATGGGCGTTGACGTGCCCGATGTCGGCGGCGGTGAGACCAGCGTCCTCGATGGCAAGCTGCATGCAGCTCACTGCACCGGTGCCGCCGGGGGCGGGAGCGGTGATGTGGTGAGCGTCGGCAGTGCTGGCGGAGCCGAGTATTTCGCCGAGGATGGTGGCGCCACGTTCGATCGCCACGTCCCAGGCTTCGAGCACAAGCAGGCCGCAGCCTTCACCCATGACGAAACCGTCACGCTTCGCATCGAACGGCATGCTGACGCCGCTCGAAGACAATGCGGTCATGTTGGCGAAACCGGCGATGGCTGTGGGTGTGAACGGAGCCTCTGCACCGCCCGCGATGACCACATCGCAGCGTCCGTCGGCCACCATGCGCGCACCGTTGCCGATGGCGTGGGTGCCGGCGGCGCAGGCGGTGACGGTGTTTTCGCATGGCCCCTGCCAGCCGAAACGCATGCTGACGGCGGCGGGAGCGGCATTGGGCATCATCATGGGGACAAGAAACGGAGAGACTCGCTTCTCTCCTTTTTGAAGGCGCACCTCGATTTGAGTTTCGAGGGAACCGATGCCGCCGATGCCGGTGCCGATGGATGTGCCTCGGCGTGCGGGATCAGTGGTGATATCTCCGGCTTGTGCGATTGCCTCGGTGGCAGCCGCCAAGGCGAACTGGGTGTAGCGGTCGCTGCGGCGAGCGTCCTTGGGGTTGTCGAAGTAGGAACTTGCATCCCAGTCTTCGATGAAGCGGCTGCCCTCGGGCGCGTCGCCGATGAGTCCCTTCCAGAATTCGTCTTTGCCGAGCCCGGCCTTGGCGACAACGCCAATGCCGGTGACGGCGACCCTACGTCCCAGCATTAGAGTTTGGAGGTGATGAGGTCGTACGCCGCTCCGATGGTGGCCACGCCCTCGAGCTCTTCCTCTTCGACATTGACGTCGAACTCTTCTTCGAGAGCCATGACGAGCTCGACAAGATCGAGGCTGTCGGCGTCGAGGGATTCGAAGGTGGCATCGGTTACGACCTGGCTGTCTTCGACAGAGAGGACCTCGACGGCGCACTTCTTGAAGCGATCGAAGTTTTCGTCACTCACAGTATTTCTCCCACTGGTATTTGGATTTCGTCCGCCTCGGGCGAGGCGGGGAATTTGGCCTATCTCGGATGAGAGAGGCGGCGAATGTTCGGCCGGTGAATCCTATCGGGGTCTACTAGCCCATCGAAAGGCCACCGTCGACGGGCAAAACGACTCCCGTGATGTAACCGGCGCTTTCTGAGGCGAGAAACTCGATCGTAGCGGCGATCTCGTCGGCCTGGCCCAAGCAGTTGAGAGGCACGACCGACAGCATTGCGCGGCGCTGATCGTCGGTGAGTTCCATCAACATGTCGGTCTCTATCGGCCCTGGGGCCACGACGTTGCAGGTGATGTTGCGGCTGGCGAATTCTTTGGCGAGGGATCGGGAAAGCCCGATCAAACCGGCCTTGGACGCCGAGTAGTTGGCTTGTCCGGGGTTGCCGCCGATACCGGCCACCGAGCTGACAAAGATCATGCGACCCCAGCGGCCGCGCATCATGCTTTTGACGACACGACGGGCGACACGGAAGCCGCCGGTGAGATTGGCGTCGATCACCGACTCGAACGATTCATCGCTCATCTTGAGCGTGAGGCCGTCCTTGGTGATACCGGCGTTGGAGACGAGGATCTCGACCTTGCCGAGCTTCTCCTCGACCTCATCGATTGCTGCATTGACTGAGTCGGTGTCGGTGACGTCGCACTTGACGACAAGAAGGCCGTCGGCGTTTTCGGCTGATCCGGAGCGAGCGGTGACCGCGACCCTGTAACCGGAGGCGGCGAAACGGTGAGCGGTGGCGAGGCCGATGCCTCGGTTGCCGCCGGTGATGAGAACAACGCGACCGGTCACCAGCGCACCACCGCGGTACCCCAGGCCATGCCGGCTCCAAAGCCGGTCATGAGCACGATTTGGCCGGGCTGGAGAGCCCCATTTCGTTCCGCTTCGGCGAGGGTGAGAGGAATGGTGGCGCTTGAGGTGTTGCCTGTGAATTCGATCACGTTGTGGGTTTTCTCCATGGAGAGGCCGGTGCGCTGCGAGACGGCTTCGATGATTCGAATGTTGGCCTGATGAGGGATGACGACGTCGATGTCGTCGGCTGTCATGCCGGCCTTTTTGAGAGCTATCTCGACTGAGCCGCTTACTGCGCGGACGGCACGCTTGAAGACTTCGCGGCCTTCCATCTTGATGTAGCCGCCGTGGTCGGCGTAGAGGATTTCTTGGAGTTCGCCGTTGCTGCCAAGGTCGTAGGCGAGCATCTCGCCTTGCTCGTGGCGTTCCATCACCGCGGCTCCGGCGCCGTCGCCGAAGAGAATGGCGGTGCCGCGATCGGTCCAGTCGACGATACGGGACAGCGATTCGGAGCCGATGACCAGAACCCGTTCGGGCCCGCCCGGCATCAGCATCTGGCCGTAGGCCATGACGTAGCTGTAGATGAAGCCGGCGCACACGGCGTTGATGTCGAACGCTCCACAGGTCAGACCGATGTCGCGCTGGACCACTGCCGAGGTGGCGGGAAGCTGCTGATCTGGCGTGGTGGTGCAGACGATGAGCAGCCCAATGTCGTCCGGTGTGAGACCGGCGTTTTTGATGGCCCGGATGCCGGCTTCGGTGGCGAGCTCAGACGTGACCCCGCCCACGTGGCGCTGGCCGATCCCGGACCGGTCACGGATCCACTGGTCGTTGGTGTCGATCGTCTTTGCGAGTTCGTCGTTGGTGACGATCTTCTCGGGGAGAGCGGTGCCGATTCCGGCGACTCGAATGGTCATGCGTTGGTCCTCAGCCAGGCGATTGGTTGGCGGGAGGTGACTCGTTCGCCTTCGACTGCGAGTACTCCTTTTATTTCGCCGGCAAACGAGCTGACCACTTCTTGTGATCCGACGTTACCGAGCACTTCGCCAACCTTGATCACAGTGCCGTCCGTGCAGTGCACGCTGGGCGTAAAGATTCCGGCGGATGGAGAAACCACCATGCGCTCAGTAGCGAAGAGGTGTTCGCCTTCGAGGACACCAGCATCAGATGACTTCGAACCCGACAGGCTTTCGAGGAGACCGTCGAGGTCGGTGGGCGTCGATACGTTCTTTCGATTGCCCCCCTTGACCGCACGCTTCGCAAGGCCGGTCAGCACCGTGCCGGGGCCAAGCTCGACGAACGTGGTGAAACCGTCGTCTTCGAGCTGACGCAGGGTTTGGCGCCATCGAACCGGTGAGGTGAGTTGAGCGCC
>JAACCU010000332.1 GCA_009937405.1 Actinomycetota bacterium
CCATCCGTGAACGAGAGCTTGCGCCCATTGCGTGAGTTCTGTGACACGATCTGATCGGGGGATGAGGAGATGACAGCATTGATTCTGGGGTCGACGGCAGGATGGACGATCGGCTGGTCGATTGGTATTGCGGTGGTGTTTGCAGTGGTGGCTCTTGTCGTGCCGATCCTCCGCTTGGCGTCAGATATTGGCGACCGAGCGGCTGACGTCAACGAATCGTTGTTGAAATCGGTCGACCACACTGCTGCGCTTGGTGAACTCGAAGCGACGAGCGAGGCGGCCGAGGCCATCGTTGCCGGACTGGCTCGCGGTCGGAACAGGCTGGGAGGCTGATTATGAATGTACTGGCCTTGACGTCAACCCAAGAGAGCCTGTGGTGGGTCACTCTTGGTCTCGCAGTCATCGTGTTACTCGCGGTTGCGGCGCTCCTGACGCTCCTTGTCTCACTCGTGAAAACGATCGAAGAACGTGTCGATGTGATTCGGGAGACGCTCGATCAGGCGGAAACGAACACCTCAGATTCGGCATTGATCGCTCAGACCGCTGATCGAGTCGATGCGGTGCTGACCGAAGGCCTTGAACATCATCTGTTCTTGGGTCGGGTACTGGACAAGGTGCGATCATGACGCTGCTTGTCGTGATGACGGTCGTGGCGATTGCCTTGCTCATCGCAGAGCTCGCCATCTACCTGTTTATTGTCGGAACCCAACTCGCACGGGTCGCCACAAAGCTGGAGGGATGTGGTGAAGTTGTGTGGGACATAAATCGCAACGCCCAGCCCATCGAAGCAGGCGTCGAGCGTATAAATGGCACGGGCCGGGTGATCGCTGGCGCCCTCCTACTGCTCTATGGCATGGCTGAGGGGATTGTGGTTGGCGCCACCTATGAGCCTGCACCTCCTTCAGAGCCGGTGGCGGCGATGCCGGCAATGAAACGGCGGCGTACGCGCTTGAACGAAGCCGTCGGCTATCTGCCTGACGGAAAGTGAGGCCGAACATGTCAAAATCCTCGGTCCGAAACTCCAACTCAATTGCTTGGTTTGTTGTGATTGTTGCTGGTCTTGTTGTGCTGGCTATCGTGTCGGGGCTCGATTTGTTCACGCGCCTTGATGCTGGTCAGCGCCTTCTCGACGGGGCTCGACCCGCGTTCACCGAAGAACGGGTCGAAGGACACAGGTCTGCGATCACGATGATCGAAAGCGTGGCCGACATGGTCGACCCGATTGTCGATGCTCAAGGTGGAGCGGCCGGTGAGGTCGGCCCACTAGTTGGGTTGGTGGCCGCAGCGACGGGTCTCCCCGAGGCTGATGTGCTTGCGGCGATCGAGGCGAATTTCCCTCATACCTATCATCTTCTCTTGACGTTGCCGCTCGACCAGGTGAGTGCGGAGATTCCTGCGCTGTTGACCTTTGTGGCGGACAACTCCGAGTTGGCCGATGCCAACGAGGTTCTCGGCGCGATCGCCGAGAACACGCCGAACATCGCCCAGGCCGTCACCAATCTTCTTGTCGTCACCGACAATTGGCGTGATGTGGACGGCACCGTAGGCGTCACCCGTTTTGATGGGGTGACCTCAGTCGACTCGGTTCCCGAGATCAGCGACTTCTTTGCCGTGGATGTGGTGACCGCTGTCGACGCTGTCGCCCCCGATGTCCGAGCTCTAGACGAACCATGGCCGAAGGTCGGATGGATTTCGATGATTCTCACCATCATTGGCATTGTGGTGGTGGCGTTCGGACTCTTGATGCTGGTGGCGACACGAACCAGTGTGTACACCCAGCGTGTGCACACCCTTGGCTGGTCGGTAGTCACTCTGGTCGGGGTGATTGTGGCTGGAGGCGTCTTGGTGCTCGGCCTGTTCCCTCGACTCGAGACCGGGCAGCAGGCAATCGATGATCTGAAGCCCGCGTTCGTCGAGGAGCGAATAGCGGGTATGGAAGCCGGCGTCGGGATCGTCGACAGTATTTCCAACATGGCCGAACCGATTGTGGACGCCGAGGGTGGAGCGGCTGGCGAAGTCGGAGTGCTGGTGGGGTTGGTGGCCGGAGCGACGGGCCTCCCCGAGGCCGATGTGCTTGCGGCGATCGAAGCGAATTTCCCGCACACCTACCATCTTCTTGTGGCGCTGCCACTTGATCAGGTGACGGCAGAAATCCCGGGACTTCTGACTTTCGTGGCCGACAACTCCGAGCTTGCCGATGCAAACGCTGTCCTTGGCGCAATTGCCGAGAACACACCGCATCTAGCCCAGGCCATCACCAATCTGATGACGGTCACCGATGGCTTCCGTGAGATCCCGGGAACCGATTCGTTGACGAGGTTCGACGGCACACCGGCGCGCTCGATTCCGGAGATTCGCGATTACTTCCACGATGATGTGGTGCCCGCGGTTCGCCTAGTTGCCGATGATTACCGGACGCTCGAAACCACTGCTCCGCCTGTCGATCATTTCCCACCGCTTCTGCTGATCGTCGGAATCCTGGTGACTATTTATGGCGTCGCCATGCTCACCCTGTCCGCCGCGACCGCAGAATCAGAAGACCCCGCGTAGCACTGCTGGGGCCCTGCTGAGCCAGGACGCTCAGCGGTCTGAGGAAGGGTCGCGGCCGGTGGTCAACCGCGCGGTGGTCGGAGCTGTGTACGAGCCGATCCATTCGTCGTTCCAGGCGTGATCGAACTGTTGACGGTTGCATCCGGGCTGATATATGGCAATCAGTTCGCGGGCTATCTGTTCTCGATGTGATCGCATCCCACCGGGCACTTGGTAGGTGCAGATGTGCAGGCTCCATTGGTCGCCTGCTCGGTGTGTCCAGCATGCGGACCGGGGATGTTTGAAAGGGAACCCTTCGTTTGAAAGGTCGTCGGAGTGATCGACATAGATGACTGCGAACTCCTGGGCTGTCGCTTCGGGCGTCGGCCGATACATGATGGCGTAAACCGCCGGGACGGCTGGCGCTGTCCATCCGCCGAGGACCCGCGGACCTTCGAATGGGTATCCGCCGAGCGATCCGAGTCGAATCATTCATACTCCTCAAATTCGTGCTCGTAACCGATGACTTCGGCGTGGGCCAGTGGCCAGTCGGGAAGACCCGCCACGCTCGCCGCTTCGATAAATGCAGGGATAGCGAGATTGACCGCTTCATCATCGGTTTCGGCTTCGATCACGATCTGAGCGCCGTAGCTCATGGTTCCGATGCCAGACGCGATGCCTTCCATCGTCGCTACAGCATCGGCGAATAAAACGATCTCTCCGATCTCAAGACTCCGGTCACCTTGAGCTTGTATCGAAACGCTCCACTTCATCATGTCTCCTAGCGCCCCTCGGGAAGGCTCTCAACGAATGCGCCGAGGCTGTCAAGATTGTGCCCTGAAACAATCGAGTCCACGAAAGGCGCCGCAACCATCATGCCGAGCGTGTTGGGCTGAAAGTCCGGGTTGTCGCCTTTGTGAGGGTTCATCCACACGATGCGGTGACATAGGCGAGACAGCCGCTCCATGGCGCTCGCCAAGTCTGCTGGTTGACCGCGGTCGAGGCCATCTGAACAGATCACGACGAGAGCGCCACGGCTCATACCCGGACGACCCCATTTGCGAATGAACTCGTCGAGACAGGTGCCGATCTGGGTACCTCCGTCCCAATCCGAGACGCGGTTGGCGGCTCGTTTCATGGCATCGTCGGGATGTCTGCGGTCCAGGTCGGGGGTGATACGGGTCAACCGAGTCCCGAAGCAGAAGACCTCGACCCGTCCTGCCGCGTGTCTCGTCGTGTAGGCGAACTGCAGCAAGTTGCGCGAGTACTCCGACATCGAGCCGGAGACATCAAGGATGAGCACCAGGGGCCGGGGACGTTTCTTGCGGGTGGTTCGCAGCAGCGTGGGTGGTTCGTGCTGAGTCCGCATCATCTGGCGGGCCATGCGGCGCATGTCGGGCCTACCGGGTGGTTTGCTCGGGCAGCGACGCCTACTTTCGCGTCGTGGTGGCGTGATCCGGATAGTCGCCATGATCCGCCGAAGGGCAGCCAGTTCATCGGCTGTGCATGACGAGAACGACTTCTGGCGCCAGATCTCGGCATTGGAGGCCATGAAACCCAGGGTGGTTTCGTCCTCGTCGTCGGCTGCGCCGGAGCCGGGTTCGGCATCGGGAATCTCGAGAACCCCTCGCATTCCGCTCGGTGCGGGAGGAACCTGATCCGGTGGTTCCGGTTTGGACTTCGACCCGCCGAGGAAGAAGCGGCGAAAGACCTGGTCATACACGGCTAGTTGGTCACGGCGCGTGACCATTGTTGTTCGTCCGCCCCAATAGACGTCGGTGAGGTCGGAGGGGTTGAGGGCTGCGAGTGCTGTGCAGAAGGTGAGAATGTCGCCGGACCCGACAGCGAGCCCTTCGGCACGTAGCTCGTGGCCGAATTCGACGAATCGTTCAACGAGACCGGTGTCGTCAGACATCACCGACGACGGCTGCGAGGCCACCGGAAACCTCCTCGAGATCGTCGCGGTCTTTGATCACCGACCCGAGAGTGTCGCGTGCGGTGTCTACGTCGAGGTCGGTTGACCCGATCACGCCCAACGCCTCGACCCAATCGAGTGTCTCCGCCACGCCCGGTGGTTTTGCGAGGTCCATTCCTCGTAGACGATTGACCGCTTCGACAACTTTGCGGGCGAGTACTTCGGGCACATCCGGTGAGCGGAGAGTGATGATTGCCACTTCTTCGTCGATGGTGGGGTAACCGATCCAGTGGTAGAGGCACCGGCGCTTCAGGGCATCGTGGAGTTCTCTGGTCCGGTTCGACGTGAGGATCACAAGCGGTCGCGACTCGGCGGCCACAGTGCCGATCTCGGGGATCGTGATCTGGAAGTCGGACAGAAGTTCGAGCAGGAATGCTTCGAACTCGTCGTCGGCTCGGTCGATCTCGTCGATTAGTAGAACACACGTGTTGCCGGCGCGTACCGCTTCAAGAAGGGGACGCTCGAGCAAGAACTGGGTGTTGAACAGGCGATCGACCGCGAGCTCATCGCTCGCCTGTTGCTCGGACAGCACCCGAGCCTGCAACATCTGACGGGCGTAGTCCCATTCGTAAAGTGCTTGGTTGGTGTCGATTCCCTCGTAGCACTGCAACCGGATCAACCGCCGGCCAAAGATGGATGCAAGCACCTTGGCCAGTTCGGTCTTGCCGACGCCGACCTCACCTTCGAGCAGTAAGGGGCGACCCAGCTCCAGGGCGATATACAAGGCGGTGGATAAGCCGCGATCGGCCAGGTATTCGCCGTCGCGGAGCATGTCGGTGAGGTCGGTAATGCTTTTCGGAGCGCGTTCTCCGGTTTCGGCTGTCATATCGCAGCCTCTCGAACGGGTCAGTCGGCCGCGGTCTGGCCAAGCACCAGATCACGGATCGATTCTGTTGAGCTGCTGAGTTTGCCTTCGCGCTCAAGAGTCTCGCGCCAAGCGGTCTTCAGGTCACGCCCATCTTCGGCGATGCCTTCGAAGCTGAAGGCCCGGGCATTACGGCACACCCGGGTTGGGCTGCAGTCTTCATCGAACGTGTCTTCGCCGGCCTGGTCGTCAGCGGCCCACATGGTGTGGGATGGATTGTCCGCCTCTTCGTGCTCAGTGGTCATTGCTTGACGCTTCCATTGGTTGGCTCGTGGTGGTTGACCTTGCGTTCGGTAAGCCTACTGCCTCTGGCCGGTAGCGTCCCCTTCGTTAGCGCGAGGCGGTGGGCGAGGCGATCTGTGCGGCGACGATTTCGGCGGTGATCGACAATGCGATTTCTTGCGGTGTTCGCGCCCCGATGTCGATTCCGGCGGGTCCTCGCAATCGAGCCAGGTCAGTCATCCCTCGGTACGCCAACCAGTCGGCTCGAGTTTCTTGGAGGTGGCGCGGGCCGACGGCGCCGATGTAGCCGGCATCGCTGGAGAGAGCATCGAGCAGTGCTTTCCCGGTCAGTTCTAGGTCGTGACCGATCACCACGACACTGTCGATCGGTGAGAGCGCGGCGATGAGGCCCGAGGCGATTCCGGCCTCTCTCGTGATCGATGTCTGCCATCCCAGCATGGTCGCGATTCGTTCGAGAGAGTCGGCGATCTCGCCGCCTCCGACAACGACGAGCGTCGATCTCGGCTGCAGGACGGTGGTCGCCGTGTGCGGTGAAAGGTCGGCTGCGCTGGATCCCTGCTCGAAGACCTGCAGCGGGGTGTCGCCGGCATCTGCAACTGATTCTGAGGTGTGCAGCCCCCACTGAATGACGGTGTCTCCGTCGAGTTCAGCGATGAGGCAGACCGGTTCACGTGAAAGGAGCATCTCCCACAGCTCCTCGGGCAGGGCCGTGCCGGGCACGAGCATGCATCCGATGCCAGAGCCCGGTTCTGTGCCGGAGACGGCCGCATCAACCGGGCTGATGTCGAGACGAACGAGTCGGCCCTGGTCGCCTTGCGTTCCTGCCAGTTCGATGAGTTGGCCATCGAGTGCGCCGTTGAGCAACGATCCGAGGCGCCCGCCGCCGGGGGTGATCGCGATTGTCTCGCTGGGGTCGAACGGATTGCCGTCATGACGATCGACGATCCACGCGATATCGACCCGTGTTCCCGCTCGAATGCATGATGCCGCACTTAAAGCGATGCCGTACATGGCTCAGGTGCCTCGGTCGTGTTGGCCGGTAGCGAATCCGAACTGTGCGCAAACGTCGTCATAGTCGTCCCACGTGTCGATATCGCGTGGGAGATCTCGATCGACGGCGATACGTGCCACTCGTGTGACCGGTTCGTTGTCGACGATTTTCCAGACCGCTTTGTCGCCGTGGAGGCCCCGGAGTTGGTCGAACGCGGCTGCGCTGAACACGAAAGGGTGGCCGAGTTCGCCGCGATACTCGGTGACTGCGGCCCAAGTGGGGTTGTCTCGCCAGGCATTCATGACACTGTCGATGACGTCGGCGCTGACCCCGGGCATATCGCCGAGCAGCATCACGATTGCGTCGCAGGCGCCAGCGGCGTCAAGTCCGGCGAGAAGTGAGGATGCACATCCTGTTCCGTAGGAGTCGTTGCGAACAATCTGGGCTCGTTGGAGATCGAGCGATGCTTGGGCTTCCTCGCTTCCGCCTCCAAGCACCAGATAGATGCGCGTCAATGACTCGGCGGCTTCGATGTCGTGGGTGACGTACGACAGCAAGCTCTGTCCGCCGAAGTCGAGGGTTTGTTTCGGTCGGCCGAGTCGCCGGGACGAACCGGCGCCAAGCACAACACCGACAAGGTCATTCATACTCGGAGTGTAGATGAACGCACAGACGCAATGAACAGCGGCCCCTAGAGTTGTCCGATGGTCACGTAACGCAGGATTATGGGTCACCGGTCCGTAGTAGCCGACGGGGAGGCTGGCGTCATCGGTGATCGATCGGATCGTTCCAC
>JAACCU010000333.1 GCA_009937405.1 Actinomycetota bacterium
CGTTGAAGAGGGCGGCGTCAACGGCTACGTGCACAAGCTGCCCGGCCGAATGAGTTGGCCCAATGTCACGCTCAAACGGGGAGTCACCAACAACGACGCTCTGTTCGGATGGCTTGGCGAAGCGTCCGGCTCTGGCTTCACCAGGGGTGGGAACAAGACCCCTCGCAAGACGGCGGCGGTGATTCTGCTAGACGGCAACGGCAAGCAACTTCGCAAGTGGAGCTTCATCGATGTCATTCCCGTCCGCTGGGGCGGGCCGACATTCGCAGCCGGAGGTGCCGAGGCACTGGTGGAAGAGCTCGAAATGGCACACCACGGATTCACGGTCGAATGACCGATACCGCTTCGCCGCTGGCCCCGCTACCAGTAGTTGTCGGAATGCTGCCCTCAACGACCAGCGCTATCGCTTCCTCTGCTCGTCGACCAGGGCTCGTTGGCGCTCGCAGCCGGACTCTTAGTTTTGGAGTTGGTCTCGGGTTGGGAGCGCGCCGTCGTTTTCTCAATGCGCCCTCGAGCACCGCCGGGTATCCGGCCCGACCACCGAGTGAGTGGCGGCTTAGCCCCGAGCCAGAGCTGGTTTCACACGAGACGAATTGGAGCCCCTGGCAGATCAGTGATCGTTTGGCCGCACCCACAATTCGAGGTCTAGCGAGCGCACAAAATACGGTTGTTGCTGACTCCCGTCCGCATCGTCGCCCGACTAGCGGTGCCAGCATCCATCGGTCCGATCGTGTTCGTGTGTCGACATCGTCGTCACCGGGATCGATGGCATCACCCGCGGGTCCAGGCCCGCTGAGATCACCGATGTCAGAACCCCCCGTTCCCGTAATCACCGAGAGCAACCAGATCGAGTTTGTCGAGACTGGCCACGAGGTGGGAAGCCGCGACGACATGCTGTCTAAGCTTTCGCAACTCAACCGCCTCAGAGGCGGAGCGACATTGCATCCGCGGGCCAGCGGAGAAGTCATGCAATCACCAGTGCGCGCATCCGTTGACCAAGGATTGCCCATTCATGTCCGGCCGGTCGCCGACCTGGTTCAGTTGACTCCTGAGCCACGTATCGGCGTGTCACCTAAGCGAAAGAACCCTAACGCTCTCGCCGCTTCCTCAACCGAGTTCGTGACCGCGTGGGAGTTGAGCCCCGCACCAAGCTGGCCTGATACCCCGAACCCGATATCCGCCTCGGTGGTCGACACGCCGGTTCCGGCCGCGGCTGCAGCGCTCGAGGCCCTGCGTAGCTCGCGCCCCGCTGATTCGAGGATTGCCGCCCCGGGCCTAGTCGCGACACCCCCCGCCATATCTGGCTCGATCCCCCGAGTGGGCGCGCTGACCGGCGTAGGCGCCGCAACCCTCGCTGGAGAAATGATGGCATCCCCGGGTGCTTCGAATTTGTCGGACTCATCCATCGCAACCTGGCCAGGCGATATGGCACTAGTTGAGAGGCCCGTAAATCCGGCCGTCCGACCAGCTTCAGTGCAAAACACCCGATCGATTTCAGCGCCACGGGTGTGGGCGCAAGAGGCAGCGGATCAACAGATTGACTCTGGCGTCACCGGTCATGAAATTGGTTCGCAGTTAGACATGCTCTCGAAGCTGGCTCAGCTGGAGAACCTTCGAGACCCCGGTCGGCCGAGCCCTCGACGCGGCCCGCTTGGACCGTCGAGCAACCCCTCAATTGGCGCGCCCAGAGCAGCCGCAAACCTTGCAACCGGACCCTCGAATTTTGAAGTCAGATCAACGAATCCGGCGGCTTCGCCGAGTTGGCCGGCGGACCACCGTGGTCTGCCCTCGTCGATGACATCGACCAACGCGCTCGCTTTGGCGGTTGAGCCGTTGCTTGGTACCACGCCGGCTGTTGGTCAGTCGTCCTTGCAGGAGTTGCCGACGGGGCCATTGCCGACGGGTCCATTGCCGACGGGACCACTGATGAGAGCGGCTACTCGGCCGAAGACTCTGACCTCCGCTATGCCAATCGGCCAGATAGAAAACCTATCCAGGACACCTCTGACAGCCCCAACGATCGATGGGGTAACTGCGCCACCCCTGGCGGTTCGATTTCTCCGTGAGCTCCGTAGCCGTCAACGCGTTGAAACCGAAGCGCTACCCATGGCATTTCGCGGGCTCGCCGATCAGATAGCGGGGCCTGTTCCAGTCAGAATTGCCACAGGTGCAGCGTCGCGACGTGCGCTCGGCTCCGTTGGACGTGTGGCCGCTACGGTTGGCTCCACGATTCATCTGGCAGAGCGCCCGGACGGCTCCGCCCGGTCGCAACAGATTTTGGCCCACGAACTTACCCACGTCGCCGAGCCGTCAACGATGCCGCGTTTCTTCGATGACCCGATGGTCAACGCCGAAGAACGTGATGCCCGTAGAGCCGAGTACGTCGTTCGCCGGGCAATCCGTGATGGGGTATCGCCCACCAGCGCAGCTCGAGGCCGAAGTGTCGGTGGTGCCGTCCCCGCCGTAAGCGATCAAGGTTCAGCGGCCGACATCGCTATTGGCGCCGACAGAGGAGATGTCATTCGCCGGTCATCGGCTGGCTCGTCGGGTTCGGGAACGGTCTCGGCTCAGTCATATGCCGATCGGGTGCAAGGCCGTGCTTCTGGAAGCTTGACCTCGCCGTCAAGCTCAGTCGTGCGCCGCGCCGCGGCAGAAAGTGGTCGCTCGGCGACGCGTGATGTGCAGCGCTCTCCGGCATATGCGCCTGAACCGAATTCCAAGACCTCGACTGTTGATTCGCTTCCCTCTATGGACGAGATCGTGCGCGAGGTCGAGCGGCGGTTGACAAAGAAGATCATCGGGGAACGAGTTCGTCGTGGTCAGTCGTTCCGAGGGAAGATCTGAGATGGCGCAAGTCAAGGCATACCTCGAACGCGAAGGTGGGACGAAAATCCCGTGCCTCTTCAACCCCAACGAGCTGAGCATCTCCAAATCTAACAACTGGTCAGCTGACCAAGGAGCGGGGCGCACGGCGCCAGAGCTGACATTCGACGGTGGTGGTGGCGGATCGATCAGCCTGGCGCTAACACTTGATACGACTGATACGGGTGAGCCGGTCACTAAGCACACCACGAAACTGATGAATCTGATGGAACTGGACAGCAAGCTCCCGGGCTACGACAAGGACACCAAGACCGGTCGGCCGCCGTGGGTCAAGTTCCATTGGGGCGACTTCCACTCGTTCAAGTCGGTCGTCGAGAGCCTCGAAGTCACGTACACCTATTTTGCTGATGATGGAAAGCCGCTGCGTGCACGAGCGAACCTGAGTCTTAAGCAGTATGAGCCCGACGACACGTGGTCAAAGCAGAACCCCACGTCGGGCACTCCGCTCCCTCACCGCACTCACCGAGTGCGCCCCGGTGAGACTCTCGACCGAATTGCCGCCGAACACTATGGGGTTTCCACGGCGTGGCGAGAGATCGCGGCCGCCAATGGAATTGCTGATCCGTTGGCGATCAGCCCCGGCATGGTGGTCGCCATCCCAAAGCGTGGGAGTGCCTGATGGCCAGTACTGCGCGGAACTACGGGGCACAGATCAAACTTGATGGCACGGACAAGACCCCAGACTGGGGCCCGGTCCTGGAGTCAGTCGTGGTCGACGTCGCTATCAATCAGCCTCGATCGGCAGAGATTAGCCTTCTACAACCCATCTTCGGTGCTAATGACACGGCATCGGTCACCAGCGACCTGATCGGCAAGGGAATCAAGATCGAGGGCATCGTCGATGATGTGGGAACCGAAGTCTTCGACGGGGTTGTCGTCGCCATTGGGCAGGAGTTGGCGGACGACCACTCGCTCGTGCTCACTATCTACGCCCTCGATAACGGGTTCAAGCTGGATGGTGGACCCCAGTTCAAGACCTTTCTGAACAAGAAGGTGACCGCTGTTATCAAGGACATCGCTCGTAATGCAGGCCTGAGTGCTGAAGTCCCCGGCGGGACGCTCGGCGCGTTCGACTTCGTTCAGCAGCATGTTAGCGATCGGGAGATGATCGACGATCTTGCCTCGACCTACGGCTACGACTGGTGGATCGAGGGAAAGAAGCTCGTCGTCAAAGATCGCACAACGGGTGGGGGTTCCCTCAGTTTAGATGAGGACGACGTGATCCGACTGTCCGCTCGGTTCGATGGCAGCCATACGGAAGCCAAGGCCATCGTTCGCGATTGGGACTCGGCCACGCAGAAAGCCGTTGCCGGCAAGAGCTCGTACAGCAAACGGGCCAGCTGGGCCGACAAGCCCCGCTCGCCTTCAGGCAAAAAATCATCGGATGTAGTTTCGCCCAACTCGCCAGCTTTGACCCAGGCCGAGGCGGTGTCGATCGCTGGCGCTCGGAACTTCGACGCGGTGGAGCAGGGTGGATGGTGCGAGGTCGACTGTGTGTTGAAACCAGGTGCGAAGCTTCACGACAAAACGACGGTTCCAGCCCGGCTGCTTCCGCTGTTCGTCCCGAAAGGCGCATCACTTCGCGTGATTGGATTGCAGCACCGATTCGAACCGTCCGCAGAGACGACGACGATGCATCTCGCTGGCGTGGAGCGCACAGACCTTTCGCAACTGGTGCTCGACAAGCAGGCACCGCTGGCATGGTCGCAGTCCGGGCCGGCCGTTGGCGTCATCACCAATGTCACCGATCCGGACAAGCTTGGGCGAGTCAAGGTGAAGTACCCACAGCTCTCCGAGGAGAACGAAAGCGATTGGGCTCGAGTTCTCGCTCCTCGCGCTGGCAAGGGCGGCGGCGTGTTTGTGCCGCCAGCACTGGCGGACGAAGTTCTGGTGCTATTCCAGAGCGGCGATGTTCGCCGCCCGATCGTCATCGGTGGGCTCTACAGCAAGAAGTTCCCCCCGCTAGCGGCCGAACCGATCGAGCAGCGCGAAGCCACCTATGTGACGTCAGTCGACGGAAAGGCAAAGCTGAAGCTCTTCACCGGAACTGATGCCAAGGACAAGGCCGAAGCGCTCCTTGAGATCGAGGCTGCTCCCGACACCACTGGAAAGCTGCGCTTCTACAAGGGGAATGGTCTCCTCGAATTGGGGAAGGGCACGCTGAAGATCACGGTGGCCGACAAGAAGTCGTCGATCACGATCGACGACAAGGGCGCTATCACGATCGACTCGAAGGACGGCCTCACGCTTTCTGCGACGAAAGACGTCACTATTAAAGGTGCAAATGTCAAGATTGAGGGTCAACAGAAGGTGGATGTGAAGGCAGGGACCAAGGCGACGGTCGAATCGAGTGCCGGCACGACTGTGAAGTCCTCGGCGATGACCGAGATCAAGGGCTCGATGGTGAAGGTCAATTGAGGTGGATATGAGCGACGAGAAGGCCGACTTCATCGGCCGGGGCATCAGCTTCCCCTTGCGTGTCGACCACACCGGAGCCATCGCCACCAGCAGCGGCGCCGAAGACATCGATTCATCGATCCGAATGATTCTTTGCACCGCACCCGGCGAGCGTTTGATGCGCCCAGAATTCGGATGTCGGGTCTGGGAGCTCCTCTTCGAGCCGATCAACAGCAACACTCTCGGACTTATGGCCGACTACACCAGGCAGGCTCTGGCACAATGGGAGCCCCGAGCCGACGTGACTGAAGTCGACGTGCAGGCGCGAACCGGCACGGACGGAGCAGTAGACATCCACATCACCTACGAGGTCCAGTCGACCAATGACGTGCGCAACCTCGTCTATCCCTTCTATATGATTCCCGGAGACGACGAGTGAGCTTGCCCGTCCCAAACCTCGACGATCGATCCTTCCAGCAACTGGTTGATGAAGCCAAACGGCTGATTCCGACCTACTGCCCGGAGTGGACGAATCACAATCTCTCCGATCCGGGTGTTGCCCTGATCGAACTATTCGCTTGGATGAGCGAGATGATGCTCTTCCGCCTGAATCAGGTGCCCGACAGCTTCTACCTGCGGATGCTCAACCTTCTTGGAGTGGAGACGTTTCCCGCCTCAGCGGCTAGCGCGGATCTCACGTTCTGGGCGGCCAGCGGTCAAGACACAGCCAGGATTGCTGCCGGGACCGAGATCGCTACCAGTGTCAGTGGCACCGAAGAACCGATCGTCTTTACCACGGTTGGCGACCTCGAGATCGTCGACCCGGTTCTCGACTGTTTGCTGACCTCAGCTCATGATGAAGTCTTTGTCGATCTAACGACGTCAGTCTTGTCCGGTCAAATGACGCCGCTGTTCTCCACCAACCCCTTGCGGATCAGTGACGGCTTCTATCTAGGGTTCGACCGGTCGTTGGCCGGCAATGTTCTCGAACTCCAGATTCGCGCCACCGTGCAGGGCATCGGTATCGACCCTACGGATCCTCCGATTGCTTGGGAAGTTTGGACCGGTGAAGGCTGGGCCCGGGTCACAGTACATGAGGATACGACCGGTGGTTTTAACCGCGATGGCCTCGTCAAATTGTTGATTCCAATGGCGCACGAACCTCTCACACTCGGACAGCACGCAGGTTTCTGGGTGCGCGTCGTGCTCACTCGCGGGCTTGGCGATGACAACTCTTACCGAGTCTCGCCGGTAGTTACGGCGATCACCGCTCGCACTATCGGCGGCACCGTTCGTGCCGAGCATGCCTTGTCGATCGGCGAGGAGTTCCTTGGGATTTCATCAGGCGAACCGGACCAGAAATTTCAGACCACCAACCGTCCGGTCCTGGAAAGACGTGAGGGTGACACGATCGAGGTTGTCGATGAACACGGCGTTGCTCTGACCTGGCTCGAGGGCGCTGACTTTCAACATTCCGCCCCAGACGACATGCACTTCGTGTGGGATGACGCCACAGGTGACGTGCACTTCGGCCCGCGGATCCGTTATCCCGACGGCTCGTACCGTCAGCACGGTGCTGCACCCTCGAAGAGCGCAGTGGTGCGAGCCACTGGCTATCGCTATGGCGGTGGCTCAGGGGGCAACGTCGGTGCGCGCACGCTTGTGGCGCCCCATGTGTCACTGATTGGAATTGCCGGCGTCGAGAACTTGAAGCCCGCCAGTGGAGGTGTCGACGCTGAAACGGTCGAAAACGCCAAGCACCGAGGACCGATGACGGTGCGTGCGGGAGGTCGCGCCGTCACGACTGAGGACTATGAGCGACTGGCCCATCAAGCTGATCCATCTATTGCCCGTGTGCGTTGCCTGCCTCCGCTGGAGACCGGCGGGCCGACGCGGTTGCTGCTTGTGCCTAACGTTGAGGGAGACGACCTCGGCGTGCGAAAGCTTGATGACTTTGCAATTACGACTGACGTTGCACAGCGTGTCCAGGGGTATCTCGACCAGCGTCGAATCCTCGGTACCTCGGTCGCTTACGGGACGCCCTACTTCCAGGGTGCCAGCGTGGCGGCATTGATTGCAGTACTTCCCGGCCGTCCGCCAGAGGCCGTGAGCGCCCGAGCCAGAGAAGCTCTCTACCGGTTCATCGACCCGCTGGTTGGAGGACCCGATGGCACCGGGTGGCCGTTCGGCATGGACTTGAACGCTGCGGCCGTGACCCAGCTCCTCGCCGACGTCGATGGAGTGGAACGTGTCGATGACGTTGTTTTGTTCCAGGTTGACGTTCGTAACGAGAACCGCCGTTACGGCGATGCCCACGAGGTGCTTCGATTGACCGACCGCGCGCTCTTCCTATCCGCCCGTCATCAGGTCGTGGTGCGATGAGTCGACATCCCGATTGGCTTCTGAACCAGCTGCCCAGCGGAATGCATGACGATGATTTTCTCATGCGTTACCTCCGCATCTTCCAGGACATGGGCGACACCTTCCTCGACACGATCGATGGGCTCGACCACACCTTCGACCCATCGGTGACGCCGACGTCGATGGTCCGCGTGCTCGGTAGCTGGATAGGCCTGGAGTATCTCGATGAGGAGCTGCCCGACGAGGTACAGCGCAACCTCGTGAGGGAGTACAGCACCCTGGTTGCCTGGCGCGGTACGCGCTATGGCCTAGAGCGGCTCCTCAGCGCAATTACCGGCGAAGGCGTAGTCGTTCGCGATGATGCGACCGCTTATTTCGTGCCGCAGCCTGCGTCGAACGAGTGGGAGCCAGCACCAGCGGGGATGCGCAGCCACGTCATCGTCGCGGTCCCCGAAGGTGGCTGGGCGTCCGACGACGACCTGCTTCGCATTGTTCAGCGGGAGCTTCCAGCCACTGTCACGTTCGAGCTGCGGCGGGGATCCCGCACGCTGTGGCCGCTTTCGGAGAGTCGAGTCGCATGAGCGTCGAAATCACCTGTCCCCGCTGTGCGTTTCAAACGGTCTTTCAAGAGGTCCGTCGAAGCGCCGACGAGTTCTGTCCGGACTGCGACTTTCCGCTCTTTTGGGCAGGCCCGCCGACCGACAACGGTCTCGACGAGACCGGCGACGCGTTCCGGCGTTTGCCTGGGGCCGAAGGGCGCGATGCCATCGGCAATCGGGAATGCCCGCACTGTGGCGAACGAAACAGCATCGGCCGCCAACTCTGTGTCCGCTGCAACAAGCTTCTTGTCGCTCCAGTTGCGCCGCTTCCAGCACCCCTGCCGTGGCCTGCGCCTCACGAACCCCCGCCGCCGCTCACCGACCCGTCGAAGTGGCCGGTGTGGGTCGTCGCCGGGCTCCTCGTGGTCGTGCTTTTCCTGCTCGCTGGTTACATCTGGATCTGGTAGCCGGGCGAGGCTAGGTCGGCACCGTGCCGGTTTGGCTGGCGGTTCCCATGCCGGTGTGTAGAGCGTTGGTAGCCCGCACCTTCACGATGTAGTCGTGCGGGTCCAGACCGGTAATCGTGTAGCTTGGCGTCGAGGAGGCAGTGGTGGTCCATTCGACTACCACACCGGCTACGTCTTCAACGCGATACTGATAGTTGCCGAGATCGTCGCCGTTTCCGCCGTCGTCGGCGGGGTCAGTCCACGTCGCGGTGAAGCCATCAGCGGTGGGGGTGAGGGTGAGAACGGTCGGCGCGCCCGGCACGCCGAGGGGCGTGTGGGGGCTTGACCCGGTGGAGAATGCACCCCAGAAGTCAGAGTTCTTGGCCCGAACTGTGACGGTGTAGTCGGCGCCATTGGTGAGACCGCCGACATCGAGCGTCAGGCTGGTATCGCCAGTCATAGCGGTGACCGGAGTGCCGCCGTCAGTTGCGCTGACTTCGTAGTCGGTGATCGCACTACCGCCATTCGAGGCCGGAGCAGTCCAGTTCACGGTGA
>JAACCU010000334.1 GCA_009937405.1 Actinomycetota bacterium
GGCACCGGATGGCCGGCGAACATGGCCCGCATCTCGCCGGCATCAATCGGAAATACGCCGTGCCGTTCAGCCTCCGTCCAAAACAACTCAACGAGTTCAGCGAGCTTCTGGGGCTCAGACTCCGCCAGGTCGTGGCACTCGGAGTAATCCTTGTCGAGGTGGTAGAGCTCCCACTGATCGGCCTCGAGTGACGTGCCGGGTGTGTGGTAGGTGACGGCCTTCCAACCCTCAGACCAGATGCCACGATGGCCGAACATCTCGAAGTACTGCACCGGCTTTCGACTCGGCACCGCGTCTCGATCAGCAGCCTCGGGGGTGAAGGCGTAGGCCAGGCTCGTGCCATCGATCGGCATCTGATCGACACCTTTGACACTCGTCGGCGGCTCGTACTCGCAGATCTCGAGCACGGTCGGGACGATGTCGGTGATGTGGTGAAACTGGTGCCTGATCTGGCCGTTCACCGACGCGTCGATGCCGTTCGGCCACGACACAATCAGCGGATCACGTACCCCACCGCCGTGAGTGTTTTGCTTGTAGCGCTTGGCCGGGGTGTTGCCGACCTGTGACCAGCCCCACGGATAATTCGAGTGGCTGCGCCGGGTGCCGATGTCGTCGAGTCGATCAGCGACAGTCGACATGTCCTCGGGGAGGTTGTTGAAATAGCGGAACTCGTCGAGCACGCCGGTGTCGTTGCCCTCCTGGGATGCACCGTTGTCGCTCATGGCGAAGACGAGGGTGTCGTCGGCGATACCGAGCCGCTCGAGCGAATCGAGAAGACGCCCAATCTGCGCATCGGTGTGATCGAGCATGGCGGCGAAAGCCTCTTGCAGCCGACAGGCAAAAGCCTGCTCGGTTTCATTGAGGTCATCCCACGGCCGCACGCCGGGGTTGCGGGGGGCGAGCTCGGTGTCGGGCGGAATGATCCCAAGATCAATCTGCTTCGCATGGACGCGGTCACGCCAGACGTCCCAACCCTCGTCGAAAAACCCGCGGTACTTCTCGAGATAGCTGTTGGGCGCGTGGTGGGGGGCATGGGTTGCGCCGAACGGCAAGTAGAGCAGGAACGGTTTTTCGGGCACCAGGGAATGCTGATTGCCGACCATCGAGATCGCCTGATCGACCAGGTCCTCACTCAGGTGATAGCCGTCCTCAGGGCGGGCAGGCTGCTCGATCGGGTGGTTGTCGGCACAGAGATCGGGATGAAAGTGATCGGTCTCTCCCTGCATGAAGCCGTAAAACCGATCGAAGCCCTTCTGCAGCGGCCAGTTGTGGAACGGGCCGGCGGTGGAGGCCTCCATGATCGGCGCGAGATGCCACTTGCCGACACAAAACGTCGACCAGCCCTTGGGGCCAAGCATCTCGGCGATGGTCGCGGCCTCCGGGGCAATCCGGCCGCGCATGTTGGGGAAACCGGTATCGAAATTCGAGATGGCTCGCATGCCGACGGCGTGATGGTTGCGGCCGGTGAGTAGGCAGGCCCGCGACGGTGAACAGAGCGCTGTCGTATGAAAGTTGGCGAACCGCAGACCGCTGTTGGCCAACCGGTCGAAATTGGGCGTGTCGATCGGCCCTCCAAAGCAATTCAGGTGAGCGATCCCCGTGTCATCCATCAAAATCATGACGACGTTTGGGGTGCCGGCGGGCGGAAGCGACGGCTCAGGCCACCACGGTTCGGACTCTTCTACCGTGCGGCCAATCGTCCCCTGGAATGCCTCTGTCCCGTGCGTCATGCGACGAGAGTAAACGAACCACCCGCTTGCACCAACGACTGCTGGGTCGGACCCCGGCGCGTCGTCATCAGCAGAACTCGGCGTCAGCAGAACTCGGCGTCAGCGGAACTCGGCGTCATAGTCGCGATCGTCGTAATAGCCGGAGTGGATGTACGTGGCGGTGAGGCCAAGGTCGCGAAGCATGGCGATGTTGCGGGGATCATCGTCAAGGGCGAGCTCAATGACAGCGCCGGCCTCCTCTAGGTGTTCAAGCTGCTCGCGCTTCCACTCAGTCGATGGGACACCTTGATGGTGGCCCCGCAAGATCAACCAATCGTGGCGAACGCCATTCGCCGATAGCCACGCCACTGTTTTGGCGCGGGTCTCATGAATCCGGGCTGTCAGAATCACAACACAAAAATCATCGCTGATCGAACCAACGAGACGGCGACCCTGTTCGATCACGGGATCATCGACACACGCGTTGAAGAAGCCGTCCCAATCCTTGTCTGAGGACCGCTCCGCCGCCAGGAAATGCTGCCGGTGGCTGGCATCGGCAATCACCCCGTCGAGGTCGAACACGATCGTTCGCCCACCGATGGGGCGGCCGCCGTTTGAGGTCCAATGGCTGGGGTGAGCCACTCAGTCCTCCTCAGAGTTCGCCGCGCCTTCGCGAATCGCGGCAACCACTCCCGGGTCAGCCAGTGTGGTGGTGTCGCCCAGCTCGTGGCCGTCGGCCACATCGCGCAGAAGGCGGCGCATGATCTTGCCCGATCGGGTCTTGGGCAGA